>JBBRGO010000077.1:0-12157 GCA_038224055.1 Actinomycetales bacterium
CCTTGGGGTCCGCGAGCCACTGGACGAACTTCCACGACGCGTCGCGGTTCTGGGTGCTCTTGAAGACGGCGAGGTTGGAGCCGCCGACGAAGGAGGCCGAGTCGGTCTTGGCGGGGATCTTGGCGACGTTGTACTTGTCCTTGAAGCCCGCACCGCCGACCTTCTCGACGGCGGACATCATCCACGGGCCGGAGATGAACATCGGGACCTTGCCGCTGGCGAAGTCGGGCTCCGTCGTCGGGGTCGCCGGAGCGGCCTTGTCGGAGATGCCGTCGGTGAAGAAGGACTGGTAGTACGTGACCGCGTCGAGCATCGGCGGGGTGTCGAAGGTGTACTTGTCGCCCTGCGTCAGCTCGGCGCCGTCAGACCACGCGAACGGCATGATCGACTGCCAGGAGCCGGTCCCGCCGGCCTGCAGACCGATACCCCACTTGGCGCCGGCCTTGTCCTGCATGGCCTTGGCCATCTTCTTCAGGCCGTCCCAGTCGGTGGGTGCGGTGTCGAAGCCCGCCTTCTTGGCGAGGTCGCTGCGGTAGAAGAGCACCCGCGTCTCGACGTACCACGGGATGCCGAACGACGTGCCGTTGACCTCGGTCGTCTTCTGGGCGCCGGGGAAGAAGGCGGTCTGGTCGATCGACGGCGGCGTCGGGTCGAGTGCGTCGAGGTTCGCGAACTCCCCCATCCACGTCGTGCCGACCATCGCCACGTCGGGGGTCTTGTCGGCCGTGATCGCGGTGGTGAACTTGTCGTGCGCGGAGCTCCACGGGATCGCCGTGACGTTGATCGTCACGCCGGGGTTGGCCGCCTCGAAGTCCTTGGCGAGGTCGGGCAGCTTGTCACCCTCGGCCCCCATGGCCCACACGGTGATGGTGCCCTTGGCGGCGCCGGTGCTGACGGCCGCGCCCGTCTCGGCGGCACCCGTGGCGCCCTCTTCTCCGCGCCCGCAGGCGCTGACGGTCAGGGCCGTGGCGGCCAGAGCGGCGACGGTGATGGCTGTGGTGCGTCTCATCATTTCTCACTTTCTCGGGGGGTGCGCTCCGCGGCGGGGACCGCCGGGAGTAGCGCGTTGAGGCTGGTGTGGGGTCAGGGCAGCTGCGGCGGTCTGGCGCAGCCGCAGGACTGCCGGAAGACGAGCTCGGTCGGAAGGACGTGGTCGTCCGGATCGGCTGGGTCCCCGGCGAGCTGATCGTGGAGACGGGTGGCCGCGAGCGAGCCGAGGTCGCGCACCGGCTGCCGCACCGTGGTGAGGCCGGGGCGGACGTAGCGGGCCGTCATCACGTCGTCCCAGCCGACGACGGCGATGTCGCCGGGGACGTCGCGGCCGGCGTCGAGCAGGCGCGTCATGGTCGACAGCGCCAGCTCGTCGTTGGCGCAGACGAGCGCGTCGGGGTCGAGGCGCCCGGAGAGGATCGCGTCGGCGACCTCCGCGCCCGAGGTCTCCCGGTAGGCCACGCGTAGCGGCTCCGCGGCCTCGAGCCCTCGCGCGTGGTGCGCAGCGACGAAGCCGGCATAGCGCTCGGCGATGTCGGGCGCTGCATCGGTGTCGCCGACGAAGAGGACTTGCGAGCGTCCGTGGTCGAGGACGTGGAGGGTGAGCAGCTCTGCGCTGCGGAGGTTCTCGGCCTTGACGTTCTCGATGTCGTCGGCCGTGGCCCCGGCGATGACGACGAGCGGCTTCCTGCCCCGCAGGACCTTGGCCACGGCGGGGGGCATTGCCGCCGAGCCGAGGACGGCCAGGGCGTCCACGCGAGCGGCGAGCTGCCGCACGGCTCGCGCCAGGTCGTCCTTGCCCTCGGCCAGCAACAGGATGACGCTGTGCCCCAGCTCGGCCGCACGGGCCTCGAAGCCCATCAGCAGCTCGGAGTAGTAGGGCCCGCTCAGCTCGGGCAGGACGAGCCCCAGCGCCTCGTGGTGGCGCACGGCAAGGCTCCGAGCCGCTCCGACCGGCACGTAGTCGAGCTGGTCGACGGCGTCGAGGACCTTCTTGCGAGAGGCCGGGGACACGGCGTTCGAGCCCTGCAGGACGCGGGACACCGTCGCGATGGACACTCCGGCCAGGTCGGCGACGGAGTAGATCGTCGCGCCGGTGGCCCGCTGGGGTGCCTTCGCCATGGTCCTGCCTTTCCGGTCTCGTCGTTGAGAGGGAGCGATGCGCGTGATGCTTGTAAGCGCTTACATCGGTCCCCAATGAACCACACCCGACCCGGTCGGCGCAAGAGGTGGCGGACCCCGGAATGCCGGTGGCTACGCTCTGGGGGTGACGCAGGGACGACAGGCAGCGGTGGTGCTCGGCTCGGGCGGCGCGCGCGGCTACGCCCACATCGGCGCGCTCCAGATCATCACCGAACGCGGTTTCGAGGTCGTCTCCATCGCCGGCACGTCGATGGGGGCCCTCGTCGGTGGGGTCGCGGCGGCCGGGCAGCTCGAGGCCTACACCGAGTGGGCGCTGAGCCTCACCCAGCGCGAGGTGTGGCGGCTGCTCGACCTCAGCCTGTCGACCGTTGGCGGCGCGATCCGCGCCGAGCGGATCATCGCGAAGGTCGGCGAGATCCTCGACGGCGTGGCCATCGAGGACCTGCCCGTGCCCTACACCGCCGTGGCGACCGACCTCAACGCCCGCCGCGAGGTGTGGTTCCAGCACGGCCCCGTCGTGCAGGCGATCCGGGCCTCGATCGCCATTCCGGGGGTGATCACCCCGATCAGCATCAACGGGCGCGTGCTCGTCGACGGCGGTCTGATCAACCCCGTCCCGATCGAGCCGACCGCCGCGGCGAACGCCGACCTCACCATCGCGGTCTCGCTCTCGGGCATGCGCAGCCCGAGCGGCACCTCGACCCCACTCAAGGCGACCTCCGAGGCACGCCCGCTGGATGAGTGGACGACACGGTTGCGGCGCGGCACCGCGGAGGTCCTCGAGTCGGACACCATGCGCGCCATCACCAGCCGGCTCCAGGGGGGCCACCGACGTGACGTGGGCGACGCCGACCACCACGCGCCGGCGACCACGGGGACACCGGGTCGACCGGTGACGCCGGGCGCGGCACCGAGCGACATCGGTGTCGTCGACCTGCTCACGATGTCGTTCGACACGATGAGTGCGCTCATCTCCCGCTACCGGATGGCGAGCAACCCTCCCGACGTGCTCGTCACCGTCCCCTCGAATGCCGTCCGCACCCTGGACTTCCACCGGGCGGCCGAGATGATCGAGCTCGGGCGTCAGCTGACGACCGAGGCCCTGGACCAGGCGGGGTACTGAGCGGCAGGCACCGCAAGAGCGATCAGGCGTGAGGGCCGCCCCACGGGGCATCCTGGGGTGATGACGAGGAACGAGTCACCGGCCGGGGTGGTCGTCGCGGTGTGCACCGTGGAGCGGGTCGTCCCCGGCCACCACCACGACACGGCGATCGACAAGCGACCGCGGTCCGGCCGGGTGCGTGTCGGGGAGCTCGGGCTCGAGGCTGACCGGCAGATGGACCCGGGCCACGGCGGCCCGGACGCCGCCGTCTACGTCTACGCGGAGGAGGACGCGCGGTCGTGGGCCGAGTCGCTGGGACGAGAGGTCGACCCCGGTCTCTTCGGCGAGAACGTGCGGACGTCCGGTCTCGACGTCACGGGCGCTCTCATCGGCGAGCGCTGGCGGATCGGGGAGGTCCTGCTCGAGGTGCGGAAGCCCCGCACGCCCTGCGGGAACCTCTCGCTGCGGGTGGGCGCCCCGGGGTTCCACCTCGACTTCGCCCGTAGCGGCCGGGTCGGGGCGATGTGTGCGGTCCTGACAGCCGGGACGATCGGGTCGGAGGACGAGGCGACAGCCGAGTCGCGACCCGCGCACCCGGTGACGGTCGGTGACTACGTCGCCGGGCTCGACGCGGCCGCGGCGCAGCGTCTGCTCGACGCCGGCCTCCTTCTCGCTCGGCCGGTCCGTGCCAAAGCCCTGCGCACAGTGAGGCGGGGCAGGGCGTAGGCGCCACCGGCGCGGGGATCAGCCCCAGGCGTCCGGCGTGGGTCGGCAGAGGCAGAAGGGGTGGCCGGCCGGGTCGGCATAGACCCGGAAACCCCGCTCGGGCCGGGGCTGCGGCGCCTCGACCGGGTCGAGCGCGGTCCCGCCGAGCTCGAGCACGCGATCGTGCGCTGCGGCGATGTCGACGATCTTGAGGTCGAGGTGCGCCTGTTGCTGCCCATCGGGCCAGCGTGGCGACTCGTGGCCCGGCGCGAGCTGGGTCGCGAGGTCGGGGCCCGCCCAGTGCACCGTGAACCAGTCGCCGTCCGGGTCGGTCTCGACCGTGCCCCCGAGCAGCTCGGCGTAGAACCGCGCGACCCCGCCGGGATCGGCGCAGTCGAAAGCGACCGAGCCGAACGTCGGTCGCTCCGGCTCCAGCGGGGTCGTGTCACTCATCGGGGGCTCCTCTCGTGCACTCACGTCAGGTGGGGAAGAGTGGTGGCCTGACCCCTCGACGAGACGGAGCGCTCATGGACATCACCGAGATCATCCTGCACCAGCACATGGAGCAACGGCGGATGTTCGCCATGCTCGAGGAGTGGCCGCGCGAGGACCACGACGGCCTTGCCGCCCTCTGGACGCGGCTGGCGATCCTCCTCGAGACCCATGCCGAGGCCGAGGAGAAGTTCTTCTACCCCGAGCTGCTCCGGCTCGGCACGGGGGGCGCCGACGCGGAGTCGGTGGACGAGGAGGTCGAGGACGCGGTCAAGGACCACAACGAGATCCGCCAGGCCGTGCGTCGGGTCGCCCAGTGCCGGACCGGGTCCGACGAGTGGTGGACCGCAGTCATCGACGCCAACGTCCACAACAGCGACCACATGGGCGAGGAGGAGCGCCAGGACCTCGCCGACTTCCGGCAGCAGGCCAGCCTCCAGCTGCGGCACGAGATCGCCGTGAGCTTCATCCGCTACGAGTCGGTCAAGGCGGCGTCCGGCATCGACTCGGTCGACAAGGACCCCGAGGGCTACGTCGAGGACCGGCGAGGGGCGACGACCTCACCGATGGCGGAACGAGCGGCCCGCGCGGCCGAGCGGGCGACGGAGGCCTCGGAGCCGGCCAACCGGGCGGCGACGAAGAAGGCCTCCGAGAGCCCCTGACGGAGCCGACCGGCTGACGGAGCCGACCGGCTGACCGGGCCGACCCAGCCGACCGGCATCACCCCAGCGACCGGGGCCAGAGCAGCGTCGTCGAGGTCACCGGGGTCACCGCTGCGCCGGGATGGGCACCGGCGACCGTCACCGTGTGGGTCCCGGCCGGCAGGTCGGCGAACGAGGCCAGACCGTGTCCTGCCCGCAGCCGGGGCTCGGCGACGGCGAGCACCGCGCCGGCCGAGTCCCGGACGCTGACGCTCACCGCCTCGCGCTGCGGCTCGGGGTCGCCGACGAGGGACTCGAGGTCGAAGCGGACCTCGAGCGCCCGCCCGCCCGTGACGAGGTCGGGCACGGTCGCGCGGACGCCGACCGTGCGCAGCTCCCGGCGGCGCACCGGCCTCGCGGTGAGGATCTCCTCGACCTGGTCGAGGACGAACGGGTTGCACTGGAGGTTGGCGTGCTGCTCGGGCACGCGCACGATGAGGTTGGTGTCGAGACTCTCGCCGAGCCCGACGGCACCGGTGAGGGTCACGGTTCCGTCGCCGTAGTCGTCGTCCGGCCCGAAGCTCTGCGAGGTGACGGCTCGGCTGCCCTCGAGGGAGACCGTCGTCCGGGTGGGTTGGCGCACCCCGACCACGAGGTGGGCCTTGTCCCGACTGCCAGGTCGGTTGGCCTCCGCCGCCTGCAGGTCGGTGTGGAAGGCCATCGCGTCCGCGACCATGGCGGACGGGAGGTCTGGCAGCGACACCTCGGTCGTCTTCGCCCAGCCGCCGGAGCCGACGATGCAGGCGTACTCCGGGAGCAGCTGGAAGAGTGACGGCAGGCTCCGCGAGAAGGCGGTGAGGTCGACGCCCAACGGGCCGATCCCTTTTCTCACCCCGTTGACGAGCTGCTCGAGGGCGTCCGTCGTCCCGCGCCACGGCGTCCCGAGTGTGACGAGCTTGCGCGTCACGTCGGCGCCGCCGCACTTCTCGAGGTACCAGCGGGCGACGAGGCCGCCCATCGAGTGGCAGATGAGAACCACGCGGGCGTCAGCGAACTCGCCGCCCCGGGCCCGGAGCTGCTCGAGAGCGGGCTCGACGACGGATGCCAGGCGCTGACCGTTCCAGCGGTTGGACAGGCGCCAGTCGTAGGCGAAGGTGATGAGGTTCGGAGGCTGGCCGCCGTTGTCCTGGTGGAAGCCGAGCCGCCCGAGGGCGTCGACGAGCACGTCGTACCCGCGGACGGGTGTCCAGATGCCCGGTAGGACGTGGACGTCGGGCATGAGAGAGACCGGCTCGACGCCGTCACCGGGGTGGTCGTCGCCGATGCCGTCGGGCAGGGCGTGCCGCAGGATCGAGTCGCCTCGGGTCAGCAGCCGCCAGACCGCCCCCGCCGACGGCGCCCAGATGAGGTTCTCGCTCGGGGGCGAACCGTCGCGCCCGCGAACCCCGAGGGTGCTCCCGGTGATCCCGGGGAGCACCACGACCAGGTCGGTGCGTGCCATCCCTCCACGGTGGCACCCTCACGCGAGGTGCGGACCGGAACGTCGAAACCCGTCAGGCGGAGCGCACCACGACGGCCCACGAGCCGACGCCGACGAGCCGCTCCGCGGGCACCGGGGCACCGTCGACCATGAGGTAGGTGATGGCGCCCGTTGACCCGTCGAACTCGACGTCCGTGACGACGCCCAGCTCGTCGCCGTCCGTCGACAGGACCCGCTTGTCGACCATGCGGTTGCCCTTGCCTGCGAGGTCGGTCACCGCCTGGCTCGCGTCCTTGACGGCGCCGGGCTCCGCGACGGTGACGGCGTCGGGCCCCACGGTGGTGACGTCGGCCCAGTGCAGGGTCTTGCCGCCCTTGTGGCCCTTGACGGACAGCGCGACGACGGAGCGCGAGGACGGGTCGACGACGAAGTCCTTGACCTTGCCGACCGTCTCGGCCGAGCTCGTCGCGACGACCTTGTGCTTGAGGGTCTGGGAGAAGAGCATCAGTGACCTCCGGCCAGCTGGGTTCGGAACTCCGCGACCGCCGCGCCGAAGCCGGCGAGGTCGTGCCGCACGAAGTCCTTGGCCGACGCGGGGACGATGAGGTTCTCTCCCGAGGCCGCGATGGTGTCGGGGAGGGGCATGAGCACCTTGGTGCCGCTGTTCTCCAGAGCCTCCGACGCCTCGATCTCGTAGCCGACGACGTCGCACTCGTCGCCCGCTCCGTGCACCTCGACGATGACGTCGACGACGAGGCCGAGGTCGGTCCCGGCATCGGTGAGCACCCGCGACCCGAGCACGTCGGCCCGTGCGGCGGAGGGGGCGCCGTCCGCCCCGAAGAGGCTGGCCCGGTCGCGCAGCGCCTTCTCGTCCGCGATCATCACCGCGTCCGCCCCGAGGGCCGCGACGGACGTCCACGTGAGGACCTCCGAGAGCGGCCCGGAGAAGAGCCCGCGCCCGGCGAGGGTGAACCCGTGCACCGAGCCGCCGTCAGCGGCATACACGACGTCCTTGATCTGGGCGATGTCGTTGCCCGCCGTCGTCACGACGGGACGCTTCGTGATCTCGCTCGTGCGCATCAGGCGACTCATGACGAACCACCGCGCCGGCCCCCGGAGGGCTTGCCGCCCCGGTCGACGATGACGCCGCCGCGACGACGCCTGGCCTGGATCGCGAGGATTGCCCCGACGAGCAACCCGATGACGACCACCGCAACGATCAGCCAGCCCCACCACTCCATGCCGCACCTCTTCTGGTGTCTGCCCTGATGATTGTCCTCCGGGCGCCTGCCGCCGGCGGATCAGCTGTCCCTCTCAACGTATCCGATCCGGCGCCGTCGCAAACCCTGTTGTCGGCTCAGCGAGGGGGGCCACCGTCGGCGAGCGCGCGACAGACGCGGTCGTATGCCGCTGGGCTCGCTGCCGCGACGAGCCCGCGGGTCGGCTGGTCGCGGGGACCGTAGGCCGACCCGTCGGACTGGCCGACGAGACCACCGGCCTCGGCGACGAGGAGCGCTCCCGGCGCGTGGTCCCACGGGGCGGCCGCCCGGTAGAGGACGTAGTCGGTCTCACCCTCGACGAGCTTGGGGTAGTCGATGCCGCAGGAGACCCAGGTGAGAACCATGTCCGGCAGTCCCTCGAGCGACCGCCCGATCCAGTCGCGGCGGGAGGTCCGGCCGACGAGCAGGTCACCGGCGGGGACCTCGCGATGCAGGCGGACGCCGTCGCGGTAGGCGCCGGCGCCCTTCTCGGCGACGTAGCCGAGCTCGTGCTGCGGCTGCCAGATCCAGGCCCGGACCGTCTCGCCCCCGCGGGTCTCGGCCACCATGACCGCGTGGTCCGGTGAACCGTGGACGAAGTTCTTCGTCCCGTCGACGGGGTCGACGGTGAAGGCGTGCTCGGCGCCGACGTAGCGCTCCATCAGGGCCTTGTCCGCGGCGTGGGCCTCCTCACCGAGGACGACCGCGTCGGGATAGGCCCGGACGAGTGCCTCGGTGATGAGGACCTCCGCCTCGTGGTCGGCGACCGTGACGAGGTCACCCGGGTTCTTCTCGTGGATCTCGCCGTCGGACAGGGCGCGAAAGCGCGGGTTGATGACCTCCGCCGCCACGTCCTTGAGCAGGGTCAGCACTGCGTCGGTGTCCACGGCCACCAATCTAGGCGCACGAGGCGCCCGACCGAGTCACCCTGCCGGTGGGTGACCCGCTCGGCGGACCGGCCTGATGTGGGCGGGCAGGGTGCGCCACCAGTCGAGGCTGGTGCGCGCCGGACCGAGGTTCGGTCGGTCGTGGGCCTTGCCTCGGAACTCGTCGTGCAGCCCGTCGATGAGGTCGAAGCGAGCTCGCATCCCCAGGACGTAGGCGAGGCCACGGAGCTGGTCGACCACGCCCGGACGCGCGGGCCCGCCGACGACCGTCCGGATCAGGTCGGCGACACGTCGCTCGAGGACGTCGTCCGGCCCGACCTGGTCGGACACGTTGCCGAGGACGAAACCGAGCTCCATGACCACGTCGGGTGCGGTGGCGGGCGCCGTCGCCATCTCGAGGAAGAGCGGGATGTCCTCGGGTGCCTGGAGCCAGGACAGGACGCTCAGACACTCCTGGACCGCCACGATGTCGGCGGTCGCACAGCCCCGGGCCAGCTCCACGGCATACTCCCGCGCCACGTCGTGGCCCTGCGGCGAGATCATCAGGATCGTCAGCGCGACCGCGCGGTCCTCCTCGTTCGTGGCGGCGAGGGCGGTGCGGATGACGCCGTCGAGCACCGGCTCGTGCTCCCCGGTCCAGCCCGGCGCCCGCTCGAGGCGCGACCGGATCCGTTTGTGCGCGCCCCGGTAGAGCGAGGGTCGCACCGCCCGCCCGTCGAGCAGGATCGACGCGACGAACGCCCGGTCGCGGCTCGACAGCGCCAGGGCGAGCCGCCCGCTCTGGGCCACCCCGGCGGCGCGCAGGAGGTTGGCTGCGCCACGGTGGACCCGGTAGGGCAGGCTCGCGTCACGGAGCAGACCGAGCGCGAGGGCGACGGCCTCCGTCCCGTCGGCGGACGGGAGATCCATCGTCTGGACGATCGAGGTGAGCGAGAGCAGGCACGCGCGCAGCGCGTCGTCACCCGTCGGTGACCGCAGCTGCGTCATGAGCACCCGGAGAGCGTCCGGATGGTCGGTGAACTGGAGCAGGCTCACGGTGTCGCTCCAGAACTGTGTCGCCGGGTCGCCCATCACGTCCCCCGCCATCCGCGCCACGACGGGCCCGCTGCGCGGGTGGCCCGCGAGTCGCGCGACCGCCTCGGCCCGTTGCGCGTAGCCGAGCCGGAGGCTCACGGCGAGCTCGGACAGGCAGCGGGAGATGAGAGCCTCCCAGTCCGAGGCGCGCACGAGCACATGGGGCATCCGACCGAGGTTGTCCGAGAGCCGGTCCCACTGGGTTCCGGTCATCCGCTCGGACGACAGTGCCCGCTCGAGCAGGAGGAGGGTCACATCGACGTCGGGCTCGGCACGGTCGGTCAGCATCGCCGTCGAGCGGACCGCGCGGTGGCCGCGGGCGAAGGTGTCGATGACGCAGCTGAGCTGGCCCTCCGGGAGGGCCAGCACGGTCTCGTAGCGGCGCACGAGGCCGTGCGTCACCCCGACCTCCCCCCGCTCCCACCTGCCGATCTGGGAGCGGTTCACCGGGTCCGCCCGGCCGGCGCCGGCGGCGAAGCCCGAGCCGGACCGCAGGGCGGGCTCGCTCGCGTGCGACCGGGCGTTGCGCAGCACCCAGAGCATCTCGTCGCCCAGCAGGCGGTCGCTCTCACGGCCGGATCCTCGACGGGTCATCCGGCGCCTCCTCAGGCCCGACAGACTCACATCGGCTCCCAGCGTTGCGCAAGAGAGGCGACCCCGCAACAGGGCCCCCATCCCGGGCGCGGCGCCCCTACCGTTACTCGTGCCGAGGGAGGGTCACCGACCCACGGTCAAGAGCTGGGGGACACCTCAGGTCCGCGGGGGGCCGGGGGCTAGGGGGGCAGGTCACCGGGCGGCGGCTCACGAGCCGCCGCCCGGTGGCACGCTGTCCCCATGGAGACCGACCACCGCGACCACCTCGGGCTCGCCGCCCTCGTGCCCCTCCTCACCGATGGCGTCGTCACCCTCCGGGCCCACCACGCCGAGGACGTCGACGCCATCCTCGAGCAGTGCCTCGATGCGGACGCGCAGCGCTGGACCACCGTCCCCCGCGGGTACACCCGGGAGGACGCCGAGGGCTTCACGGACCGGGCCCGGGCGGCGTGGGGTGACCCGAGGGGCAACCGCCTGTGGGCGATCGAGGCCGTCCTCGACGAGGACTCCGGGACCCCGTCGTACGCCGGGGCGGTCGACCTGCGCCCGGGCGAGGCTCGGACGACGGCCTCGATCGGCTACGCCCTGCACCCACGGGCCCGCGGCGCCGGCGTGATGGCGCGGGCCGTGCGGCTGCTCGCCGCCCACGTGTTCGAGACGGGTCCGTGGGGGACACCGGTCTCCCGCATCCACTGGCGCGCCATCGTCGGCAACTGGGGCTCACGTCGCGTCGCCTGGGCGACCGGATTCACCTTCCACGGCGTCGTTCCCGAGAGCCACGTCGACCCGGACGACCCCGAGAGGGCGCTCGACTCGTGGCACGCGAGCCTCGGCCGCGACGACGCCCTCACTCCCGTCGCCCCCTGGCTCGAGGCGGTCGTCATCGAGGGCGACGGGCTCCGGCTGCGCCCGTGGCGGGCCGAGGACATCGACGCGATCGAGGAGCGGCACGACCCCGAGCACTGGATGCCTGGCCGGTCGACCCTGGGCCGGGACATGTTCCCCGCGTGGCTCGCCCGTCGGCACGAGCTGATGGCCGAGGCGAGCGGCGTCGACTGGTGCGTCGCGGACACCGCGACCGACCGGGCCCTCGGCGGCGTCACCGTCTTCAGCAGGAGCGGTCCGCTCACGGGCGACGTGGGCGAGCTCGGCTACCAGCTGTTCCCGAGCGCCCGGGGCCGTCACGTCGCCCGGCGAGCCGCAGCCCTGGCGATCAGCCATGCCCTGGCTCCCCGGGATCGGGGCGGGCTCGGCCTGCGCCGCCTCGTCTCCGAGACGGCCGCGGACAACGTCGCGAGCAACCGGGTCCTCATGGCCAACGGCTTCGTCTCGTTCGGGCGTGAGCACGACGTCGACCCGCTGCCCGGCGCGGCGTGGGGCGACGCGTTGTACTGGGAGCGGCTCACTCCGCCGAACCGACCCGGACCAGGGTCGGGTGGGGGTCATCCCGGGTTGCGGTCGACGGGGCCCGGGTAGGACTCTGGGTGGGACAGCGAGCCGGTCGTCCCGGTCCAGCGCCCCAAGGAGATCAGATGTCGTTCGGTGACCAGATGAAGCAGAAGGTGGACGAGGTCCACCTGCAGGAGAAGGCGAAGGACTTCGGCGACGCCGTGTCCGAGGTCGTCAAGGCCGCCGTCGGCATGGCGTCGAGCTACGCCGCCGAGAACCGGCCCAAGGTCGACGGCATGCTCGACAAGGCCGAGGCCAAGATCGGGGAGAAGGCCGGCCCCAAGCACGCGGAGACCATCACCAAGGCCCGCAGCAAGGTCGACCAGGGCCTCGACAAGGTG
>JBBRGO010000078.1:0-11842 GCA_038224055.1 Actinomycetales bacterium
ACGAGGACGACCTTGCCGGACGTGGTCCAGGCGAGCTCCTGGAGCGAGGCGAAGCCGTGGCTGATCGCGAAGACACCCCCGGCGAGCCCGGCGAGCCCGGCGGAGATGACGAACACGGTGATCTTGTACGACTCGACGTCATAGCCCAGGGCCCGGGAGCGGGCCGGGTTGTCCCGGACGGCGGTGAGCACGCGCCCGAACGGCGAGTTGACCACGCGCCATGCGACGAGGATGCCGACGACGATGACGGCCGCTCCGGCGTAGTAGAAGTAGAACGAGTCGGTCTCGACGGACTCGATCCCGAAGAAGTCCTTCGGGATGCCCTGCAGGCCGTTCTCGCCGCCGGTCAGTTCGCGCGCCTGGTTGGCGATGAAGTAGAGCATCTGGGCGAATGCGAGGGTCACCATCGCGAAGTAGATCCCGGTCCGGCGCACGGAGAGGTAGCCGATCGGCACCGCGATGACCATCGAGAACACCGCGCCGCCGATGACCGCGAGCGGGAACGGCACGCTCCAGGTGCTCGCGATGAGCCCGGTCGCGTAGGCGGACCCGCCCCAGAAGGCCGCGTGACCGAAGCTCAGCAGCCCGGTGAAGCCGAGGAGGAGGTCGACGCTGACGGCGAACAGGCCCCAGCAGAGGATGTCCATCGCGACCGGCGGATAGATCCAGTACGGCAGGAGCACGAGGACGGCGAGACCCGCGAGGAGGAGCAGGTAGCGGATCGGGTTGCGGCGGGTGAGGATCGAGGGCCGGGCCAGCTCCACGGCGGCCGTCTGCTGCTCGCTCATGCGACCTCCTCCCGTCCGAAGAGTCCGGAGGGCCGGACGAGGATCACGGCCGCCATCAGGACGAAGATGACGATCTGGGCGTAGGCCGGCGCGTAGGCCACCCCGTAGGCCTCGACGAGGCCGACGAGGAAGCCCGCGACCACCGCCCCGAGGATCGAGCCGAGGCCGCCGATGACGACGACGGCGAACAGGATGATGACGAAGTTGCTGCCCATCTCGGCGGTGATGGCTCGGGTCGGGGCAGCCAGCACGCCGGCGAGACCGGCGAGCGCGATGCCGAAGCCGAAGACCGGTGTCACCCAGCGTCCGACGTTGATCCCGAGGGCCCGCGAGCGCTCGGGCGACTCCGTCGCCGCCCGGACGATCATCCCGATCCGCGTCCGGGTGAGCAGCGCGCCGACGGCGATGCAGACGACGAGAGAGAAGAGGCAGGCGAAGATCGAGTAGGTCGAGAGGGCGAGGCCGCCGATCTGGACCTGGCCGCCGAGGCCTGAAGGCACCTCGTAGGGCAGGCCGGAGACGCCGTAGCGCTGCTTGACGACCTCGACGAGCAGGAGGGTGAGCCCGAAGGTGAGCAGGAAGTTGTAGAGCGGGTCGAGCTGCAGCAGCCAGCGCACGAGCAGCCGCTCCATCAGCACCCCGAAGAGGAACATGATCACCGGCACGACGAGCAGGGCCGGCCAGAAGCCGAGGTGCAGGTCCGCGAGCAGGACGGCGGACAGGACCGCGCCCAGCATGTAGCACGCGCCGTGGGAGAAGTTGACGACGCCGAGGACCCCGAAGATGACGGCGAGCCCCAGCGCGGACAGGGCGTAGAAGCCACCGGCCGCGAGGCCCTGCAACGTGTACTGGATGAAGGCGCTCATGTCTCCCGATCGTGCGGTGGTCGAGGTTCGTCGCGGGCGCGGCGCCCCGTCCGGTGGGCTCGGGCCGAGCCCACCGGACGGCGTGCGCCGGGTGGGGCGGGTCAGCCCATCGTGCAGTCGGCGCTCGGCGCCGGGTAGGCGTCGGCGGCCGGGATCGTCTTGACGATGTCCTCGTAGTCCCACTCCTCGGGAGCGGACTCCTTGACCTTCGCGAGGTAGACGTCGTGGATGACCGAGTGGTCCGCGGCGCGGACCTCACCGTTGCGCAGGAACACGTCGTTGATCTTCTTGCCCTCGAGCTGGGCGACGACGTCGTCGGCGTTGTCACCCCCCGCCGCCTGGACGGCCTCGAGGTAGTTGAGGGCGGCGGAGTAGTTGGCCGCGTGGGCGAAGGAAGGACGCGTGTTCGTCTTCTCCTTGAAGCGGTCGGCCCACGCCGTGTTCTCGCTGTCGAAGTTCCAGTACCACGGGTCGGTGAACTCGGTGCCGGCGAACTGCTCGACGCCCAGCGAGTGGATGTCGGTGATGAACATCAGGCCGACGGCGAGGCTCGCCTTGCCCTTGAGCGCGCTCTGGTTGAACTGCTTGACGAAGTTGATCAGGTCGCCACCGGCGTGCATGGTGCCGATGACGTCGGGGTCGCCCTGGCCCGCCTTGGTGATGAAGGTCGCGAAGTTGTCGCTCGGGAACGGCGAGGCGATGGACTCACCTACGCTGCCGCCGGCGGCCGTGATGGCCTTGGTGAAGGAGGCGTTCATGTCCTGGCCGAAGGCGTAGTCGGGGTAGACGATGTTCCACTTCTTGCCACCCTGCTCGGTGATCGCCGAGGCGGTGCCCTTGGCGAGGACCGCGGTGTTGTAGGCCCAGTGGAAGGTGTACTTGTTGCACTGGGCGCCCTCGAGGGCCGAGGTCCCGGCCCCGATGTTGATGTAGAGCCTCTTCTTGGCCTTGGCCTGCGTGGCGACGGCGAGGCCGGCGGCCGAGTTCGGGACGTCGAGGATGATGTCGGCCTTCTGCCGGTCGTACATCTCCTGGGCCTTGGTGTTGGCGACGTCGGCCTTGTTCTGGTGGTCGGCCTGGACGATCTCGATGGTCTGGGCCACCGCCTTGTCGCCGTACTTCTTCCGGTAGTCGTCGATCGCGAGCTGGATGGCGGCCGCGGAGTTCGGTCCCTAGAGGTCCTTGTAGACACCGGACTGGTCGTTGATCAGGCCGATCACGACCTTTCCGTCGCTGAGGCCACCGGAGTCCGCCGCCTGCGGGCCGCCCGACCCTCCGCCGCACGCAGCGAGGGCGAGTGAGGCGGTCGCCGCGATCGCGAGCGGGAGGTGGATCTTTCGGTTGGGCATGTGACCTCCTGGGGGTCTGTGTGGTGCGGGTCTGATGCGGTGCGGGTCGTGCTGCGTGGTCGTGGCGGTGGTCTGCCCGACGGGCTACATGCCGAGGTGGGTGAGCAGCTCGCTCTCCCTGGCCTGGAACTCCTCGTTGCCGAGGTGTTCGACCACCTCGCCCTGTGCGAGCAGGTAGTGCCGGTCCGCGACCGTGGCGGCGAACTTGACGTTCTGCTCCACGAGGAGGACGGCGACTCCGTGCTGCGTGATCTCGCGGACGATCTCCCCGATCCGCTGGACGATGACGGGGGCCAGCCCCTCGCTGGGCTCGTCGAGCAGCAGCAGGCGGGCGCCCATCCGCAGCACCCGGGCCATCGCCAGCATCTGCTGCTCACCGCCCGAGAGCTTCGTCCCGGGGAAGGCGCGGCGCTCGTGCAGCACCGGGAAGAACTCGTAGATCCGTTCCAGGGGCCAGGCCAGGTCCGACACGACCGGCGGCAGGACGAGGTTCTCCTCGACGCTGAGGCTCGCGTAGATGCCCCGGTCGTCGGGGACCCAGCCGATCCCGGCCCGGGCCCGGGCGTCCGCGGAGCGGCGACGCAGCTCCGAGCCGTCGAACCGGATCGTTCCCCGGCTCTGCCGGTGGAGCCCCATGACCGAGCGCAGCAGGGTGGTCTTGCCGGCCCCGTTGCGGCCGACCAGGGTCACCACCTCACCGGCCGAGACGGTGAGGTCGACGTCGGTGAGGACCCGGGCCTCGCCATACCAGGCGGACAGTCCGGACACGTCCAGCATCGCCTTCCCGTCATGCTCAGACATGGGTGCTCCCGAGGTAGGCGGCGACCACACGCTCGTCGACCCGGACCTCGTCATAGGGTCCCTCGGCGAGGACCTGCCCCGCCTGAAGCACGGTGACGCGGTCGGCGAGGGAGCCGACGACGTGCATGTTGTGGTCGACGAACACGACCGTGCGACCCGCCGACAGCGTCTTCACCAGCTCGATCGTGCGGTCGACGTCCTCGATGCCCATCCCGGCCGTGGGCTCGTCGAGCAGCAGGAGCCGGGGATCGAGGGCGAGGGCGATCGCGAGCTCGAGGGCCCGCTTCTGGCCGTAGGCCAGGGCAGCGGCCGGGACTTCGGCCCTGTCGGCGAGACCCACCTGCTCGAGCAGGCCGTCGGCCTCCTCCCGGAAGCGGGAGAAGCGGGTGACCGATGTCCAGAACTGGCGTCCCATCCCGCTCGGTCCGGCCAGCGCGAGCTCGAGGTGCTCGCGGAGGGTGAGGGCGTCGAAGAGGCTCGTGATCTGGAAGGAGCGGGCGATCCCGAGCGGCACGATCTGCTCGGGCGCCTTCCCGGTGATGTCCGACCCGTCGAAGAGAACCTGCCCCGAGGTCGGGGTGAGGAAGCCGGTCAGCAGGTTGAACAAGGTCGTCTTGCCGGCGCCGTTGGGACCCACGAGCGCGTGGACGGTGCCCTCGGCCACGCGGAGGTCGACTCCCGAGACGGCCGCGAAGCCCCTGAACTCCTTGGTCAGGGAGCGGGTCTCGAGCAGGAAGGAACCTGTGGACACCTGCACCTCCTCGTGCCGTCTGCCGGATGGACGCGCCCGACGCCTCCCGGGCATCGCGACTCGGCCAGCCTAGGGACGTGGACCGACGAGCCTACGGTGGGAATCCACACAGATTCGCGGCGGACATGGGCCGTCACCACACCAGCCGCATGCCGTGGACCGGTGGCGGGGCCGGCCGGTGGCCCGGCCCGTCAGTCGGCGAGGTCCGGGGACCCGGTCTCGAGCAGGCGTCGGAAGCCGTCCTCGTCGAGGATCCTCAGCCCGAGCTCCTCTGCCTTGGCCGCCTTCGTGCCGGCGTTGGCGCCGACGACGACCCAGTCCGTCCGCCTCGAGACCGACCCGGAGGCCTTGCCCCCTCGGCTGATGATCGCCTCCTTCGTCTCGTCGCGCGAGAACTCCTCGAGCGACCCGGTGACGACGACCGTCATGCCCTCGAGGGTGCGCGGCACCGAGGCGTCGACCTCGTCGGCCATCCGGACCCCGGCGGCCGCCCACTTGGCCACGATCTCGCGGTGCCAGTCCACCTCGAACCAGCTCGTGACGGCCTCGGCGATGACACCGCCGACCCCCTCGGCCTGGGCGAGCTCCTCGACGTCCGCCGACCGGATGCCGTCCACGGAGCCAAAGTGCGTCGCGAGCGCCCGGGCTGCCGTGGGGCCGACGTGTCGGATCGACAGGGCGACGACGACGCGCCACAGCGGCTGCGTCCGCGCCTTCGCGAGCTCGGCCACGAGCTTCTCGCCGTTGGCGGACAGGACCCGCCCGGCGACGACGCGGTCCTCGGGGTCGGTCCGCTTCGCCGCCCGCGTGTAGAGCGGCACCGTGGCCAGGCCCTCCCGGGTGATGTCGAACAGGTCGCCCTCGTCGGTGACCAGTCCTGACTCGAGCAGGGCCGTGGCCCCCTCCCAGCCGAGCGCCTCGATGTCGAGCCCGCTGCGGGCGGCCAGGGCGAAGACCCGCTCGCGGAGCTGGCTCGGACAGGTCCGGGTGTTGGGGCAGCGGATGTCCTTGTCGCCCTCCTTCTCCGGCGCCAGCGTCGTGCCGCAGGAGGGGCACTCGGTGGGCATGACGAAGGCCCGCTCGGTGCCGTCGCGGAGGTCGACGACCGGGCCCACGATCTCGGGGATGACGTCACCGGCCTTGCGCAGCACGACGGTGTCGCCGATGAGCACCCCCTTGCGCTCCACCTCGTGGGCGTTGTGCAACGTCGCCTGCTCGACCGTGGAGCCGGCCACCACGACGGGCTCCATCACGCCGTACGGGGTGACCCGCCCGGTGCGGCCGACGTTGACCCGGATGTCGAGCAACCGGGTGTTGACCTCCTCCGGCGGGTACTTGAACGCGATGGCCCATCGCGGGGCGCGCGAGGTGGCGCCGAGCTGGCGCTGGAGCGCGATCTCGTCGACCTTGACGACGATGCCGTCGATGTCGTGGGCCCGGTCGTGGCGGTGCTCCCCGTGGTGCTCGACGAAACGCTGGACGGCCTCGATGTCGTCGAGCACGCGCACCTCGTCGGAGGTCGGCAGCCCCCACGCGCGCAGAGCGGCATACGCCTCGCTCTGGCGCTCGATCTCGAAACCGCGCCGAGCCCCCACGCCGTGGACGAGCATCCTCAGCGGCCGCGTGGCAGTGACCCGGGGGTCCTTCTGCCGCAGGGACCCCGCAGCCGCGTTGCGTGGGTTGGCGAAGGGCGCCCGGCCCGCCTCGACGAGGCCCGCGTTGAGGTCGGCGAAGGCCGCCGTGGGGAAGAACACCTCACCCCGCACCTCGACGAGCTCGGGGACGTCGTCCCCGTCGAGCCGGGTCGGGATGCCGCTGATGGTGCGCACGTTGTGGGTGACGTCCTCGCCCGTCCGGCCGTCGCCGCGGGTGAGGGCCCGGACGAGGCGGCCCCGCTCGTAGAGCAGGTTGATCGCGAGACCGTCGATCTTGAGCTCGGTGAGGTAGTGCGCCCCGGCCCCGACCTCGCGCTCGACCCGCTCGGCCCACGCCCGGAGCTCCTCGACGGAGAAGGCGTTGTCGAGGCTCAGCATCCGCTCGACGTGGTCGACCGTCTCGAACACGGTCGCGAAGGCCGCTCCCCCGACGTTCTGCGTCGGGCTCTGCGGGGTGCGCAGCGACGGGTGGGCCGTCTCGAGCTCGGTGAGGCGACGGAGCAGGCGGTCGTACTCCCCGTCGCTGATCGTCGGTGCGTCCTTGACGTGGTAGGCGAACTGCGCGGCGCCCGCCTGCTCGGCGAGGTCGGTCCACTCCCGGTGGACCGGGGCCGGGACATCGGGGACGTCGTCGGTCACGGAGGCGGGCGCGTGCTCGGTCACGGGGTCATCCTGCCAGCCGGGGGCGACAACGCGGGCCGGGTCGGGGCGTACCGGACACCGCTCTGGCCACGGAGCGACCCACGGGTAACAATGGCGGCACGCACCGCGCCACTGCAAAGGAGCAGAGATGACCAACCTCGCCACCAATCTCGTCGCCACCGCGGGACGGATCCCCGACAAGGTCGGCATCAAGCTCGACCAGGCGGAGGTGACGTGGTCGGCCCTGCACCACGCCGCTGCCCGGGTCGCCGGCCAGCTGCGGGCCGCGGGAGTCGAGCCCGGGGACCGGGTCTCGCTCATCCTGCCCAACGTGCCGGCCTACCCGGTCACCTTCTACGGGGTGCTCCTCGCGGGCGGCGTCGTCGTGCCGATGAACCCCCTGCTCAAGGCCGGTGAGATCCAGTACTTCTACGAGGACAGCGGCGCCAAGGTCAGCTTCGTCTGGCCCGACTTCGCCGAGGAGGCGGGCAAGGCGGCCGCCGAGACCGGCACCCGTCTCGTCGTCTGCGGCCCGATGGGTCCGGCCGACGGTCAGTTCGACGCCTCCGAGACGAGCGCCGACCCGATCACCGAGCCGGTCGAGCGGGCCGACGACGACGACGCGGTTATCCTCTACACGAGTGGCACGACGGGCAAGCCGAAGGGCGCCCAGCTGACCCACTACAACCTGCACCGCAACGCCGAGGTCTCCGCCGCCGACATCATGGCGATCGACGAGTCCGACGTGATCATGGGCTGCCTGCCGCTCTTCCACGTCTTCGGCCTCACCTGCGGGCTCAACACCGCGGTGCTGCGCGGGTCGACGCTCTCGCTCATCCCGCGCTTCGACCCGGCCAAGGCCATCGAGGTGCTCGGCCGCGACGCGGTGACGATCTTCCAGGGCGTCCCGACGATGTATGCCGCCATGCTCAACCACCCGAACGCCGACGATGCCGACACCACCACGCTGCGCACCTGCGCCTCGGGTGGCTCGGCCATGCCGGCCGAGGTGATGCGCACCTTCGAGGAGAAGTTCCACTGCCAGATCCTCGAGGGCTACGGCCTCTCGGAGACCTCGCCGGTGGCCTCGTTCAACATGCCGGACCGGCCGACCAAGCCCGGCACGATCGGGCGGGCCATTCCCGGTTGCGAGATGAAGCTCGTCGACCTCGACGGCAACGACACCCCCGCCGGCGAGATCGGCGAGATCGCGATCCGCGGCGAGAACATCATGAAGGGCTACTGGGGCCGTCCCGAGGCGACGAAGGAGGCGATCCCCGACGGGTGGTTCCGCTCCGGCGACCTCGCCACCGTCGACGACGAGGGCTACTACACCATCGTCGACCGGAAGAAGGACATGATCATCCGCGGGGGGATGAACGTCTACCCGCGCGAGGTCGAGGAGGTCCTCTACACCCACCCCGACGTCCTCGAGGCCGCCGTCGTCGGTGTCCCCGACGACCTGATGGGCGAGGAGGTCGCGGCCGCCGTGTCGCTCCGGGAGGGTGCGACGAGCAGCCTCGAGGACGTCCAGCAGTTCGTCAAGGACCGGATCGCCGCGTACAAGTACCCCCGCCACATCTGGCAGCTCGACGAGCTGCCCAAGGGCCCGACGGGCAAGATCCTGCGCCGCGAGGTGCGCCCGCCCTCCTGACCGCCGCCGGGTGGGGGGTGAGCGTCCCCCACCCGATTTGGACGCGCCGATGGTTTTGTCGTAAGGGGGGTCATCGGTGACACTTGAGCGGCGGGGTCATCGTCTTCGACCCGGGCCGCATGTCGGGTATGCCGGGTGCCGTCCCTCCCGTGGGTCACCGAGGGGATCAACTCGTGTTGCTGAAGAGCCGTCCTACCGTCGTCGCGAGCCTGGCCGCCGTGGCCGTCCTCGGGCTGTCCGCCTGCAACGCGACGGCCAACGCCGACGCGACGAGGACCGGCTCCCCCGCCGCGAGCACGACGGGCGCCTCTCCGGCCCCGGCGACCACGTCGAGCACCCCGACACCGACCACCCCGCCGGTCGCCTGGTCGACCAACCCGGAGGACGAGGCGTCCAAGGTCGCCGTCGACACGCGGGTCACGGCGAGCGCGGACCAGGGGACGTTGACCGAGGCCTCGCTCAGCTACGTGAGCAAGAAGGGCAACGTCGTCCCCGTCGAGGGCGCCGTCAAGGACGGCACCTGGACGGCGGGTGACCTGCTCGAGCCCGGCGTGACCTACACCCTCGAGCTCACCGCCGACGACGAGGCCGGTGCGCAGACGACGGCCACGCGGACCTTCTCCACTGCGAAGCTCACCCTCGACGACCAGATCTACGTCGCCGTCTCGCCGCGCGACGGCGGCACCGTCGGCGTCGGGATGCCGGTCATCGTCCGCTTCGACCTGCCCGTCACCGACCGGGCTGCGTTCGAGAAGCACATGACCGTGACGGCCCAACCGGCCCAGGCCGGCTCCTGGTACTGGCTCAACTCCAGGGAGGCGCACTGGCGGCCCCAGAGCTACTGGAAGGCCGGCAGCAAGGTCCACGTCACGGTCGACACCAACGGCGTCAAGAGCGGGGCCCGCTACGGCGAGATGAGCCGGACCGCCGACTTCACGGTCGGTCGCGCCGTCATCGCCAAGGTGGACCTCAAGAAGCACCAGATGGGCGTCTACGTCAGCGGCAAGCTCGTCAAGACCATCCCCGTCACCGGTGGGCAGCCCGGCTTCATCACCCGCTCGGGTGTCAAGGTCATCATGGACAAGCAGACCGACATCACCATGAAGGCCGAGACGATCGGGCTCAAGAAGGGTGATCCCGGCTACTACGAGGAAACGCCGGTCAAGTGGGCCCTGCGCATCACCAACTCCGGCGAGTTCCTCCACTCGGCCCCGTGGTCGGTCAAGGACCAGGGCCACACGAACGTCAGCCACGGCTGCACGGGCATGAGCGACGCCAACGGTGCGTGGGTCTACAAGAACATGCAGATCGGCGACGTCGTCGAGACGAGCGGCACCGCGCGCGAGATGACGATGGGCAACGGGTACGCCGACTGGAACCTCAGCTGGGCCACCTGGAAGAAGGGCTCGGCCCTCTAGCCCGATCGGGCTCCGGCGGCCCCGTCAGGCTTCGGCACGCTCGGCCAGCTCCTTGGCCGTGTCGACCGCGGTCTGCTGGACGGCGCGGGCGGTGTGCGGCGGCAGGCCGGCCAGCCCGCACGTGGGACTCACGACGACCTCACGCAGCGAGGCCAGCGGCATACCGACCCGGGTCCATCCCTCGAGGAGGCGGTCGGCGACGTCCTGCGCCCGGATGAGGGACCCGTCGGTCGGGACCGCCCCGGCCACGAGTCGGATTCCGTCCTCCAGCGCGATCGCCACGCCCTCCCACCCGCGGGGGGTGAGCAGCGTGGTGTCGAGGGAGAGGGCCCCCGGTGCGGCGGCCCGCAGCAGCGGCAGCGGGGGGTTCTCGGCGCAGCAGTGCACGATCGTCTCCCCGTCGTGGGCCCGGAGCACGGCGGCGAGGCCGGTCGCGACGACGTGGGGGTCGAGCGAGGGCAGCCGGCCCCAGCCGGAGGCGGTCGGCAGCCGGCCGAGCAGGACCGTCGGCAGCGACGGCTCGTCGACCTGCACGACGAGCTGCGCGCCGGGGACGAGACGACGGACCGCCGCGACGTGGGTGCGCACCCCGTCGGCGAGGGACTCGACGATGTCCCGGCAGGCGCCCTCGTCGACGATGGCGCGCTCACCGCGCGACAGCCAGACGCTCGCCGCGAGCGACCAGGGCCCGACGACCTGGAGCTTGAGCCGGCCCTCGTAGCCGTCGTAGGCCTCGGCGAGCTCGTCGAGGTCCTCGCGCAGCAGGGCCCCCGTGCGGTGGGCGTCCTTGCCCGGGCGGTCCACGAAGCGCCAGCCCATCGGCTGCAGGTCGACGGGCAGGTCGACGAGCAACCCCGCGGTGCGGCCGATCATGTCGGCGCCCGGCCCACGCGCGGGCAGCTCCGGGAGGTGGGGCAGGCCGTCGGCGAGCAGCTCGCGCACCTGACCGATGGTGTCCCGGACCGCGGTGCCGGGCCAGGATCCGATCCCCGTCGCGTGCGTCACTCCCACACCCTAGTGACGCCACCGCAGCGTCGGGACCGAGGCCCCCGGCGACGCCCGCGAGATAGCGTGGCCAGGGTGCGACGCGACGACTTCTCGGGCCCGGCCGACCTGCGGGCCATGCAGGAGTTCGTCTCCCGGGCCTGGACCCCGACGAGCCGGTTCCACCCGGGACAGCTCGCCTGGAGCCGGCACTACCAGCAGGTCGACCCCCAGCGGCCGGCCGACGGGGAGGCGATCTCGTTGTGGCGCGAGGACGGTCGGGTCGTCGGCTTCGCCTGGGCCGAGGCCCAGGACTGGCTCGAGGTGCAGGTCGACCCCGGCCGCCCCGACGTCGCCGAGGCGGTGATCGAGTGGTTCGAGGACTGGAGCGACGCCGAGACCCAGGCCGTGCTGACCATGGAGTCGAGCGTCCTCGACGCGGCCCTCGGGGCAGCCTGCTTCACGCCCGACGACGCCGAGCCGTGGTTCACCCACCACGTCCGCTCCACGAGGGACCTGCCGGAGGTCCCCGACGTCGCCGGCTACCGTTTCCGCAGCATGGAGGGGGCCGCGTCGCAGGACGTGGCGGCGCGGGCTGCCTGCCATGCCGCCGCCTGGTCCGACTTCGGCCCGTCCCGTGTCACGGCCGAGGCCTACGCGGCGCTCATGGACGTCTGGCCCTACGACGCCGACCTCGACCGGGTGGCCGTGGACGCGGACGGGCACCTCGTCGCGTCGTGCCTCGTCTGGCTCGACCCCGCGACCGGGGTCGGGCTCGTCGAGCCCGTCGGGTGCGTCCCCGAGCACCGAGGGCACGGCCTGGCCGGCGCCGTCACCCTCGCCGCGCTGCACCGGCTGCGCGAGCTGGGCGGCACGAGCGCGCTCGTCAGCCCCCGGGGCGACGACGGCTACCCCGGCCCGCAACGGCTCTACC
>JBBRGO010000079.1:0-11685 GCA_038224055.1 Actinomycetales bacterium
CGACATCAAGCCCCGTAGCCGCGACGTGACCGACGGTCTGGAGAAGACCGCCGCGCGAGGGATGCTCCGGGCCGTGGGCATGGGCGACGACGACTGGGTCAAGCCGCAGATCGGTGTCGCGAGCTCGTGGAACGAGATCACGCCGTGCAACCTCTCGCTCGACCGCCTCGCCAAGGCCGTCAAGGACGGCGTCCACGCCGGGGGCGGCTACCCGCTCGAGTTCGGCACGATCTCAGTGTCCGACGGCATCTCGATGGGCCACGAGGGGATGCACTTCTCGCTCGTCAGCCGCGAGGTCATCGCCGACTCGGTCGAGACGGTGATGAACGCCGAGCGCCTCGACGGATCGGTCCTGCTCGCGGGCTGCGACAAGTCCCTTCCCGGCATGCTCATGGCGGCCGCGCGCCTCAACCTCTCCTCCGTCTTCCTGTATGCCGGGTCGATCCTCCCCGGCATCGCCAAGCTCTCCGACGGCACCGAGAAGACGGTGACGATCATCGACGCCTTCGAGGCGGTCGGCGCCTGCGCCGCGGGCCGGATGTCGCTCGCCGACGTCGACGCGATCGAGCGGGCGATCTGCCCCGGTGAGGGCGCCTGCGGCGGCATGTACACCGCGAACACGATGGCCTCCGTCGCCGAGGCCATCGGGATGTCGCTGCCCGGCTCGGCCGCGCCACCGGCCACCGACCGCCGGCGCGACGGCTATGCGCGCAAGTCCGGCGAGGCCGTGGTCAACCTGCTGCGCAAGGGGATTCGTGCCCGAGACATCATGACGAAGGAGGCGTTCGAGAACGCGATCGCCGTCGTCATGGCCTTCGGTGGGTCGACCAACGCCGTGCTCCACCTGCTCGCCATCGCGCACGAGGCCGACGTCGACCTCACGATGGACGACTTCGCCCGCGTCGGCGCGAAGGTCCCGCACCTCGCCGACGTCAAGCCCTTCGGCCAGTACGTGATGACCGACATCGACCGCGTAGGAGGTGTCCCCGTCGTGATGCGAGCCCTGCTCGACGCCGGCCTGCTCCACGGCGACTGCCTCACCGTCACGGGCAGGACGCTCGCGGAGAACCTCGCCGACATCGCCCCGCCCGACATCGACGGCAAGGTCGTGCGCGCGATGAGCGAGCCGATCCACAAGACCGGCGGCCTCACCATCCTCAAGGGGTCGCTCGCGCCCGACGGCGCCGTCGTGAAGTCGGCCGGCTTCGACGAGTCCGTCTTCGAGGGGACCGCCCGGGTCTTCGACGGCGAGCGTGCTGCGATGGACGCCGTCGAGGACGGCACGCTCAAGCCCAAGGACGTCGTCGTCATCCGCTACGAGGGACCCAAGGGCGGTCCGGGAATGCGCGAGATGCTCGCCGTCACCGGGGCGATCAAGGGTGCGGGACTCGGCAAGGACGTGCTGCTCCTGACGGACGGGCGCTTCTCCGGTGGGACGACGGGACTCTGCGTCGGTCACGTCGCCCCCGAGGCGGTCGACGACGGGCCCATCGCCTTCGTCCGTGACGGCGACCCGATCCGGCTCGACGTCGCGGGCGGTCTGCTCGACCTGCTCGTCGACGACGAGGAGATGGACCGCCGGCGCGCCGAGGGCGTCACGCACCCGGAGCCCAAGTACACCCGCGGCGTGCTCGCGAAGTACCGCAAGCTCGTCGGCAGCGCGAGCCAGGGCGCCGTCTGCGACTGACCTCGCTCAGACCCTGCGCACCTCGCCCCGGTTCGAGGTGATGTCGGAGCCACTGGGGCCCCCACCTCACCTCGAACGGGGAGCCGCCGCGCGGGCGTCGCGGAAGGCGCGTGGCGTGAGGCCGGTGCGCTCGCGGAACCGGCGGACCAGGTGCCGCTCGTCGCTGAAGCCGGTCGCCGCGGCGATGTCGCGCACCCCGATCCCGGTGTGCGCGAGCAGGTCGGTCGCGGTGGCCAGCCGGTGCGCCGACCGGTGCGCGTAGGGGCTGCGGCCCGTCTCGGAGCGGAAGCGGCGGCGCCAGGTCTCGTAGGGCATCCCCACCTCCCGCGCGAGCAGTGCGAGGTCGAGGGTCTCGGTGAGGTCCTGCTCGAGCCGCGCGACGGAGCGGGTGAGCCAGTCCGGTGGCGCGGTGCGGGGAGCCGCCGTCGCTGCTCCGGCTTCGAGCAGCAGGCCGAGCAGCGCGACCGCCTCCGCGTCCCGACCGTCGGTGCTCTCCGGCCGGGAGCGCTGACCGATCTCCGCGAGCCGGTGCTCCCATCCGGGAACCGGCAGACCGTGCACGAGCGGTCGCTCGAGGGCGAGGGCCCCCCGTTGCCGGGCCAGCTCGAAGACGACCCCGTCGAAGACGACGAACAGCTCGTCCCAGCCGCCCTGGTCCGCTCCGTACCAGTGCGGGTGGCCGGGGTGCACGACGACGAGGGTCCCCGGACCGATGGCCTCGTCGTGAGCGCCGTCCCGGTAGCGGCCGGTGCCCGCGGTGAGGAAGGTCAGGCCCCACGTCGGATGCCGCCGGGTCGTGCCGACCGGGAGCCCGCTGCCGTCGGCGATCCGACCGGCGACGAGGACCTCACCGAGCCGTCCGGCCGGTGCGCGTCCTGCTCCGTCACCGCGTGTCGTCGTCGGCTCCACCATGCCATCGAACCAGATCGTTCCCCTCGACCACCCCGTTCCGGGTCGAGCCGGTCACGGTCCGCTGTGCTGGGCTCCGTCGCCGACCGCTCCGGGCGTGCGCATCCTCCGTCGAGAGCGAGACCTCTGTGCCCACCGACCTGCTGCCCGCGCTGACCACGGCATACCCCGTGCCCGATGACGACGTCGCGTCCTTCCGTGCCGACGGCCACGTCCGGCTGCGTCAGGTCGCGACCGCGGAGGAGGCCGCGGCCTTCCGCCGGCCCATCGGGGCGGCCGTCGAGCGGTTCGGCACCGAGACCCGGCCCTTGGCCCAACGGGACAGCTACGGCAGGGCCTTCCTGCAGGTGATGAACCTCTGGCGGCACGACGACGCCGTGGCCCGCTTCGTCCGGGCCGCGCGCTTCGCCGACGTCGCGGCGCGCCTTCTCGGCGTCCCCCGCGTGCGGCTCTACCACGACCAGGCGCTCTTCAAGGAGCCCGGCGGCGCCCGGACGCCGTGGCACCAGGATGCGATGTACTGGCCCCTCGACGGGACGCTTTGCCTGACGATGTGGATGCCGCTCGTCGACATCACGCCCGCCCACGGCGGGCTCGCCTTCGTCACGGGCAGCCACCGCGACGGTCCCCTCAGCGACCTCGGGATCTCGGACGCGTCGGCCGAGCACTTCGACCGGCTCGTCCCCGAGCGCGGTTTCTCCGTCGACGAGCCGGTCGCGATGCGCGCCGGGGACGCGTCCTTCCACTCGGGCTGGACCGTGCACCGGGCCCTCGGCAACTCCGCGGCGCAGATGCGTGAGGTGATGACAGTGATCTGGTTCGCCGACGGGCTGTGCGTGCTCGACCCGGCCAACCCTGCGCAGGCGAACGACCTCGCGTCGTGGCTGCCCGGACTCGCCCCCGGTGACGTCGCTGCGTCGCCGACCAACCCGGCCCTGGGCGGGGCCGGGTAGGCGCGGTCGCGGCTCAGGTGTCGGACGTGTCGATGGCCCAGTGGCGCCAGACGGAGGTGACCGCCATGCCGACCTTCTCGTAGAGGCCGAGGGCCCCGGTGCGGCTGTCGGTGCACAGCTCCGAACGCGTCGCACCGTGTGCGCGGGTCGCGGCGAAGGAGTCGACGAGCAGCGCCCGGGCCAACCCGAGACCGCGACGGTCCCTGCGCACCGCGAGCCGGTCGACGTAGCCGCAGCCGTCGCCGAGCAGGACGACCGACACCCCCACGAGGATTCCCCCGGGGTCGACGATGAGGCGCAGGTTCCACGGCTCGAAGCCGGGCCGGGCGAGGGTCTCGGCCGTGAAGTCCTCGAAGGACTCGCGCTCGCGCTCCGACCACTCGAGGAAGCCGTCCTCGAGGACCTCGTGCGCCGCGCGCTGGTCGGCCTCGTTCGCCGCCACGCGGATCCGGTAGCCCTCGGGCACCGGTTGCGACTGGATCTCGGCTCCGTCCGGCAGCTCGAGCACCCAGGAGGTCCAGCGGATCTCGTAACCGAGAGCCTCGAGCAGCCGCTCACCGGGCGAGCCCTGCGCGACCGGCATCCCGACGAGACCGCACCCGTCGCGCCGGCTCACCCGTTGGGTCCACAGCGCGAGAGCGGTGCCGATCCCTCGGCCCTGGTGGGCGGGCGCGACGGCGGCGTCGGCGCGGCGGCCAGCGCTCACCTCTGCGTAGCCGACGAGCCGGTCCCCGTCGAGGACGCCGATGCTCTGGGTCGCGAGGTCGAAGCTGGGCCGCTGCCAGTCACCGATGATGTCGGCCTCCTCGATGACGACCTCTCCGATGGCCTGCAGCTCCACCTCGGCCATCAGGGCGTAGACGGCGGGCGCGTCGCCGGGCTCCAGCGGCCGCACCGTGTGCCCGGGCAGCGCGAGGTCGTTGATGTCGGTCAGCGGGGGATCTGGCACGGGTCATTCCTCCGGTCCGTCGAGGCCGACCGAGCGGCGGAACGCTGCCAGTCCCTCGATCCTCAGGTGATGGTCCCCGCGGACGAGGTCCGTGGGGTGGAGCACGAGGCACTGGTTCAGCGCGAGCTCACCGGGTCGACGCTCCAACCGGCGTATGCCGTCCAGCCGGTAGCCCACCTTGCGGCTGACCGCCAGCGATGCCGGGTTGTCGACGAATGCCCCTGAGGTGAGCTCGGCGGCGTCGAGGTGGTCGAAGGCGAAGGCACAGATGACCTGGCGCATGGCCGTGCCGTTGCCGCGGCCCTGGTGGGCACGGCCGAGCCATGAGCCCGTCTCGCCCGTGCGGGTGACGAGGTAACCGGTCGTCGAGATGCCCTGGCTGCCCACGAGAACCCCCTCGTGCCACACCCCCAGGTTGAGCTCCCACGCCGCGGGGGAGAAGGAGGCGCGCCTGGCCCAGTGGTACTGGGCCGTGTTGCTGCGCAGGAGGTCCGGCTCTGCGTCGGTCCACGGGAAGGAGAAGGGCATGCGTTCCGGCGGGTGGATGCCTCCGGCAGCGAGGTCGCAGAGCAGCGGCAGGTCCTCGTCGGTGATCCCGCGCAGCTCGAGTGGCCCGGCCGTGATCCGCAGACCGAGGAGGGGGAGCAGGTCGGCGACGGTGGAGGGCATGCAGCAAGTCTGCTGAGCCCGGGGTGACGACGACAACCGACTTTCTCGGGCCGACAGGCCGAGCGCCGTCGGCCCGACAGCGACGCGGCCGGCGACGCTGTCGGCATCGTGAGACAGCAAGATCACATCCTGAGATGGCCTCTTCGGTCGATTGACACTGCACCGACGGCGTAGCACCGTGGAGTCGTGGCCCGGAACCTCGTACTTCCCTAGCGCGCCGACCTGCAGCACCGGTCAGCGCGCTCCCTTCCGTCCCCTGGTGGACCGAAGGGTTTTTTTGTGGGCAGGGAAAGGTCGGGGAACCGGCCGCAGTGAACCAGACGATGACAAGGATGAGATCGTGACCGAGACGACGAAGCAGGTGCCCTCGCCGGCGGAGCTGGCCGCGAGGCCCAAGCCCAAGGCGCCCCCCGAGGAGGCACCGCGCGTGGAGCCCGTCGAGGTCACCGGAGCGCAGTCCCTCGTCCTCGCGCTCGAGTCGGTGGGGGCCGAGACGGTCTTCGGCATCCCCGGCGGCGCGATCCTGCCCGCCTACGACCCGATGCTCGACTCCAAGAAGGTCCGACACATCCTTGTCCGTCATGAGCAGGGAGCGGGACACGCCGCGGAGGGCTACGCCTCGGCGACCGGCAAGGTCGGGGTCTGCATGGCGACGTCCGGGCCCGGTGCGACCAACCTCGTGACGCCGCTCGCAGACGCGCACATGGACTCGGTGCCGATGGTCGCCATCACCGGACAGGTCGCCAGCGCGGCGATCGGGACCGACGCCTTCCAGGAGGCGGACATCCGCGGCATCACGATGCCGATCACGAAACACAACTACCTCGTCACCGACCCGGCGATGATCCCGCAGGCCATCGCGGAGGCCTTCCACATCGCCAGCACCGGTCGGCCCGGCCCCGTCCTCGTCGACATCAGCAAGGACGCGCTCCAGGCCAGGACGACCTTCAGCTGGCCTCCAAAGATGGACCTGCCCGGCTATCGGCCGGTGATCCGCCCGCACGGCAAGCAGATCCGTGAGGCGGCGCGTCTCATCGCGGCGGCGAAGCGACCGATCTTCTACGTCGGTGGCGGTGTCGTGCGCTCCGGTGCGAGCGACCGACTGCGCGAGCTCGTCGCCCTGACTCAGATCCCTGTCGTCACCACCTTGATGGCCCGGGGCACGGTGCCCGACAGCAACCCGCTCAACCTCGGTATGCCGGGGATGCACGGGACGGTCTCCGCCGTCACCGGGCTGCAGAAGTCCGACCTCCTCATCGCCCTCGGGGCCCGCTTCGACGACCGGGTCACGGGTCAGCTCTCGACCTTCGCCCCGGGCGCCAAGGTGATCCATGCCGACATCGACCCCGCGGAGATCTCCAAGAACCGCCTGGCGGACGTGCCCATCGTCGGGGACGTCGGCGAGGTCATCACCGACCTCATCGCCCAGCTCACCGCGGACCGGGCGTCGGCAGAGCAGCCCCAGCCGGACTACTCGGAGTGGCGCGAGCGCGTGGCCGGTTGGAAGAAGACCTTCCCGCTCGGGTGGACCGACAGCGACGACGGAACCCTGTCGCCGCAGTACGTCATCTCCCGGATCGGCGCCCTCAGCGGCCCCGAGGCGACGTACGTCGCAGGGGTGGGTCAGCACCAGATGTGGGCCGCACAGTTCGTGCAGTACGAACGTCCCAACGCCTGGATCAACTCCGGCGGTCTCGGCACGATGGGCTTCTCGGTGCCGGCGGCCATGGGCGCCAAGGTCGCCGAGCCGGAGCGCACCGTGTGGGCCATCGACGGCGACGGCTGCTTCCAGATGACCAACCAGGAGCTCGCCACCTGCGTCATCAACGAGATCCCGATCAAGGTCGCGATCATCAACAACAGCTCGCTCGGCATGGTCCGGCAGTGGCAGACGCTCTTCTACAACCAGCGCTACTCCAACACCGACCTGCACACCGGGACCCGGCGGATCCCCGACTTCGTCAAGCTCGCCGACGCCTACGGCGCCCTCGGTCTGCGCGCGGAGCGGCCGGAGGAGGTCGACGCGGTGATCGCGCAGGCACTGGAGACCAACGACCGACCGGTCGTCATCGACTTCGTGGTCCACCGCGACGCGATGGTGTGGCCGATGGTGCCGGCCGGCGTGAGCAACGACATGATCCAGAACGCGCGCCACGAGGCGCCCGTCTGGGAGCGGGAGGACTGACATGAGCAAGCACACCCTCTCGGTGCTTGTCGAGAACAAGCCCGGGGTCCTGGCCCGCGTCGCCGCCCTGTTCTCCCGGCGCGGCTTCAACATCGACTCGTTGGCGGTCGGACCGACGGAGCTGCCCCTCGTCTCGCGGATGACGGTCGTCGTCGAGGTCGACGGCGCCGCCCTCGAGCAGGTGACCAAGCAGCTCAACAAGCTCATCGAGGTGCTCAAGGTCGTCGAACTCGACCACGGCGCCTCGGTCCAGCGCGAGATCCTGCTCGTCAAGGTCCGCGCGGACGCGGTGACCCGGAGTCAGATCATCGACACCATCGCCCTGTTCAAGGCGAAGGTCGTGGACGTGTCGACCGACGCGATGACGATCGAGGCCACCGGGAACACCGAGAAGCTGCGGGCCCTGCTCGACGTGCTCGGACCCTTCGGGGTGAGGGAGCTCGTCCAGTCCGGCATGGTGGCCGTCGGCCGGGGCTCGCGCTCCATCACCGACCGCAGCCTGCGCAGCGCCTGATCCACCACCCACGTCCGCTGGGACCCAGCGGGTGAAACCCAACTGAAGGAGTGGCCCCCATGGCCGAGATGTTCTACGACGACGACGCCGACCTGTCGATCATCCAGGGGCGCAAGGTCGCCGTCATCGGATACGGCAGCCAGGGCCATGCCCACGCGCTCAACCTCCGCGACTCCGGGGTCGACGTCCGGGTCGGGCTGGCCGAGGGCAGCCGGAGCCGGGCCAAGGCCGAGGCGGAGGGCCTGACGGTCCTGACGGTCGCTCACGCCGTCAAGGAGGCTGACCTCGTCGTCATCCTGACCCCGGACCAGGTGCAGCGCACCGTCTACGCGGAGCACATCCAGCCGAACCTCAAGGAGGGCGCGGCGCTGCTCTTCGGCCACGGCTTCAACATCCGCTTCGGCTACATCACGCCGGAGTCCGGCTCCGACGTGATCATGGTCGCCCCGAAGGGACCCGGCCACATCGTGCGCCGCGAGTACGCCGACGGTCGTGGCGTGCCGGTGCTCCTCGCGGTCGAGCAGGACGCCTCCGGAAGTGCGTGGGACCTCGCCAAGTCCTACGCCAAGGCGATCGGGGGGCTGCGGGCCGGCGGCATCAAGACGACCTTCACCGAGGAGACGGAGACCGACCTCTTCGGCGAGCAGGCCGTCCTCTGTGGTGGCGCGTCGCAGCTGGTCATGTACGGCTTCGAGACCCTCGTCGAGGCCGGCTACCAGCCCGAGGTCGCCTACTTCGAGTGCCTCCACGAGCTCAAGCTCATCGTCGACCTCATGATCGAGGGCGGCATCGCCAAGCAGCGCTGGTCGGTCTCGGACACGGCGGAGTACGGCGACTACGTGTCCGGGCCGCGCGTCATCGACCCCCACGTGAAGGAGAACATGAAGGCGGTGCTCGGTGACATCCAGAACGGAGCCTTCGCCAAGCGCTTCATCGACGACCAGGACGCCGGGGCGCCCGAGTTCACCCGCTTGAGGGAGAAGGGCGCTCAGCACTCGATCGAGGGCACGGGCAAGGAGCTGCGCAAGCTGATGGCCTGGGTCAAGGACACCGACAGCGACTACGTCGAGGGGTCGGCCGCTCGCTGACGGGCTGATGAGGTGCCGAGGCCGACCGCCCGTTCGTGGGGTGGTCGGCCTCGGCCGCGCCGGGGTGACCCACGCAGCCCCGTCGGTCCGGCATCCGGGACAGCGCGTCCAGCACCTGGGACCCATCGGTGCGAGGTGCGCTGATGTTCACATGGTGGTTACACCGGCCGTCGTTCCGAGGTCGAGCGCCTAGACTCGCGGTCGGCACATCGCGGTGCCTCCACTGGCCCGCGCCACCCCTGTCGATGACCGCGGGCCGAGCATCCGTCCGAAAGGGATCACCACGTGACCAAGCCCGTTGTCCTCATCGCCGAAGAGCTGTCGCCCGCCACCATCGAGGCGCTGGGACCTGATTTCGAGGTCCGGTCGTGCGACGGAGCCAACCGCGACGAGCTGCTCCCGGCGCTCGCCGACGTCGACGCGGTGCTGATCCGCTCCGCGACGAAGATGGACGCCGAGGCGATCGCCGCAGCCAAGCAGCTGAAGGTCATCGCCCGGGCCGGTGTCGGTCTCGACAACGTCGACGTCCAGTCGGCGACGCAGGCCGGCGTCATGGTCGTCAACGCGCCCACGTCCAACATCACCTCGGCCGCCGAGCTCGCCGTCGGGCTGCTCCTCGCCACGGCCCGCAACATCGCCCCCGCGAGCCAGGCGCTCAAGGGCGGCGCGTGGAAGCGCAGCAAGTACTCCGGTGTCGAGCTGCTCGACAAGACGGTCGGCGTCGTCGGCCTCGGCCGGATCGGTGCTCTCGTCGCCGAGCGGCTCAAGGGCTTCGGCATGAAGATCATCGCCTACGACCCCTACGCCTCCCCGGCCAAGGCCGGCCAGCTCGGCGCCCAGCTCGTGAGCCTCGACGAGCTGCTTGCCCAGTCGGACTTCATCACGATCCACCTGCCCAAGACCCCCGAGACCCTCGGCCTCATCGGCGAGGAGGCCCTGACGAAGGTCAAGCCCTCGGTGCGGATCATCAACGCTGCCCGGGGAGGCATCGTCGACGAGGCCGCGTTGGCCCGCGCCATCGGTGAGGGTCGCGTCGCCGGGGCCGGTGTCGACGTGTTCGCGACCGAGCCGACGACCGAGTCGCCCCTCTTCGAGCACGAGTCGGTCGTCGTGACGCCCCACCTCGGTGCCTCGACCGACGAGGCGCAGGAGAAGGCCGGGGTCGCGGTCGCGAAGTCCGTCCGTCTGGCCCTCGGCGGCGAGCTGGTGCCCGACGCCGTCAACGTCAGCAGCGGCTTCATCGCAGAGGAGGTCCGCCCGGGGATCCCCTTGGTGGAGAAGCTCGGCCGCGTCTTCACCGCGGTCGCCGGCGCGGTGCCCGCGCAGCTCGACGTCGACGTGCGCGGCGAGATCACCGAGCACGATGTCAGCGTCTGGAAGCTCGTCGCGCTCAAGGGGCTCTTCTCCGACGTCGTCGAGGAGACGGTGACCTACGTCAACGCCCCCGTGCTGGCCGAGCAGCGCGGCTGCGTCGTGCGCCTCGTCACGGACCCGGACTCGGGTGACTTCCGCAACGTGACGACCCTGCGCGGCACCTTGACCGACGGGACCGTGGTCAGCGTGTCCGGCACCCTGACCGGCCCGAAGATGGTCGAGAAGCTCGTCGGCATCAACGGCTACGACCTCGAGGTGCCGCTGACGGACCACATGCTCGTCTTCGAGTACTCCGACCGTCCCGGCGTCATCGGTGCCGTCGGTCGGATCCTCGGCGACGCGGACGTCAACATCGGCGGCATGCAGGTCTCCCGCCAGGGCGACCGCGCCATCGGGGTCATCAACGTCGACAACGCCGTGTCGCCGCAGCTCGCCTCCGACATCAGCGACACCGTCGAGGCCACCACCTTCTCCGTCGTCCGCCTCGACGGCTGACCCCGCGCGGGGCGACCCCGCTGACGTATGCCGCTGGGTCGGTGCTCTCTCGGGGGTGCCGGCCCAGCGGCATACCTCGGCTTACCCCGGCATGCCTCCGGTTCGGTGGATGTCGTCTCACGGGGTGGGAAGGTTTTTGGACACGTTGTTACCCGGGCGTACCGTCGAGGACATGACGCGGCTCGTACTCATCGCCAGCCGCGGCGAGTCCCACTAGTCAGCGACCTCGCCGCGGAGACCCCGCGTTGCCCACAGCGCTGACACGGCTCGCCCTCACCGGGCTCGAGCCTCCGGGCCACCTCGCACGCCAACGCACGACGGACACCGCAAGGAACGGATCATCATGAGCGACGACGCCCAGGCAGCACGACAGGCACTGCAGGAGTCCATGGACCTGCGCGACCAGGGCCACACCGAGGACTGACGGCGCGGCCCCCGCCGAACCGGTGGGGGCCCCTGCTGCACCCCTCGCGGTTCAACAAGTGAGACGTTGAATCCACATCACGAGACAGAATTTAGGCTGGTGACATGGCAGAGCAGCAGGTCACGGACGCGTACTCGATCGCCGTCATCGGCGGTGACGGCATCGGCCCGGAGGTCGTCGCCGAGGGCCTGAAGGTCCTCGACGCGGTGACGGGCGAGGACGGCCCGAAGATCTCCACGACGGAGTACGACCTCGGGGCGAGGCGGTGGCACGCCACGGGTGAGACCCTGCCCGGCTCGGTCCTCGACGAGCTGCGCCGGCACGACGCGATCCTGCTCGGGGCGATCGGTGACCCGACCGTTCCGAGCGGTGTGCTCGAGCGGGGCGTGCTGCTCCCGCTCCGTTTCGCGCTCGACCACTTCGTCAACCTGCGCCCGG
>JBBRGO010000080.1:0-11638 GCA_038224055.1 Actinomycetales bacterium
TTCTACCAGCTCACCGACGGCGCCTGGGCCTACGCCCAGAAGGGGCCGGACCAGACGACGCCCGCAGACGGGTCGGTCGAGGGGTGGCGCTACGCGATCGGCGACGAGTCATCCTCCCGGCTGCCCCGCGCCGTGCTCACCTTCGACGAGCTCTGCGCCTCCACCCCCGCGCAGGACGGCAAGAAGCGGGTCGGCCTCGTCGTCGACTCCGGTCGGGCCGCCGACGCCGCCGACGGCGCCACGCCCCCCGAGCCGGCCGCGAGCTGCGCGGTGGTGGCGACGGACGGGACGAGCACGGACGTGCTCGCCACCGCAGGCCAGCTCCGGGTCGAGGGTGGCCTTGTCTGCGCCGTCGCCGCCTACCCCGCCGCAGACTGCGGAGGTGAGGTGAAGGAGGTCAGCCCCGAGGCCGCGGCTCCCGACACGGCCGTCGAGATCGCCGCACCGGGCGCCGCCGGCAGCACCGCGACGACCGCGACGACCGCGACCGCCACCGACCAGGCGACCGCCACCGACCAGGCGACCGCCCCGCCGGCCACCGCCGCCGCCGTCCCCGCGACGACGGCGGCCGAGACGACCTCGGGACCGAGCTGGGCGGCATACGTCATCGCGGCCCTCGCGCTGCTCGCCCTCATCGGCTACCTCGTCGTGCGCTCACGCCGCGACCACGCCGAGCGCTGAGCCGCCCCGATGCGGCGCCGTGAGCGGCTCCAGCACCCCGCAGCCTGGTGGCTGTGGGGGCTGGGGCTTGCGACGGCGGCGTCCCGGACAACGAACCCGGTGCTCCTGCTCCTTGTCATCGGGGTCTGCGCCCTCGTCGTGACGGAGCGCCGGGATCCCGCAGTCGCCAACCCGCTCGGTGCCTTCCTCGTGCTCGGCGCGGTCATCATCGCCTTCCGGGTGGTGATGACGGTCATCCTCGGCAACGGCGTCCACGGCTCGACCGTGCTCTTCACGCTTCCACGGATCCCGTTGCCGGAGTGGGTTGCCGGGGTGCGGCTCGGCGGTCCTGTCCCACTCGAGCCGCTCCTGTATGCCGTGTACGACGCGCTGCGCCTCACCGCCATCCTCGCCTGCATCGGCGCCGCCAACGCCCTCGCCAGCCCGCGTCGGCTGCTCCGCTACCTCCCCGCGACGCTCTACGACGTGGGCACCGCGGTCGTCGTCGGGCTCACCTTCGCGCCGCAGCTGCTCGCCGACGCGCGGACCGTCCGGTCGGCTCGCACGCTGCGCGGCCGGGACGGGCGCGGTCTGCGGGAGACGGCACGCCTCGCGGTCCCGGTGCTCGAGACGGCGTTCGAGCGGTCGCTCGGCCTGGCTGCGTCGATGGAGTCGCGAGGGTACGGCCGGGCGATCCACGCAAGCGCCACGACCCGTCGCCGGGCATCCGCCCTCGCGCTCCTCGGGCTGCTCGGGGTGCTCGGTGGTCTCTACGGCCTGCTCGACGCGTCGGTCGGCGGCGCGCTCGGGCTCCCCCTCCTGCTCCTCGGTGTGGTGCTGGCCGGGGCCAGTCTCGCCGTCGGCGCCTCCACCGACAGCCGCACGGGACACCGCCGCGACCGCTGGGAGTGGACCGAGACGGTGACCGTCCTGGCCGGGGCGGTCACGGGGGTGGTGCTCGTCCTCGCGGCGGTGCAGGGCTGGCCCGGCATCGTCCCGGTGCAGAGTGCCGCGCTGCCGCCGGTGCCGCTCGCGTGCGTGCTGGCGGTCCTCGTCGCGGGGGTCCCGGCCGTGGCCACGCCGCTGCCGAGGAGGGCCGGTCCGTGATCACCTTCGACCACGTCTCCGTGCGCTACGCCGATGCTCCGACCCCTGCCCTGCACGACGTCGACCTCGAGATCCCCGAGGGTGAGCTCGTCCTCGTCGTCGGACCCACCGGCAGCGGGAAGTCGACCCTGCTCCGCACGATCAACGGTCTCGTCCCGCACTTCAGCGGTGGAACGCTGAGCGGTCGGGTCGTCGTCGACGGCCTCGACACCGCCGAGCACCGGCCGCGCGACCTCGCGACGGTCGTGGGTCTCGTCGAGCAGAACCCGTCCTCCACCTTCGTCACCGACGTCGTCGAGGACGAAGTGGCCTACGGGATGGAGACGATGGGGCTGGATCCCACGGCGATCCGTCGCCGGGTCGAGGAGACCCTCGACCTGTTCGGCCTCACCCCGCTGCGCGGCCGGCCACTCACCGCCCTCTCCGGCGGGCAGCAGCAGCGGGTGGCCATCGCCGCGCTCTTCGCCGCAGGACCGCGCATCCTCGTCCTCGACGAGCCGACCTCGGCGCTCGACCCGGTCGCGGCCGAGGAGGTGCTCGCCTCGCTCCACCGCATCGTCCACGACCTCGGGGTCACGGTCGTCCTCGCCGAGCACAGACTCGAGAGGGTCATCCACCACGCCGACCGCGTCATCCTCGTCGCCGACGGGCACACCTCGGACCTGCTCGACCCGGCCGAGGCGATGCTCGTCTCCTCGATCTTCCCGCCCGTCGTCGGGCTCTCCCGGCTCGCCGGGTGGTCACCCACTCCACTGTCGATCAGGGACGCCCGCCGACGTGTCGAGGCCCTCCGCGAACGGCTGTCCACGATCGTGCCGACCTCACCGGCAACTCTGCGGGGAGTCGGCCCCCGGGACGCGATCACCGCGACGGGGCTCAGGGTCGGGCGCGCCGGACGGATGGTGCTCGACGGCGTCGACCTCTCGGTCGCCACCGGATCCGTCACGATCCTGATGGGACGCAACGGCGCCGGGAAGTCGACCCTCCTGGGGGCCCTCGCCGCCCAGCACCCTCTCGCGGGAGGACGCATCCGACTCGGCCCCGACGGACTCGACCCCCACGCCGCCGGGGCGCGTGAGCGCGTGCGCACCGTCGGCCTCGTCCCCCAGCAGCCCGAGCTGCTGCTCTACGCCGACACGGTGGCGGCCGAGTGCATCGCCGCCGACGCCGACTTCGGCGCGGCGCCGGGCACGGCCGCCCGGATCCTCGCCCGGATCTCGGGGGGCATCGACCCGTCCCGTCACCCGCGCGACCTGTCAGAGGGCCAGCGGCTCGAGCTCGCGCTGGCCGTGATCCTCGCCGGTTCGCCGCAGGTGCTGCTCCTCGACGAACCGACACGCGGCCTCGACTACGGCGCCAAGCGCCGCCTCGCCGAGGTCCTCACCGGCCTCGCCGCCACCGGGACCACCGTGGTGTTGGCCACGCACGACGTCGAGCTCGCCGCAGAGGTGGCGGACCGCGTCGTCATCCTCGCCGACGGGGAGGTCGTCACCGACGGACCGGCACGGCAGGTGCTCGCCTCCTCACCGGCCTTCGCGCCCAAGGTCACCAAGGTGCTGCTCCCCCAGACCTGGCTCACGGTGGCCGAGGTCGCGACCGCTCTCGAGCTCACGGCATGAGCGGCGTGACCGCCCCGCGGCGGCGGGTGATCCCGCTGCGCTGGCCATCCGTCGTCGCCCTCGCCGCTGTCGGAGTCGTCGGGCTCGCTGCCTTCCTGTGGCCCTTCTTCGCCTCTGCCGAGTTCGCCGCCTCGCACGGCAACGACGCGCCGTGGCTCTTCGCCGGCCTGCTCGCCCTGCTCAGCGTCGTCTCGCTGGCCGAGGTCACCTCCGGGCGGCTCGACGCCAAGACGGTGGCCGTCCTCGGCGTCGCCGCCGCGGCCGGTGGGGCGATGCGCGTCCTCAGCGTGGGCACCGCCGGGCTCGAGCCGATGTTCTTCGTCGTCATCGTCGCCGGGCGGGTGCTCGGCCCCGGCGTCGGCTTCGTCTCAGGCTCGCTCGCGCTCACGGTGGGTGCGCTGCTGACCGGTGGCGTCGGCCCCTGGCTACCCTTCCAGATGCTCTGCGCCGGCGCAGTGGGGCTCGGCGCGGGCCTGCTCCCGGTCCGGGCGGGTTCCCGCGCCGAGCGCTGGGTCGTGGCGGGCTACGCGCTTGCCTCCGGGCTCGCCTACGGCCTGGCGATGAACCTGTGGTTCTGGCCGTTCCTCGGCGCCAACGCGCCTTCCGGAATGGGTTTCGTCCCGGGCGAGTCGGCCGGCCAGAACCTCGCCCACTACGGCGTGTTCTACCTGACGACCTCGCTCGGCTGGGACCTGCCCCGCGGCGTGCTCAATGCCGCGCTCGTGCTGCTCGCGGGCCCGGCCATCCTCCGCGTCTTCCGCCGTGCCGCCCGGCGGGCGGCCTTCGACGCCGAGGTGCGCTTCGAGCCCGCGGACTCGGGCGCCCGATGAGCTCCGCGCTCCGCGGGACGGTCCTCGTCACCGGGCCGGTCCGCAGCGGCAAGAGCCGGCACGCCGAGCGGCTGCTGATGAGCGCCCTCGCCGTCGGCGACGTCGCCACGTACGTCGCCACCGGCCGCCGGGCCGACCCGAGCGACCCGGCCTGGTCCCGCCGGGTCGCGGACCACGTGAGCCGCCGCCCCACCGGCTGGCGCACCGTCGAGACGGCTGACGTCGCCGGGGTGCTGCGCGACGGGACCGGGCCGATGCTCGTCGACTGCCTCGGCACCTGGCTCACCGCCGTCGTGGACGCCCGCGGCTGGGAGGACCTCGACGTCGCACGGGGGGCGGTGGAGGATGCCACCGGCGAGCTGCTCCACGCGGTCGCCGCCACCACCGTGCCCCTCGTCCTCGTGACCAACGAGGTCGGCTGGTCCGTCGTGCCGATGACCGCCGCGGGGCGCTTCTTCCAGGACGAGCTCGGACGGCTCAACGCCGCGGTGGCGCGCGTCGTGACGCACGTGCATCTCGTCGTCGCCGGTCGCGTGCTCGACCTCAGCGACGCCCCCCTCGTCGACCCGGACTCCACCGTGGCCTCGCACGGCGACAGCGACGGCGACCCCGAGACCGGTGCACCCCGTGCGTGACGCCTGGCGGCTCGCCATCGGCACGTTCACCGCCGTCCCGGTGGGATCGCCCACGTCCGTCGACGGGCGGGTGGCCGGGCGGGCGATGCTGCTCGCACCCGTCACCGCGCTGCCGGCGCTGCTCGTCTGGGTCGCGCTCGGGTCCCTGGCCTCACTCGGGGCCGTGCCGGCCACGGTGGCCGCGGTCCTCGCGCTCGGTGCCACCGCCCTCGTGTCCCGAGCGCTGCACCTCGACGGGCTGGCAGACACCGCGGACGGTCTCACCTCCGGACACGACCCAGAGCGGTCCCTCGCCGTGATGCACCGCGGAGACACCGGTCCTGCCGGTGCCTCGGCCCTCGTCCTGGTCCTGCTGCTCCAGGCTGCGTGCCTCTCGGAGCTGCTCGACGACTCGACCGGAGTCTCGCTGGCGGCGGTCGCCCTGCTCGCAAGTCGGGTCGCTCCGGCCGTCGCGACCCGCAGGGGGGTGTCGGCGGCCCGGCCGGGGGGTCTCGGCGCTGCGGTCGCCCAGACGGTTCCGCCGGTCGCTGCCGCCGCGCTCGCGACCGGGCTCGGCGTCGCGGGCACGCTCGGCTCGGTCGCCCTCGGTGCGGCGTGGTATGCCGCTGGGCTCGTCGTCCTCGTGGGTGCGCTGGGCGCCTGGCTCGTCGTGCGGCATACCGTCCGGAGGCTCGGTGGCGTCACGGGGGACGTCATCGGCGCGGCCGTCGAGCTGTCCCTCGCCGCCGCGCTCGTGGCCGCGGCGATCACGCACCGGGCCTGAGACCGGGCGCCGGACCCTCCTGCTCAGCGGGTGACGAGGCGCCGCACGGCTGCGGGGAGGTGCCCGCGCCAGCCGAGGTCGGGGTCGGCATCCCGCACCTCCGCGATGCGCACCGAACGAGCGCGCTCGACCGCGGTCTCGGGCAGCCTCGGCCACGGCTCCTGCCGCCCGCAGGCCAGGGCAAGCAGCAGGTCCGCCAGCTCGGGGTTGAGGGCGAGGACGGGACCGTGCAGCCGCGTGCCGACGAAGGTGCCCGAGACGACGCCGTCGCTCGGGTCGTCGGCGCGGTCACCGGCGCCGCCCTCGAGCGTGGCGAGTGCTGCGGTGCCCGGGTGCCGCTCGGTCCGCACGTCGTTGGACTCCCATCCGATGAGGGCCGGCAGCCCGAGCGCGTCGTTGGGTCGGGTCACGACGGTGCCCGTTGCGGAGGTGGCGGGCCGCACCGTGACGGGGGCGAGTCCGAGGCCGTCGTGCTCACCGCCCCCGGGATCCACGAACGACAGGGCCAGCGCGTCGAGCCCCGCGCCGACGGCGAGCATCGCGGCACGGCCCGAGCGGACCCGGTCGACGACGTCGGTGGCGCCGATGAGGTCGGCGAGGTCGACGACGCCTGCCCGCCCGTTGCCGCCGACGAGGTACAGGTCCGAGTCCTTGACGTGGTCGGGCTTGTTCGCCGCGCGCAGCTCGACGTCGAGGCCGCGCAGGGTCCCGCGACGGCTCAGGGCCACGGCGTTCGCCTCGTCGCCGGCCGCGACGGTCGTCAGGGGGAACAGGGTCGTCACCACGAGGGTGCGGCTCATGTCGCGACCCCTCTCAGCTGCTTGGAGAGTCGTCGGAAGGCCGGGTAGTTGCAGGCGACGATCACGTCACCGGCGGGCAGGCCGTCGACGGCCGCGGCGATGTCGGGCATCACCCGGGTGCGCACCCCCGCGGACTCGATGATGGCGACGGCATCGGCCGAACGGCCACCGGTCACCCGGACCTCCCGGCCCTCGAGCCGGTCGAAGGGCGACTCCCACATCGTCGCGGTGTCCTTCGGGCCGAAGGGGTCGACGGCGACGACGAGCGGCTGTCCCGTCGTCAGCGCGACGTCGATCGCCTCGACCCAGCCGGCCGGGTTCTTCAGCATGAGCAGGCGGACGCAGTGGTCGCCCACCGGGAGGGGCGCGTAGCGGCCGTCGACGTCCGAGACGACGCGGACGCGTTCGGCGGCGGCCTCGAGGTCGACCCCGAGGGCGCTCGCGGCGGCGAGCGCGAAGGCCCCGCCGACCGGCCCGGTCCGTCCGGGGAGGGTGACGTCCAGGGCCAGCTCAGTGTCACCGTGCGCCACCGACCACGTCCCGTCCGAGGCGTGCACCACCCGCCACTGGGGGTCTCGCCTGCGCCGTCCGCAGTCGGGACACGACCACGTCTCGCCCTCCCAGACGTGCTCGCCACCACAGGCCGGGCAGAGCTGCGCGTCCTGGCGCCAGAACAGCCCTCCGCTCACCGTGACGACATGGGGTGCGTCCTCGAAGGCCCACGAGACGAGCGGGTCGTCGACGTTGATGATCGTGGCGCAGTCCGCGGGCAGCGCGACTGCCGCCCGGCGCCAGTGCTCGAGGGTGCTCGCCAGGGAGACACCGCGGGTGTACTCGCGGGAGGAGTTGAGCACGACGAGCGCTGCGGGCCTCGTCCCCTCGACGACGGACTGGAGGTAGACCTCGTCGACCTCCAGGGCCGCGACGGAGCTCGTGCGGTCGGCCGCCAGCGCGGTGACGATCCCGTCGGTCATGTTCGCGCCGGTGGCGTTGCTGACGACGGGTCCGCCCGGGCCGAGCGCCGCGGCGACGAGGGCGGTGACCGTGCTCTTGCCGTTCGTTCCCGTCACGAGCACGCTGCGCCGGTCGCCGGCCACCGACCGGAGCACCGCGGGGTCGAGGCGGAGCGCGAGACGGCCACCGATCATGCTGCCCGAGCCGCGGCCGAGTGCCTGGGAGAGCGTGCCGGCGGCCCGTCCCGCCCCGAGGGCGAGTCGGGACCTGAGGGGATCGCGCGCCTGCACCACCGGATAACCTTCCGTCGGGACCTGAGTCGGGACGTGAGCGACCAGGGCGCCCAACGACATGCAGGATCGTAGTCGCAAAGCCGTCTGCCCCCGGGCAGGGAGGGAGCCACCTGGTGCGTGCCGCCGACCTGGGCATCGAGATCGGGACCGGCCGTTCCGGACCGCACAACGCGATCACCGACGTCGGGGGCGTCAAGGTCGGCTACTGCACGATCGTCGAGGGGGACGGTGACCTCGCCATCGGCCGGGGCCCGGTGCGCACCGGCGTGACCGTCGTCCTGCCGCACGGGGGCCGCCCGTCCACCGAGCCGGTCTTCGCCGGCCACCACCGCCTCAACGGCTTCGGCGAGCTGACCGGTCTCGAGTGGCTCCACGAGTCCGGGATGCTCGCGAGCCCGATCGCCCTGACCAACACCGACAGCGTCGGGACCGTGCGCGACTCGCTCATCGCGCGGGAGGTCGCGGTGCCCGGCCGGATGCCCATCATGCTGCCCGTCGTCGGGGAGACGTGGGACGGCATCCTCAACGACATCAGCGGCCAGCACGTCACGCGCGAGCACGTCCACGCCGCCTTCGACGACGCACGGTCGGGACCGATCGCCGAGGGCAACGTCGGCGGGGGCACGGGCGCGCAGTGCTACGGCTTCAAGGGCGGGACCGGCACCGCCTCGCGTGTCGTCGACCTGGGCAAGCGCCACTTCACCGTCGGGGTCCTCGTCCAGGCCAACCACGGGGACCGGAAACACTTCGAGGTCAACGGGGTCCCCGTCGGTCACGTGCTGACGAAGAAGGTCGTCCCGACCCCGCGGATGTCCGAGATCACCGCGGTCCCGCCGGGGACCGGGTCGGTCCTCGCGGTCGTCGCCACCGACGCACCGCTCCTGCCCCACCAGCTCAACCGCCTCGCCCAGCGCGCCGGTCTCGGCATCGCGAAGTTCGGTGCGCGCGGCGACAACTACTCCGGCGACCTCATGATCGCCTTCTCGACCGCCGCCCATGGGCTGCCCGACCAGGGCCCCGGGGCCCGGACCGAGATCGCCCTTCCCGTCGACATGCTCGCGCTCGAGTACTTCGACGCGCTTTTCGGGGCCGTCATCGAGGCGACGGCCGAGGCGATCCTCAACGCGATGCTCCAGGCCGAGACGATGACCGGCCGCGACGGCCTCACCCTGCACGCCCTTGGTGGTGAGCGGCTCGGCGAGATCCTCGACCGCTACCACCGTCGCCGGTTCTCCATCCGCTGACCCCGTCGAGTGGGCACTTCCGCCCGCCGGGGTGGAAGAAACCGCCCACTCGACGGGAGGGCGGCGTGGGTCGCTCAGGGCTGGCGGGTCTGCACCTGGACGAAGGGTGGCTTGACGACGGTGGCTGCGACGGCGCGACCCCGCACGTCGATCTGGACGCTCGACCCGTCGGCGACGTCCGGGGCGAGCAGGGCGAGGGCGATGCCCTGCTTCAGGGTCGGCGAGAAGGTGCCGGAGGTGACCTCGCCGACCGTCTCCCCGTCGAGCACCACACCGCAGTGCGCACGGGGGATGCCACGGCCCGTCACGAGCAGGCCCCGCATCAGTCGGTTCGGGGCTGCCTTCTCGGCGACGAGGGCCTCCTTGCCCCAGAAGGAGTCCTTCTTCCACCCGACGGCCCAGCCGGACCGGGCCTGCACCGGCGAGATATCCATCGAGAGGTCCTGTCCGTGCAGGGGATAGCCCATCTCGGTGCGGAGCGTGTCGCGCGCCCCGAGGCCACACGGCATACCGCTCCACGGCTCCATCGCCGCGACGAGAGCGTCCCAGAGCGCGGGTGCGTCATCCCACCGGGGCACGAGCTCGTAGCCGCGCTCACCGGTGTAACCGGTGCGGCACACGATGACCGGGATGCCCTGCCAGTCCGCCTCGACGAACGACATGTAGTCGTGGCCCGTCGGCAGTCCGACTGTGTCGAGGACCTCGTCGCTGCGGTTGCCCTGCACCGCGATGACGCCGTAGGAGTCGTGCAGGTCGGTGACCTCGATGCCGGCAGGGGCCGCGGCGGCGAGCCGGCGCACCACCTCGGCGGTGTTGGCGGCGTTGGGGATGAGGAAGACCTCGTCGTCCCCGACGAGGTAGGCGATGAGGTCGTCGACGACGCCGCCGGACTCGTCGCAGCACAGGGTGTACTGCGCCGAGCCGGGCGCGATCCGGCGCAGGTCGTTGGTGAAGCAGCCGTTGACGAAGTCCGCGGCTCCCGGGCCGCGCACCGACGCCTTGCCGAGGTGGCTCACGTCGAAGATCCCCACGCGCTCACGGACGGCCGTGTGCTCGGCGACGACGCCACCACCGGGGTACTCGATGGGCATGTCCCAGCCGCCGAAGTCGGCCATCTTCGCGCCGAGGGCCAGGTGGCGGTCGTGGAGGGGAGAGGTCTTGGCGGACGTCGTCGTCATGACGGCCAACCTATCGCGCCGGATCCGGGTCGATACCATCGATTGCCGCCACCGCGGCACCGCCGGCGGCGGGCCGATGAGCTCCCGGCCGACGCACCCTCACCAAGGAGACCCACGTGGCCAACCTCACCCTCTCCACCCGCTCCGCCGGGGACACCACCGGCGACGCCCTCGTCGTCGCGATCGTCCCCGCCGGCTCCAGCGCCGACCTCGCACCCGGTCACGGCCTGCCCCGCAAGACGGTCTCGCACCTCACGTCGGTCATCGCCGACCTCGAGCTGGCGGCGAAGCCCGGCGAGGTGACGACAGTCGCCGCGGTGCCGGACGTGGCGGCCCGGGTCGTCGTGCTCGTCGGGGTCGGCGCGCTCGGCGAGGACCCCGACGGCGCCGCCCTCGAGAACGTCCGCAAGGGCATTGGCTCGGCTGTCCGTGGGCTGGGCAAGAAGGCGAAGGTCGTCGTCATCGTCCCCGGCTCGAGCAGCGCGCTCGTCGCCGCGACCGCAGAGGGTGCGGCGCTCGGTGCGTACGCCGTGTCCAAGGCCGGCACGACGAGCACCGACGCCCTCGAGGAGATCGTCCTCGTGGGCCCGGCGGACTCGGCGTCACGCAAGGCCGTCAAGCGGGCGGCCACGCTCGGCAGCGCCGTCGCCTACACGCGCGACCTCGTCAACCTCGCGCCCAACCTGCTCTACCCCGAGAGCTTCGTCGAGTCGCTCGCGGCGAAGACCAAGGGCAGCAAGGTCAAGCTGAAGAGCTACGACATGAAGGCGCTGCGGGCAGGCGGCTTCGGCGGCACGGTCGGGGTGGGTCAGGGCTCGGTCAACGACCCGCGCATCGCCGTGCTGAGCTACACCCCCTCGCGCCCCAAGGCGACCATCGCCTTCGTCGGCAAGGGCATCACCTTCGACTCGGGCGGCCTCTGCATCAAGCCGGCCGATGGGATGCTGACGATGAAGTGCGACATGGCCGGTGCTGCGGCGGTCGCGGGCGCTGTCCTCGCCATCGCCGAGCTCGGTCTGCCCATCGCGGTCACCGGCTACCTCGGTCTGGCCGAGAACATGCCGAGCGCCACCGCCCAGCGCCCGAGCGACGTCGTGACGATGCGCGGCGGCAAGACCGTGGAGGTCCTCAACACCGACGCCGAGGGGCGGATGGTCCTCGCCGACTGCATCGCGCTCGCGAGCGAGAGCATGCCCGACGCGATCATCGACGTGGCCACCCTCACCGGGGCCCAGGTCGTCGCCCTGGCCAACACGGCCGCGGTCATGTCCAACGACGACGACTTCCGGGCGCGGGTCCTCGACGCCGCCCAGACGGTCGGTGAGGCGATGTGGCCGATGCCACTCCCCGAGGAGCTGCGCCCAAGCCTCGACTCCATCAACGCCGACCTCGCGCACAAGGGCGGGGCTGAGGGCGGGATGCTCACCGCGGGGATCTTCCTCGGCGAGTTCGTCGGCGCGGGCATCCCGTGGGGCCACGTCGACATCGCCGGACCGGCGTTCAACGACAAGGCGCCGACGGGCTACTGGCCCAAGGGTGGCACCGGCTTCTCGGT
>JBBRGO010000081.1:0-11625 GCA_038224055.1 Actinomycetales bacterium
GCCCGGCCACCTGACCCTCGCCACCTCGCGCCACCACACGCACGCGCTGCCCGCCCCGCCCCGCTCCGCCCCGCCCCGCCCGACAGCGGGCGACCGGGCGGCATACCGTGTCGACCATGAGCGAAATCGTGACCGTCACCACCGATGCCGGGGCGATGCCCGCGCACCTGTGGCTCCCCCCGACCGGGCACGGCCCCGGCATCGTCGTCATGCAGGAGATCTTCGGCGTCAGCGCCTACATCGAGCGCCGCGCGGCCCAGCTCGCCGAGCTCGGCTACGTCGTGCTCGCGCCCGAGATCTACTGGCGGATCGGTGAGACGACACCGATCGAGGGGGATGGCGCCCTCGAGAAGGCGATGGGCCTCATGCAGCAGGTGGACTGGGTGGCCGCCGTGGCCGACGGCGCCGCCGCCGTCCGCGCCCTGCAGGACCGGGAGGAGACGACGGGCGATGTCGGCGTCGTCGGGTTCTGCTTCGGGGGCGGGCTCGCCTTCAACGTCGCCGCGACGATGCCGGTGGCCGCGCTCGTCAGCTACTACGGCTCGGCCCTGCCCGGCCTGCTTGAGCTGGCGCCGCGCGTGACGACCCCGAGCCTGCACCACTTCGGCCTGGCCGACTCCTACATCGACAACGACGCCGTCGAGCGGATCCGCCAGGCAGTGACGGCGCAGCCCGCGACGACGTTCCACACCTACGAGGGCGCCGACCACGCCTTCGACAACGAGGACCTGCCGTGGTACCACCCGGCGGCGTCCGCCGAGGCGTGGGAGCGGACGACCGTCTTCCTCCGCACGGTGCTCCCCGTCTGAGACTCCTCTGAGCGCCGTGCCTCACCCAGCCGTAGAGGTCGGGTGGCGGACGACGTTGAAGGACTGACGGCGGTGGGCGGCATAGCCGTCACCGGAGGTCCGCGTGTCCACGGTCACCTCGCCATCGATCCGGCGGACGGAAACGGTCGTGGCGAGGCGGGCCCCGTCGGCCGACTCGACGGTGAGCCCGTCGTCCTCGACGAGCCGGGACTCCCACTCACCGTCGACGACGGGGTCGAAGACGTGCAGCTCGATCGTCTCGGGGAAGTAGCCGTCGGTGGACGCGGGAGCCTCGGGCCAGAGCGGGATGGCCGCACCGGCCCGCGCGAAGAGCGGGATCCGGTCAAGGGTCACCGGCACGTCGAGGTGCTGGCGGCCCACGTGCAGCTCGCCGGTGTGCCAGTCGTACCAGTGCCCCTTGGGCAGGTAGACCCGGCGTGATGTCGCCCCCTCCTCGCTCACGGGCGCGACGAGCAGGTCCCGACCGAGGAGGAACTCGTCGTCGGCCGCGACCGTCTCCGGGTCGCCCTGGTGGTCGAAGACGAGGGGCCGCTGCACCGGCTCGCCGGTCTCGGAGGCGCGGACGAACGCCGTGTAGATGTAGGGCAGCAACCGGTAGCGCAGCTCGAGCGCCTCCCGCACCCGGTCCTCGATCTCCGGGCCGAACGACCACGGGTACTGATCGATGGTGCCCGTCTCGGAGTGGTTGCGGCAGAAGGGAGTCAGCGTCCCCGCCTGCATCCAGCGCAGGAACAGCTCCGGGGTCGTGTCGCCCGCGAAGCCGCCGATGTCCGCCCCGACGAAGGGCTGACCCGAGATGCCGAAGCCGCAGGCCATCGTCGTGCTGAGGCACAGGTGGTCCCACCGGGACTGGTTGTCACCCATCCAGTTCGCGGCGTAGCGCTGGATGCCGGCGAACCCGGCGCGCGACAGGATGAAGGTGCGCAGCTGCGGCTCGGCGGCGACCAGACCCTCGGTCGTGCCCATGGCCATGAGCAGGGCGTACTGGTTGTGGAAGCGGTTGTGCGATGCCCGGCCCTTGTCGAAGAGCATCGCCCCCGGGGGGATGACGCCGGTGGCAGGCTCGTTCATGTCGTTCCAGATACCGGCGAGTCCGGAGCGGACGTGAGCGGCGTTGAGCTCTCCCCACCAGGCCCGCGCCTCCGGCGTGGCGAAGTCCGGGAAGGCGGTGTTGCCCGGCCAGACCTGCCCGATGTAGGTGCCACCCCCCTCGGTGCGGCAGAAGGCGTCGCGCTCGAGGCCCTCGTCGTAAACCGGGTATCCGGGGTCGTGCTTGACGCCAGGATCGACGATCGTGACCAGCCGGAAACGGTTGTCGCGCAAGCGCTTCAGCATTCCGACGTGGTCGGGGAAGCGCTCCTCGTCCCAGGTGAAGACCCGGTAGCCGTCCATGTAGTCGATGTCGAGCCAGAGGGTGTCGCAGGGGATCCGGTCATTGCGCAGCCGGTCCCCGAGCGCCTCGACCTCGTCCTGCGTGTAGGCGTACCACCGGCACTGGTGGTAGCCGAGCGCCCACATCGGCGGGAGCGAGGCCCGGCCGGTGAGCGACGTGTAGGCCTCGAGGATGCCGGCCATCGACGGTCCGGCGAAGACGTACTCCTGCCACTGGCCGCCCTCGAAGCGGATCCGGTACTCCTCCGGGTCGCTGAAGGCATACGACGCGCGGTAGCTGTTGTCGACGAATGACCCTGCCATGGCGCCGGATTCGCTGGCCCGGTGGTAGAAGAACGGGATGGTCACGTAGTAGGGGTCGAACTCGGTGCTCGTCCGGTCTGACCGCGGGTCGGACGCGTCGAGGCCGTCGCGGAACTCCGCCGTGGCATCGGGGTTGAGGACGTCGGTGTTCCACATCGTGAAGTCCCGACCCTTGCGGTCGAGCCGGCCGCCCTTCTCCCCCAGCCCGAGGAAGGCGTCGTCCGCTCCGCAACGCCGCCGGATCTCGAAGGCGTCGTTCAGGGTCGAGTAGGCCGTCGCGGTCGACCCGTCCTCGTCCGTGCCGGTCACGCTCTCGATGACCGGGGAGCCGTCGGTGCGGTGCACGTCGACCCGGAAGGGGTCCAGCCACAGGGTCACGACGAGGTCGTCGGTGACCAGGCGCCACGCCTCCCCGCCCGGCTCGACCCGCCACTGGACGCCCTCCGCGAAGGGGTCGACGCAGACCGCATGGGTCGGCTGCTCCTCGAAGGCGCCTCCCCGGCTCATCGACAGTCGCACGACGTCTGCACGGACGACGTCGACGCGGAAGCGCTCGCCGTGGACCTCGGCGAGCAACCCGCGCTCCGCCTCCTCGACGGCTCTGGCCCGGTCGAAGCGGATGAAGTGGTCGGTCGAGAGCATGGGGTCCTCACGAGGAAACGGAAAGGGAAGACCTCCAACGTATGCCGCAGGGCTCGCGGGCGCCTACGGTGCTCCCATGGGCGAGCTGACGTTGCGAGCGACCGGACCGGTGCGAGCCTCCGTGGCCTGGGAGCGCTACGCGGACACCCGGCAGTGGTCTTCCTGGTCACCCCAGGTGCGCGCGGTCGAGCTCGACCCGGTCGCGGGTGGGACCGGTGATCGGGACCACCGGCTGCGGACGGGCCTCACCGGCCGGGTCGTCGGGCCGTTCGGGCTGAGAGTCCCCTTCGTCGTCGACGACGTCGACGAGCAGACGATGACCTGGGCCTGGCACGTCACCGTGGGGCCGCTCCGGGTCGACCTGCTGCACCGGGTGCTCGACCACGTCGGCGGGACCGTGACCGAGCTCGTCATCCACGCCCCGGCACCAGTTGCCTTCGCCTACTCGGCGCCCGCCCAGCTCGCCCTGCACCGGCTCGTCCGCTCCTGACCGGCTTCATCAGCCCGACCAGCGCGACCAGCCCGACCAGCCCGACCAGCCCGACCAGACCGACCAGCCCGGTCAGGGACCGACGTCACGGCCCCAGACCGGTCGGGTGCGGGTGAGGACCTCGCCGATGGTCGACCACTCGTCCCGGCCCAGCCGGGCCAGGGGGCGCAGCCGGCGGATGGCGGCATACGGCCGCTTCGGGTCGCTGAGGTCGAGGACGTCCTCGTCGACGGCGGCGTGGACGACCCGGGCGAGCACCATCGTGCTCGAACCGACCTCGACGGTCCGCTCGAGCACGCACTCGAGCGCGACCGGCGAGGCGACGAGGCGGGGGCAGCCGACGACGATGCCCGGCTCGGTCTCGAGGCCGGCCAGCTCCACCTCGCTCACGTCGGGCGGCGAGTCGACGCCGGTGAGGTTGACCGCGTCGATGAGCGGCTCCGGGCTGAGGTGGACGACGAGCTCACCGGTGTCGAGGACGTTGCGCAAGGTGTCCTTGGCGCCGACCGAGGTGAAGGCGATGACCGGCGGCTCGTGCGAGGCGACCGTGAAGAACGAGTGCGGCGCGAGGTTGACGACGCCGGTGGCCGACCGGGTGAGCACCCATGCGATCGGCCGGGGGACGACGACCGAGGTGAGCAGCGCGTAGCCGGCGCCGGTGGACATCGCGGCAAAGGGCATCTCGTGGCGGGTCATGCGCCCACCGTAGGCGGCGCGAACCCGGGCTCCGGACCACGGCGCCGACACGAACCGCGCGGAGGACGTAGCGTTTGGTCCATGAGCATTCAACCAGTCAGCCGCTTCGTCCAGCGACGGCTGGGACAGGTGCTGCGCTCCAAGGTGGCCGGCGATGACGCCGCCGACCGCGCCGCGCTGATCTGGGGGTCTCCGGGCGAGCGCTGGTTCACCCCGGCCGACCCGATCTGGCGGGTCCACGCCGATGCCGCGATGTTCCCGGGCGGCATCGCCTCACTGCTGCTCCAGTCGCTGCACCCGCTCGCGATGGCGGGCGTCGCCGGGCACAGCGGCTACAAGAGCGACCCCTGGGGACGGCTCCAGCGGACCAGCCACTACCTCGCGACGACGACCTTCGGCACGATCGAGCACGCCGAGGAGGCGATCGGCCGGGTCCGCGGGATCCACGACCGGGTCCGCGGCAAGGACGAGCAGGGCCGGCCCTACCGCGCCGGCGACCCGAACCTGCTGCGGTGGGTCCACGTAGCCGAGATCGACTCCTTCCTGCGCGCCTACCAGGCCTTCGCCGCGACCCCGCTCACCGCCGCGGAGGCCGACGTCTACGTCGCGCAGACCGGCATACCGGCTCGGTCACTCGGCGTCGTGGACACGCCCGAGGACGTGGCGCAGCTGCGGGCCGCGATCGAGGCCTACCGCCCCGAGCTCGAGGCGAGCCGGGCCGCGCGCGACGCCGCCCGCTTCCTGCTGCTCAACCCGCCGCTCCCGCTCGTCGCCCGCCCGGGCTACGGCACCCTCGCCTCCGGAGGGGTGTCCCTGCTCCCGTCATGGGCGCTCGGGATGCTCGAGATCCCGCTGCCGGGAGCCGTGTCGCGCTACGTCGCCCGCCCTCTCGGCCACGCCGGCACCGCAGCGGTGCGCTGGGGCATGGCCGGGGTCGCCGAGCGCCGACCCTCCGACCGACCCTCCGACCGACCCTCCGACGAGCCCGCGGCATAGCCCGGGGCCTAGCCCTTCAGCGAGACGTCGTCGCTGGTCGATAGCGTGATCAGGGCGCGCACGATGTTCTGCTCCGCCTCCAGGCGCCGCGAGATGACCCGGAGCCGGTCCGCGACGGTCGTCTCGTGCTCGTTGCCGACGAGGTCGACGGCGGCGGTGAGGAAGATCTGGCCGGGCCCCACGAACTCGAGGTGCAGGAAGGTGACCCGCTCCACGTCGGGCGCGCTGCGCAGCGCCTCGAGCGCCCGGGCCCGCAACGCAGGAGCGGCGGCCTGACCGACGAGGAAGTCGCGGTTGCGGTCGATGAGGAAGACGGCGATGACCCCGAGCAGCACCCCGACGAGGATCGAGCCGATCGCGTCGTAGACGGCGTTGCCGGTCACCTGGTGCAGGTAGATCCCGGCCGCGGCGATGACGAGCCCGACGAGCGCGGCGGAGTCCTCGGCGTAGACCGCGCGCAAGGTCGGGTTCGACGTCTTGGCGATGTAGCGCAGCGGATGCATCCCCTGCTGCTTCGCGGCGGCCCTGGTCTGGCGCCGGGCCTGCAGGAAGGAGGTCCCTTCCAGGACGAACGCGATGGCGAGGACGACGTAGGCCCAGCCGTAGGCGGTCTCGGAGTCCGGCTCGGTGAGCGACTGCACACCGTGCCAGATCGAGACGATCGAGCCGGCCGTAAAGAGTCCGAACGCGGCGAACATGGACCAGACGTAGGCCTCGCGGCCGTAACCGAGCGGGTGAGCCTCATCGCAGGGCGCGGCCGAGCGCTTCTCGGCGATGAGCAGGAAGATCTCGTTGCCGGCGTCCGCCCACGAGTGCGCGGCCTCGGCGACCATCGAGGCCGAGCCGGTGAGGACCGCGACGACCGTCTTCGCGACGGCGATGAGCGCGTTGGCCGTGAGGGCCACGACGACGGTGACCGTGCTCTCCTCGCCCGTGCCGGAGTCGTCGCCATGGGACGCGGGGGCCCCGCCGGGCTGCGCGGCCGGGGAGGGGTCGAGTGGTGGCATGACCGCCATCCTGCACCGTCAGGGTCGACTGGGGGTCGGCTCAGGGTGCCACCCCATGGTCGGGGCCGTCCTGCGGCGCCACGCTGGGGAGCATGGCCACGATCACCCCTCCGCTCCGGTCCACGCCGACCCGGCCCACGTCGACCAGCAGCACCCCGACCCGATCGACCCAGTCGCGGTCACCGTCGACGCACCGCACCGCCGGCTCCCGGGCGGCCGACCGGATCCGCGGCCTCGCCCTCGCGGGGCCCCTGCTGCTCTTCGCCCACGGCATCCTCGACTGGGTCGACGGGCTCGGCGACGCGGCGGGCACCGGTGCCTACCACCTCGCCGCCACCACGGCGCTCGTCGCCGCTCTCGGCACCCTCGGCTGGCTCGCGCTCGCCGTGGCCGTCGGCCCCTCCGGTGTCGCCCGGATGCCTCTCAGCTCGCTCGGCGTGGCCGTGCTCGCCGTCATCGCGCTCGCCTCCCCCTGGGACCTTCTGCCGCTCGGCGCGTTGCTGCTGCTCATCGCCCTCGCTCCCCTGATCCGTGGTGAGGACGACAGGCCCCGCGACTGAGGTCAGGGGTGCTCGGTCCAGCAGGCGAGGATCGTCGTCGCGACGGTGTAGGCGAAGCTGCTGCGGTCGGTCTGCTCCGGACCCACGGTCCTAGCGAGTCGGGTCGGGTCGACGGTAAGCGTCATCTCGTCCTTGACGAAGACCGCGAGACCGCTCGTGGTGCGGAAGGAGGGGACGCCCAGTGCCTCGAGCCCGCTGAGGTCGCGGGCCCCTTCGGCCTGCTTGCGGACGCTGTCGAAGTGGGTCTTGGCCGCGGCGGCGTCCGTGGACTGCTTCACCGTGATGACGAACTGGCCCTCGGCGAGGTCGTAGGTGCAGGTGAAGAGCCCGTCCTTCCACGACGTCCTCGTCGCGATGGTGTCGACGCCGGCGAGACCCAACACGTTGTCCATCGTCTCGTCGCCGCAGACCTTCTTCGTCTTGGCGGTCGGCTCGACGGCCCCGGGGGCATCAGCCGACGGGGCCGACGGGGCCGGGGTCGAGGTGGCCATCGTCTCGCCGGGCGCCACCGTCGTGCCGGGAAACGTCGTCTCGCCCGGTGCCATCGATCTGGCGGTGGCCGGCGTGGCTGCCGCGGGACCGGCGGGCACTCTTTCGGCTACTCCACCGCAGGCGCTGAGGCCGAGGGCCGTCAGGGCCGCGAGGGTGAGGGTGGCAGGGACCGGGTGCAGCTTCATGACCCCTCCAGGGCAGTGCTCTTCGGTGCTCGATGCAGTGGTGCGACGAAGCGGCGGGCGTGTGCTCGCGACTGGTGTCAGGGGTTCGAGGCCCTGATGCCAGCCGGATTGGTCGGTCGGCTCAGGCGACGCCGACCGAGCGGACGGTGCGCACGAGCAGGACGAGGGCGACGACCTGGCTCAGCGCGACGAGAACGACGAGGGTGGGCACCGACCGGTCGTAGAGCCCGCCCACGACGAGCCCGCCGACGACCGCGAAACCGCCCTGGACGCCGGCGAAGACGCCGTAGGCGGTGGCCCGTCGCGGCGCGGCGACGAGATCGGCCACGAGCGCCTTGACCGTCGAGTCCTGCACGCCGTGCGCGACCCCCCACACGGCGACCCCCACGAGCGCCGGTCCCACCCTCCCGGCCAGAGCGAGCGCCGGGACGAGCGCGACGAGGACCGGGACGGCATACAGGGCCGAGGCGCCGACCCGGTCGTAGACCGCGCCGACGCCGAGCGCGGCGAGCGCCTCCATCGCCATCGCGCCGGCATAGGCGAGCGGGATGGCGGCGACGGGCAGCAGCCCCTCGACGGTGAGGTGGTAGCCGATGATCCCGAAGGTGACGAGGCCTCCCGTCGTGAGGCCGGCGGCGAGCGCGTAGCGCAGGAACGCCGGCGGCAGCCCGCGCCCGACGGCGTCGCCGAGCCAGCTCCGGACGCGCCCGGTCCGAGTCGCCGGTATGCCGCGGGGCTCGGGAGGCGCCATACCGATGGGGGCGTCGCGGTCGGGAGCTGCTGCCGCCGCTTCGGGGTCGTAGACCGACGGGTCGGGGACGCGTGAGCGGATCACCGCGAGCAGCACCATCGCGGCGGCGCCGGGCACGGCGAGGACGAGCAGGGCGGGCCAGATCGCCCCGGTCGCCGCGATGAGGGCAGCGACGACGAGCGGCCCCGCGAAGGCACCGACCTGGTCGAGCGCCTTGTGCACGCCGAACCCGCGGCCGCGCCCGACGGCCCCGGCGACGTGGGCGAGCAGGGCAGACTTGCTCGGGCTCCGGACCGCCTTGCCCGACCGCTCGAGGAGGATGAGGACGATGCCGAGGGCGAGCCCGGCGCCGCCCACGAAGGGGGTGACGGCGAGGAGGGGGACGGTCACAGCGGTGAGCCCGTAACCGGTGATGGTGAGCGCCCAGTAACGGCCCGACCGGTCGGCAAGAGGGCCGAAGAGCAGCCGCAGCACGAGGGCCATCGCCTCACCGACCCCCGTGACGAGGCCGACGACGAGAGCACTGGCGCCCAGGGTGGCGAGGAGTGGACCGTAGACCGACCGGGCCCCCTCGTAGACCATGTCGGCGGCGAGGCTCACGACGCCGAACCACCACACGACGCGCCACGCGGACCAGCGGGACCCGTCACCACGCGGTTCACCAGGGGTCGGACTCACCGCCCGACCGTAGCGCTGACGCAGGAGGACCCGGCCGTCGGCCGGGGGGTTACCGTGGGCGGGTGAGCAACCCGGACCGGTCGCCCGACGAGGTGACCTGCGAGAGCCGCGACGACGCGAGCGCCGCGGTCTGCCTGCTGCCCGGCCGCGAGGTGCCGCTGGGCGGACCGCGGGCGATGACGGTCCGGCGCAGCCTCCCGCAGCGGGAGCGGTCGCTCATCGGGGCGTGGTGCTTCGTCGACCACTACGGGCCGGACGACGTCTCCGTCTCCGGGGGGATGCACGTGCCCGGTCACCCGCACACCGGCTTGCAGACCGTCTCCTGGCTCTTCAGCGGCGAGGTCGAGCACCGGGACACGACCGGCGCGCACGCCCTGGTCCGGCCGGGGGAGCTCAACATCATGACCGCGGGTGCGGGCATCGCCCACTCGGAGTTCTCCACGGCCACGACGACGACCCTGCACGGGGCCCAGCTGTGGGTGGCCCTGCCCGAAGCGGCCCGACACACGGCGCCATGCTTCGAGCACTACGCACCCGAGGTGACGACGGTCGACGAGGCTCGGGTCCTCGTCTTCCTCGGGACCCTCTTCGGCCGGACCTCGCCGGTGTCGATGCACTCCCAGCTCGTGGGCGCCGAGGTGAGCCTGCCGGCCGGCACGAGCATCGACGTCGGGGTCGACCCCGAGCACGAGCACGGACTGCTCTGCGACACCGGTCGGTTCACGCTCACCGCGCACAGCACGCGGGGGGTCGCCGGCGAGGACCGCGACGTGGTGACGGCCGCACCAGGTGAGATCGCCTTCGCGCCGACCGGCTCAGACCGGCTACACGTCGTGGCGGGGCCCGGGGAGGACGCACGGTTGCTGCTGCTCGGCGGGCGACCGCTCGGCGAGCAGATCGTCATGTGGTGGAACTTCATCGGACGCAGCCACGACGAGGTCCTCGCCTTCCGAGAGGCCTGGCAGCGCGAGCGAGCAGATTCCGAAGACGCCGGGGACACGCGCTTCGGGACGTTCCCCACCGAGTGGGACACCACGCTGCCCGCCCCCGAGCTGCCCCACCTCCGGCTCCGCTCCCGCGGCTGAGCGGCCGGCGCACCACGCCCCGACGACGGGCCCCACCGGCTCACCAAGGGGGGCGGTGTGGACGCAGCCCGTTGGCCGGGTGAGGATGACGGGATGCGAGCCACGACGATCCACGCCGCCCGGGACATCCGCCTGAGCGAGGTCCCCGACCCGACCATCGACGCCCCGACCGATGCCGTCGTGCGGGTCGTCGCCGGGTGCATCTGCGGGTCGGACCTGTGGCCCTACCGCGGGGACAACCCGATCACCGCCGGCTCGACCATCGGCCACGAGGCGGTCGGCATCGTCGAGGAGGTCGGCTCGGCGGTGACCTCGTTCGCTCCCGGCGACTTCGTCATCATCCCGTTCTGCCACAGCGACAACACGTGTCCACACTGTCGCGCCGGCATGACCTCGGTCTGCGCCAACCAGGGCTGGACCGAGTCGGGGCAGGCCGAGCTCGTCAAGGTGCACCAGGCCGAGGGCAGCCTCGTGGCGACCGACGGGGTGCCGGACGATGAGCTCCTGCCGTCGCTGCTCACCCTCGCCGACGTCATGGCGACCGGGTGGCACGCCGCCGTCTCCTCCCGGGTCCGGCCGGGGAGCACCGCCGTCGTCATCGGCGACGGGGCGGTCGGACTCTGCGGCGTCATCGCCGCCAAGGAGCTCGGGGCCGAGCGGATCGTCGCGATGTCGCGCCACGAGTCGCGCCAGCAGCTCGCCACCGCTTTCGGAGCGACCGACATCGTCGCGGAGCGCGGCGACGCCGGCGTCGAGGCCATCCTCGAGATGACCGACGGCATCGGTGCCGACGCGGTGCTCGAGTGCGTCGGCACCGACCAGTCGATGGGCACCGCCTTCGAGATCGCCCGGCCCGGCTCGACCGTCGGGTTCGTCGGCGCCCCGCACGGAGTCGAGCTGCCCGTGCGCCAGATGTTCGTCCGCAACGTCGGGCTGGCCGGCGGGATGGCCCCGGTCCGCGCCTACCTGCCTGACCTGCTCGAGCGGGTGCTCGACGGTCGGATCGACCCGGGGAGGGTCTTCGACCTCACCCTCCCGCTCGACGAGGTGGCGGAGGGTTACCGGGCGATGGACGAGCGGCGCGCCATCAAGGTGATGATCCGTCCCTGAGCGGCCGGCTGCCGGCCGCCGCCACGTCCCCCAAACCGCCCCGGCCCCCGCGACGAAGCACTCCTGTGACCCAGAGGACGATCCGATGACCCGTGCCCGCCTCATCGACCACACGGTGCCCTCCGCACCACGCGGGCTCGTGCTCGTCCTGCACGGGGGCGCGGCACGACGTCGCGCGATGCCGGTCAGCGCGACCCAGCTGTCCGTGTTGCGCATGGTGCCCGTCTCGGCCCGTATCGCGCGCACGACGCGCGGCCAGGTGGTCGTCCAACGGCTGCTCAACTCCCACCGGGGCTGGGACGGGGACAGCACGCCGGTCGACGACGTCGACTGGGCGCTCGCGCAGGCCGCCGAGCGCTTCGGCCGCGACGTCCCGGTCTGCCTCGTCGGACACTCCCTCGGTGGGCG
>JBBRGO010000082.1:0-11613 GCA_038224055.1 Actinomycetales bacterium
GACGATGTACGAGATCACCGTGGGGGAGCACACGGCCTACCAGGTGCCGATCCTCGAGTTCCGTGGGACCCCGACGGGGATCGACGTCGCGGCGGTCGCCCGGACCGGGATCCTGCCGCAGATCAACACGGGCATGGCCGGGCGGGTCGCCGGCACGGGGCAGGTCGGGGCCGGGCTGGTCACCCCGCCGGCGGAGTGCTTCACGGCCGCCCTCGCCGCCCTGGCCCGCGCCGCTGACTGAGGCCCAGTCCCCCCGACGCTGCCCCCCCAAGTCGAGTGCCCACTTCCCAACCGTCGGGTTCTGGGCACTCGACTCAATAGACCGTCGGGTTCTGGGCACTCGACTCAATAGACCATCGAGTGCCCAGTTCCCAACGCTTGTGTGGCAGGTCTGCAGACCGTCACGCGAAGCGAGCACGCCGTCGATCATCACGAACGATGGCGGCGTCGATCGCGTGGCGCGAGAAGAAGTGCGGGTCGGTGTCCTGCAGAGTGAGGGACGACTCCGGCACCCCGAGCTCGTCCGCGAACCGACGGACGGTGGCCCAACGCGCGTCACGCGTCGACATGTCGGCGGCCCAGATCTCGAGCACGGTCCAGCTGTCGCGTTCCATCCCGGCCCGTCGAATGTCGTCGCGACGCTCCTGCTCCTCTCCGGTGTGGAACTCCGCGCCCTGGTACTCACCGACGACGCGCACCGTGCGGCCGCTGCTGTGCGTCATTCTCCAGACGAGGTCGCCGTATCCGAGGAGGCGCCGGGGATCCCAAGAGGCGAAGACCGGCTCGTTGGGGAGGGGCTCAGGCAGTCCCGCTCGCACGAACATGATGCGGGCCTGGGTCTCGCGCGGAGACCACGACCCGACGCGGATGAGGTCGAGCGCCTCCGTCAACAACACCTTGCCGCGAGGACGGATGCGTCGGCCGAGCGCTCGACGCAGTGGTTCGGTGCTCTGCAAGACGGTGGCGCAGGCGTCTCCGACGACGATGGCGTCGTCGAGACCCATCGGCTTGCCGCGGCCGACGAGCTCACCCAAGTCGACCCACGTGTCCGCGAGGTCGACGACGGGCAGCCCGTTTCTGTGGGCAACTGCCCGGGGGTGCAGCGCGCGATGACCGACCAGGTCGGCCCGGCGCAGGTGGGGCGCGTCGATGCGGCGGATGACGTGCAGGCGCTCATCGGCCTCCAACGCATACGACAGCGGCAACCCATGCAACTGCGCCGCCGTCAGGTGCGAGAAGGCCGCGCCCTCCGGCAGGACGCAGGCCAGGGCCACGGCTCTGTCGAGAAGGCACGCCGGCGGTGTGATGCTGCGAACCCCACGGAAGGGGCGGGCCAGGCCCGCGCCCGCTAGCTGGCGCTCCGTGTAGCCGAGGGCGCGGCCGTGGGCGACGGTGAACGGGGTGGTCGGGAGCGCCGAGGTCATGCGCTGACGGTGGCTCAGGCTCCGCCGTGGCGGCTGGGCTGAGGTTCTTGACTGTGGACAACCTCGTCCGGCTGGGGGAGGTGGGGACGCGGCCGTCGGGAAATGGGCACTCGACGGGGATGGGCCGTCGGGAAGTGGGCACTCGACGGGGGAAAAGGATTGGGCCGTTGTCCCACCTCACGCCTAGGGTTCAACCGTTATGCGAGATTTCCCGCCCGATGTGAGGGCCTTCACCGAGCCGGGGGCCGCCGAGCCCGACACCCGCTCGCCGCGGGCCTTCCTCTGGTGGATGGTCCGCCAGCAGGGCGGCCTCTTCTGGGCCGGCCTGACGGTGGCGCTCGTGTGGATGGTGCCGCAGACCCTCGGTCCGTGGATGGTCGGTCGCGCCATCGACACCGGCATCATCGTCGGCGACAGCGCCGCGACGACACGTTGGCTCGTCGCGCTCGCGGTGGTCACCGTCGTCGGTGCGCTGAGCGGCATCCTCTTCCACACGGTCATCGTCCGGGAGTGGCTCATCGCGCTCTACGGCACGACGAAGCTCGTCACGCGCAAGGCGCTCCAGCTCGGGCACGTCCTCACCCGACGCACCCCGACCGGTGAGGTGCTGTCGGTCTCGGGCAGCGACGGCGACCAGTTCGGCGCGCTCATGGAGATCACGACCCGCGCCTTCTCCCAGCTGATCGCCTACCTCGTCGTCGCCGGCATCGTGCTGAGCACGTCCGTCCGGATGGGGCTGCTCGTCCTCGTCTCGGCGCCGCTGCTCGTGCTGCTCGGGGCGCCGCTGCTCCGTCCGATGCAGCGGTGGCAGGGGGTGGAGCGCTCGCGCAACTCCGAGCTCACCTCGATGTCCACCGACATCGTCGCGGGGCTTCGCATCCTGCGCGGGATCGGGGGCGAGGACACGTTCGGTGGCAACTACGCGACGCAGTCGCAGCGGGTCCGGCAGTCCGGCGTCGCCGGCGGTCGCTGGCTCGCCGCCGTCGAGTCCGTCGGGGTCCTGCTGTCCGGCGGCTTCGTCGTCGCCCTGCTGTGGTTGGGCACCCGCGAGGTCGCCCAGGGCCGGCTCACCGTCGGCCAGCTCGTCAGCTTCCTCGGCTACGGGCTCTTCCTCGTCCAGCCGATGCGCACCTTCGTCGAGTTCGCCCAGAAGTGGACCCGCTCGGTCGTCTCGGCCCGCAAGGCGATGGCGGTGCTGTCCCAGAGGTCGCCGTGGCACGACCCGGCCGACCCGGAGCCCTGGCCCGAGGACGCACCCCTGCTCGACGCCGTCTCGGGCGTCGTCATCGAGCCCGGCCGCCTGACCATGATCGTCTCGTCGGTGCCCGACGACTCGTCGGCGCTCGCGGACCGGCTCGGCCGCTACCTCCCCGGCGACGAGGAGGCCCTCGTCAGCGACGAGATCCCCGAGGACCTCAAGGGCAGGGCCGCCCGGCGCGAGCGGTCGGCCCGCGCCGCGGCGCGGGACGCCCAGGTGCGGCGTGACGAGGAGCGGGCCAAGAAGCCCTGGGGTGTGACCGCAGGGGGGACCGACCTGTCCCGGATGTCGCTCGCGACCGTGCGCGAGCACGTGCTCGTCAGCGATGCGACCCCGCAGGTCTTCGCGGGCACCCTCCGAGAGGCGATCGACCCCTCTGGGGGGCTCAGCCGCGAGGAGGCGGAGCGCGCGCTCCACACCGCCTCGGCCGACGACGTCTTCGACGCCCTCCCGGGAGGGTGGCAGGGCGAGCTCGACGAGCGGGGTCGCGGGCTCTCCGGGGGTCAGCGCCAGCGCCTCGTGCTCATGCGCGCCCTCGCGGCGGACCCGGACGTGCTCGTCCTCGTCGAGCCCACCTCGGCCGTCGACGCCCACACCGAGGCCCGCATCGCCGAGCGTCTCGCGGCCCACCGGTCCGGGCGGACCACCGTCGTGATGACGGCCTCTCCGCTCATGCTGCACCACGCCGACGTGGTCGTCCTGCTCGTCGACGGCGAGGTCGTGGCGCGCGGGGCCCACGCCGACCTCGTCGCCCGCTCGACGGCATACCGCGAGGTCGTGATCCGGGGTGAGCGCTCGGCGAGCGGGGACGCGGACCACGAGCCCGTCGCCCTCCGGCCGCACCACCACTCCTCGGACACCGCGTCGAGCCCGGGCGCGCCCGGCAGCACGGTGACCATCTCGGCGACCTCGCGTCGCGACCCGGAGGAGGAGCGATGACCCAGCTCGAACCGGCGCTCTCGCCGCTTCCGCCGCAGCTCGCCGCCGCGTCGCGCGAGACGTGGGACGCGGCGGCCACGCCGCCGCCCGTGCCGGCCGCCCTGCGGCCCGAGCCCGACCAGGGCCCGGCCCAGCGGGTCCGGGCGCTGCACCGCCGCCACGGGCTGCGTGAGCGTCGGGCCCAGGAGTTCGTCGCCGACTCGATGAGCTCGACCAAGGGGCTCCCGATTGCCGACAACCGGCAGGTCATCCGCTTCGTCGGAGGACTCCTCGGCGAGCGGCGGCTCCTCGTCGCCGGGGTCGTCGTCGCCAATGCGCTCGCCGCCGTGGCCGGGCTGCTCGTGCCGCGCCTGCTCGGCAACCTCGTCGACTCGACGGTCGCCGACGTGCAGGCCGGACGGGTCGACGCCGCCCTCGCCGGCGCCAACTCGGCGGCGGTCGTCGTCGCCGGGCTCGTCGTGCTCCAGGGCCTGTTCGCCTTCGTAGCCAAGCTGACGTCCACGGTCCTCGGCCAGGACGTCCTCGCGGCCGCCCGTGAGTACGTCGTCCGGGCGATCCTGCGGTTGCCGCTCTCCCGCGTCGAGAGCGCCAGCTCCGGCGACCTCGTGACGCGCGTGACCCGAGACGTCGGCACGATGAGCGAAAGCGTGCGTTGGGCCCTGCCCGAGTCGATCGTGGCGGGCATCACCGTCGCGCTCACCCTCGTGGCGATGGTGAGCAACTCGTGGGTGCTCTCCGTGCCGTCGGTCGTGCTGATGTCGCTCGCGATGATCCAGGTGCGTCGCTACCTGCTCCGGGCGCCGAAGGGCTACCTCACCGAGGGCGGCACGTACTCCCGGATCAACACGACCCTCACCGAGACCGTCGAGGGCGCACGCACCGTCGAGGCGCTTCGGCTCTCACGTCACCGGCTCACCCGGGGGGACGGCGACATCGAGGTGTCCGGTCAGGCCGAGCGCTACACGATGACGCTGCGCAACCTGCTCTTCGTCGTGATGGACGTCGCGTTCAGCCTGCCCCGCGTGCTCGTGCTGCTGCTCGGAGCCGTCGGCTACGCGCAGGGCTGGGCCTCCCTCGGCCAGATCACGACGGCGATCCTCTACACCGAAGCGCTCTGGGGCCCCTTCGACATGCTCATCCACACGGTCGACCGGGTCCAGGTCGGGATCGCCTCGACCACACGCCTGCTCGGCATCGCGACCGTGCCACCCGACCGGGAGGCCGGCGCCGGCCGCCCGGCCGGGCCCGACCTCGTCGGCTCCGACCTGCGCTACGCCTACCGGGAGGGTCACGACGTGCTCCACGGCATCGACCTCACGCTGCGCACGGGGGAGCGGCTCGCCGTCGTCGGGCCGAGCGGCTCGGGCAAGTCGACGCTCGGACGACTCCTGTCGGGCATCCACGGGCCGCGCACCGGCTCGGTGGCGGTGGGCGGGGTGGAGCTGACCACGCTCCCGCTCGACCTGCTCCGCACCGAGGTCGCGCTCGTCACGCAGGAGCACCACGTCTTCATCGGCAGCGTCCGCGACAACGTCGTGCTCGCCCGCGAGGGCGCGAGCGACGGCGCGGTCATCTCGGCGCTCGAGGCCGTCGACGCGTGGCAGTGGGTGTCGCTGCTGCCCGACGGTCTCGACACCCGGATCGGCTCCGGCCAGCAGGTGCTGACCCCGGGGCGCGCCCAGCAGATCGCGTTGGCCCGGCTCATCCTCGCCGACCCCCACACCATCGTCCTCGACGAGGCGACCTCCCTCATCGACCCGCGCACGGCCCGCCACCTCGAGGGGTCGATGAACGCGCTGCTCACCGGCCGCACCGTCGTCGCGATCGCCCACCGGCTGCACACCGCGCACGACGCCGACCGCATCGCCGTCGTCATCGACGGCCGGGTCGCCGAGCTCGGCAGCCACGACGAGCTGGTCGAGCTCGGCGGGCAGTATGCCGCCCTCTGGCAGGCCTGGACGACCTGACCCCATCACCCGGGGTCATCAGTCAGGCGATTCCGCTCGCCCCCAGCTCGGTCCGGACGGCCGGCAGGGTGAGGTCGAGCATGGCCCGGGTCAGGGAGACCCGCTCGCGGGCGAGCTGCTCGAGTCCGGGGTCATCGGGGGCGCGGGACCGCAGCTCACCGGTCGGAAGGGCGGTGAACGTCGAGCGGCAGAACAGCGACCCGAGGTAGCCGAAGCGGACCTGTTCGGGGTCGACGGCCCATCCCTCGGCCGCGAGCCCCGCGAGATAGGCGGGGAAGATGACCTCGTCGATGGCGTGGATCTGCGACGCGTCCACGAGCCCTGCATGCATCGGGCCGACGAGCAGTTGTCCGAGGTCGAAGCCGACGGCGAGCAGCGACCCGAAACCCCAGTCGATGACGACGAGGTCGTCCTCGCCGTGGCAGACGAGGATGTTCTGCACGCTCGCGTCGCCATGGGCGAAGGTCTGGGGAAGGCCCTCGAGACGGTCGAGCGTGGGCCCCGCCAACGTGAGGGCCTGCCGGAGGTCGCCGCGCAGCTCGGCGTCGCAAGTCGCCGCCATCGCATGGACGATGGCCGGGTGTCTCCAGAGCTCGTCATCCGCGATGTCCGCACCGGCGCCCATCAGCACCCGCCCCTCGACGAGGTAGCGCAGAGCAGCGCAGGCGGGAAGGCGGTGGCACACCTCGGGGAGCGACCGGTTCACCTCAGCCCCCTCGCGGCGGCGAGCTGCGAGCGCGCCGAGCAGGTGGGCCGCTCGCGCCAGCTCGGCGAGCGACCACGGTCCATGTCGCTCGGCGACGAGCTCCGACCAGACGGCGACGTGGTCCTCATCGAGGGCCTCGTGGTGCAGGAGACGCGGAATGCGCATCCCGGGGGGCAGGACCTCGGCGATGCCGGAGAGGACGATGTCGAGCTCGAAGCGCCACGGGAAGGTGTCGAGGAAGAAGTCACGGGTCGGCCCATGGGGAACGGAGTCGAGTCCGGGCCACAGCCGGGGGTGACGCAGCAGCTTGATGAAGGCTCGGGAGGCTGATCGCCCTGGTGGGGCGGTGGTCGCTTGCCACAGCCCGGCCGTCGCAGGAGATCCCCAGTCGTAGGCGACGGCGTCGAGGCGCACGTCCGACGGCGCGCACCCCGCCAGGCGCGCCGTCACCGCGGCGATGAGACCCTCGTCGACCCGCATCTCAACTCCTACTAGTAAAGGACCTTGTCCAATGAGGATAGGGTGGGGCGATGGCGCAGCACAAGGAGCACGGAGACGGGGCGAGCGCACCGGGCGACGATGAGTTCCCCGACCACCTCTTCCGGTGGGCCGACGCCGTGTCTCGCCGGCTCAGCCGCGAGATCCGGGTTGAGGTGCCCGCTCGGCTCCAGTCGATCGGGGGGCGCCGGTCGCGCCTGCTCCAGATGATCTCGCCGTCCGGTATGAGCGTGACCGACCTGGCCCATCGCGCGGGGGTGTCCAAGCAGGCCATCGGACAGCTCGTCGACACGCTGGAGGACCTCGGCCTCGTCGAGAGCGGTCCGTCGGACCGTGATCGGCGGGTGCGCTGGGTTCGTCGCACGGAGGCCGGCGAACGCACGGTCTCCGAGACCCTGACGATCATCGCGTCAGCCGAGGATCGGCTCCGTCGCGACGTGGGGGCCAGACGCTATGACGCCATGGTCGCGACGATGCGTGAGCTGGGCCGAGACGTGCGGTGGTGACATCCGGCCCGGGCCGGACCTCGACGGGCCCTCTTCGCCGTGTGAGAGTGGCTCCATGAGCACCGACACGAGCGCCAACTACGTCATCGTCGGAGGCGGCCTCGCCGCAGCCAAGGCCGTCGAGGGGATCCGGGAGAGCGACGCGACGGGATCGATCGTCCTCGTCGGCGACGAGGAACGGCTGCCCTACGAGCGGCCTCCGCTGTCCAAGGGAGTCCTCGCCGGGCAGGACGATCCCGAGACGGCCTTTACCCATCCGCAGGAGTGGTACGAGCAGCAGCACGCCACGCTGCTTCTCGGGTCGGGGGCGACGTCGGTCGATGCCGCCGGCCGCACCGTGGGCCTCGCCGACGGGTCGAGCATCGGCTACGAGAAGCTGCTTCTCGCCACCGGGTCGGACGTGCGTCGCCTCGACGTCCCGGGCGCAGATCTCGGCAACGTGCTCTACCTGCGCTCGATGACCGACTCGGCCGCGCTGGGTGCCCGCCTCGTCGCCGGGTCACAGGTCGTCGTGGTCGGAGCCGGGTGGATCGGCCTCGAGGTGGCGGCGGCAGCAGTCGGGCGCGGTTGCGAGGTGACCGTCGTGGAGCCCCAGGCGGCTCCGCTCGTCGGGGTCGTCGGCCCCGAGGTCGGCGGCTGGTTCGCCGAGCTGCACCGGTCGCACGGCGTGGACCTCCGCCTCGGGGTCGGCGTCGAGCGCCTCGAGGGCGAGGGCGTCGTGAGCGGTGTCGTCACCTCTGCGGGGGAGACGCTCCCGGCCGACACCGTGGTCGTGGGCGTCGGGATCACCCCGAGCACGAGCCTGGCGGAGGCGGCGGGGCTCGAGGTCGACAACGGGATCGTCACCGACGCCTCGCTGCGCACGTCCGACGAGCACGTCTGGGCCGCGGGCGACGTCGCGAGCTGGCACAGCACCACCCTCGGCACCCAGGTGCGCGTGGAGCACTGGGCCAACGCGCACGACGGGGGACTCGCCGCGGGACGCTCGATGGCCGGGCAGGACGTCACCTACGACCCGATCCCGTTCTTCTACTCCGACCAGTACGACATCGGGTTGGAGTATGCCGGTTACGTCCCGCGCGGGTCCGAGGCCGAGGTCGTCATCCGCGGCGACCGGTCTGCCAACGAGTTCATGGCCTTCTGGGTCGTCCCCGAGGGCGACGGGGTGCGGGTCCTCGCCGGGATGCACGTCAACGTCTGGGACACGATCGACGCGGTCCAGGCACTGGTGCGCGACCGGACGGTCGTGGACCGCGAGCGGCTGGCCGACGCGGACCTCGCCCTGGTCGACCTGACGTCAGGGAGCTGACCCGCCCAGGGCGACCAGCACGGTGCGGCCCCAGAGGGCCCCGCCACGGGCGTTGACGCTCGGCGGGTCGACCGTCGAGACGAAGCTGTTGGGGTCACCGGCCTTGGTGAAGGCGGCCGCGACGTCGATCTGCGGCAGCTCGTGGGACGCCGCCCAGTCCCGCACCAGGGCCCGGACCGGGCCGCTCCGGTCGTCGCGGTCCTGGGGCTGCAGGACGACGGCGACCGGGACGTCGGGCCACCGGGAGCGGAGGGCGAGGTAGGTCGACTCGAGCTCCGAGGTGACGTCCGCGACGGTGTTGTCCCGGCCGAAGCTGAGCAGGACGACGTCCGGCTTCTCGGGCGCGAGGAACCGCAGTCGCTCGGCGGGGTAGGCGGCCGAGGCGTCCCGGCGCGACCCGTTCCACACGGTGACCTTCGGCCCGGCCGTGCCGAACTGCTCGGTCACGACATACCGCGTGGGGTCGTTGGGGTCCAGGCCGCGCAGGGACACCCGATGGGTGCCCCCCAGCTGCTGAGCGAAGGAGCTGACCCACTCGCCGACCTCGTCGCCGGTGCCGTCGCCGAGCACGGAGACGGTGACGTCCCCGGCCGCGCCGAGGAGCTCGGAGACGGGTCGGGTGGCGGCGGACGTCGACGTCGCGGTCGAGGAGGTCGCGGTCGGGGAGGGCGTGATCGTCGGGCTCGGACGGGTCGTGGTGGCAGGCGTCGTCGCCGCCGCCGTGGGGGTCCCCGGCCGTCCCGTGGCCAGCGTGATGACGCCCACCACGAGCAGGACGTTCGCCACGACGACCGCCACCCCCAGTGAGAGGTCTCGAGTGCGACTTCTCCGCATGGACGCATTGTGTCGCAGGGACCGTGGAAGTGCCGGGCGGGGCGCGGCGCTGCGGGGCCGGGGTCGGCTACGTTTGGTCGCATCCGGCAGGGTTTCGCCTGTCGCGTCCCCGACCGAGCGACCGAGGTGTTCATGCCCGCTGGACGATCCCGGCTGCACGACGTGCGCACCGCCCTGTGGCACCTGCGACGCGGTGGACTCGACCAGGTGGGCACGTGGCGCCGCCGGCGGTCCATCTCCGCCCGCGTGCCCGCAGTCGCAGGGGCGCTCACCGCCGACGGCTCGCTCCAGGTGGCCGAGTGGCCGCTGCCCGAACGGCCGCCCCGCCGCCCGGGGGTGCGGGCGGGCGTCATCCTCGACGACTTCTCCCGGATGTCGCTGGCCTACGAGTGGGACCAGGTCGAGCTCCTCCCGGACCGTTGGCACGACCAGCTCGCGCAGACGCCCGTTGACCTGCTCTTCGTCGAGTCGGCGTGGCACGGCAACGGCGACGCGTGGCAGTACGCCCTCACCGGCACGTCCGCCCCGCGCCCGGCGCTCGTCGAGCTCGTCACGTGGTGCCGCGACCACGGCATACCGACGGTGTTCTGGAACAAGGAGGACCCGGTCCACTACGCCGAGTTCCTCGACACTGCGCGCCTGTTCGACCACGTCCGCACGACGGACTCCGAGCGGGTGGAGGACTATCGGCGCGACCTCGGCCACGACCGCGTCGGCGTCATGCCGTTCGCCGCGCAGCCCGCGATCCACAACCCCGTGCGTCCGCGGACCGGGCATCACTCGCGGGACATCGCCTTCGCGGGGATGTACTTCGCGCACAAGTACCCGGAGCGGCGCGCGCAGATGGACCTGCTGCTCGGCGCAGCAGCCCGCGTCAGCCCACGGATGCCGCTGGGTCTCGAGATCTTCTCCCGCTACCTCGGCGGTGACGAGCGCTACCAGTTCCCCGAGCCGATGGGCTCCCGCGTCGTCGGGTCACTCTCCTACGGGCAGATGCTCACGGCATACCGGCTCTACAAGGTCTTCCTCAACGTCAACTCGATCGTCGAGAGCCCGAGCATGTGCGCGCGCAGGATCTTCGAGATCACGGCGTGCGGCACCCCGGTGGTCTCGACCCCCAGCGCGGCCATCGAGCACTTCTTCGCCGAGGATGAGGTGCTCCAGGTGGACTCGGAGGCCGAGGCGGAATGGACCCTGCGGGCGCTCGTCAACAGCGTCGAGCTGCGTGACCACGTCGTCCACGTCGCGCAGCGGCGCATCTGGGCCGAGCACACCTACGGGCACCGGGTCGACGACGTGCTCGCCGCGGTCGGGCTGGGGGAGCGGCGGGTGAGGCGGCCCACGGTCAGCGCCCTGGTGTCGTCCAACCGGCCCGGCCAGCTCGACCACGTCGTGGCGGCGATCGCCGCCCAACACGACGTCGACGTCGAGCTGCTCCTGCTCGGACACGGCTTCGAGGTCGACCCCACGGTGGTCGACCGGGCCAGGGAGCTCGGCCTGGAGAACATCCGCGTCCTGCACGCGCCCGCCGAGGAGAGGCTCGGCTCGTGCCTCAACCGGCTCGTCGACGCCGCCTCGGGGGAGGTCGTCGCCAAGATGGACGACGACGACCTCTACGGGCCGCACTACCTCTCCGACCAGCTCCACGCCCTCGACTACTCCGGGGCCGACGTCGTCGGCAAGCAGGCGCACCACATGTACCTCGAGGCGCAGGACCTCACGATCGTGCGGTTCCCCGAGCGGGAGCACACGTTCACCGACTTCGTCATGGGGCCGACGATGATGTCGCGCCGTGAGGTGGCGCGGTCCCACCCCTTCGCTGATCTCGGCCGGGGGGAGGACAGCGACTTCCTCCGGCGCGTCGCCTCCGACGGGCTCTCGATCTACTCGAGCGACCGCTTCAACTTCGTGCAGATGCGCTACGGCGGGACCCACCACACGTGGGAGGCGAGCTCCGCCGAGATGCTCGCGAACGCCCGCGTCCACTCATACGGCCGCACGACGACTCACGTGATGATCTGACATTCGTACCCCGAAGGGCCGGGACGAAATCGCGCGAATCGGCCGTGCGTGGATATGCTGCGGCACGTGCCCACGACAAGACCGACGGCCGACGTCTCCCTCTTTAGGCGGCTGAAGTCCGCCGTGGCGAACACGGTGTCCGCGTGAGCG
>JBBRGO010000083.1:0-11562 GCA_038224055.1 Actinomycetales bacterium
CCTCGATCGCTACGGTGTGCTCACCCGCGGCTCGGTCGTCTCGGAGGAGGTGCCCGGCGGCTTCGCGGCCGTCTACCGCGTCCTCGCCGCGGCCGAGGAGGCGGGCAAGGTGCGGCGCGGCTACTTCGTCGAGTCCCTCGGGGCGTCGCAGTTCGCGACGACCGGAGCCGTCGACCGGCTCCGCCGGATGTCGCGCCTGCCCGGCGGGACGGCTGTCGACGAGGCCCGACAGCGAGGTGGCGACGTCGCAGCGAACGCGTCCGCGCTCGTGCTCGCCGCCAGCGACCCGGCCAATCCCTACGGCGCCGCGATCGGCTGGCCGGACCGTCCCGTCACCGACGGCGCCGAGGCGAGTGCTGCGAACGGCGACGACCCGGGCCTCGCCGCCGACGCCGCGGCCAAGCCGCGCCGCAAGGGTCACCAACCCGGTCGCAAGGCCGGCGCGCTCGTCGTGCTCGTCGACGGCGAGCTCGTCCTCTACGTGGAACGCGGCGGGAAGACGATGTTGTGCTGGGCGGAGCAGGCGGAGCCGCTCCAGTCAGCCGCGGACGCCCTCGCCCTCGCGGTACGGGAGGGCGCGCTCGGTCGCCTGACCGTCGAGAAGGCCGACGGCGCGTCGCTGCTCGGCTCCGGCCACCCGCTCGTCGAGGCGCTGTCGCGGGCCGGCTTCCACATGACCCCGAAGGGCCTGCGACTGCGCCGCTGACCCGCGGCGTCGCGCCTGACGGCGTCCCGACTCACAGCCGCTCGACCGTGACGGACGGGGCCGCCGTGCCACGGGTGTCGAGCAGGCGCCGGGCCTTGGCCGCGAGGGCGTCGACGTCGTAGCACCGGTGGCGCTGGAGCAGCACCGTGACGTCGGCGTCCGCGACGGCGGCCTCGAGATCCGTCACGGGGTCCACCCGCCCGGCCATCTGGGTCCACTCCGAGACGAGGGGGTCGTGGTAGCGGACCCGTGCCCCCTGCGCCACGAGCTGGGTCGCGACGGGGACCGCCGGCGACTCCCGCTGGTCCGCGATGTCGGCCTTGTAGGTGATGCCGAGCAGCACGACGGTCGACCCGCGGAGCGCCTTCCCGTCCTCGTTGAGCGCGTCCTGGATCCGCTGCACGACATAGGCGGGCATCGCCGCGTTGATCTCCTGCGCGAGCTCGACGAACCGGAAGGGGTAGCCGAGTCGGGACCGCACGTTGTGGGACAGGTAGTTCGGGTCGATCGGGATGCAGTGACCGCCGACCCCGGGGCCGGGGTAGAAGGCCTCGAAGCCGAAGGGCTTCGTCCTCGCGGCCGCGATCACCTCCCAGAGGTCGATGCCGAGGTCGTGGCAGAAGCGGGCCATCTCGTTGACGAGGGCGATGTTGACGTGGCGGTAGGTGTTCTCCAGCAGCTTGGCCGTCTCGGCCTCCCGGGTCCCGCGGGTGGGCACGACGACGTCGATGAAGCGTTCGTAGAAGGCGCACGCCGCGACGGTGCAGGCGGCGGTGTGCCCGCCGACCACCTTGGGGGTGTTGCGGATCCCGTGGGTCAGGTTTCCCGGGTCGACCCGCTCCGGTGAGAAGGCGAGGTGGAAGTCGACCCCCGCCACGAGCCCCGAGGTCTCGAGGAGCGGCCGGACCACCTCGTCGGTCGTCCCCGGGTAGGACGTCGACTCGAGCACGACGAGGGTCCCGGCCGCCAGGCCGCCGGCCACCGTCGCCGCGGCCGCCCGGACGGCCGCCAGGTTGGGTCCACCCTCCGGGGAGAGCGGCGTCGGGACGCAGATGACGACGGCGTCCGCCCGACCCAGGACGGCGGTGTCGGTCGTCGGGTGGAAGCCGTGGTCCAGCAGGTCGGCGACGTCCTCGTCGGTGAGGTCGTCGACGTGGGACCGGCCCGAGAGCAGCGACCGGACGACATCGGGGCTGGTGTCGAGGCCGGTCACCCGCAGTCCGGCCCGGACCGCCGCCCGGGCGAGGGGCAGCCCGACGTAGCCGAGGCCGATGACCGCGACGTCGTAGCGTGCTCCGGTCGTCACCTGTGCTCTCCTCCGGTCGTGGGACGGCGCGCTGACGGTGGTCAGAGCGCCGCGGTGCGGGCCGTCCAGGCGGGCCGGGTGCTCGCCACCCCCGTCAGGTGCCGCACGAAGTCGTGGCCGATGACGTTCCAGTCGAAGTGCTCCCGGACGTAGCGGTGACCGGCGGCGCCCATCTCGAGACGGCGGTCGGGGTCGCGGTGCAGCGCGAGGAGCGCGTCGGCGACCGCAGCAGGGTCGTCGAAGGGCACGGTGACGCCGCAGCCCGACAGCGAGACGAGGTCACGGGCCAGCGGGAGAGGCGTGGTGATGACCGGAAGGCCCCGGGCCATGTACTCGATGACCTTCGTCGGCATCGAGTGGCGGTAGTTGGGGCGGTCCTGCAGGAGCGACAGTCCGGCCAGCGAGCCGTCGAGGGCCCGGAGCGCCTCGTCGTTCGGCAGGAAGCCCGCGTGGCTGACCTCGCCGCGCGCCACCCCGCCGTCGAGGCACTGCCGGGTCGCCTCGTCGCGGGTCGGCCCGATGACGTGGACCGAGACGGCGCCGTCGCTCCGGTCGCGCGCGAGGCGACCCGCCTCCACCAGGGTGGCGGCGCCGCGCGCCATCGTCACCGACCCGAGGTAGGCCGCTCGCCGGTCGCCGGGCGGGTGCGTGACCGCCGGCACCCGCACCGTGTTGGGCGCCACGAAGTGGCAGTCGCGGAAGCGTTCCGCGTAGCCGTACTCCGCGAGCAGCAGGTCGTGGCGCCGCTCGGCGTGACGCTCGCGCGCCCGCACGAGCCGGGCGGCGGGGCGTCGCCCCGGCGCCGGGATCCAGCCCTTCGCCTCGATCGCCGCCGGGGTGTCCTCGTGGACGTCCCAGACGACGTTGCGAAGGCCCAGCCCGGCCACGGCGGCGAGCAGCTCGGGGTCGTGGATCAGGACGATGTCGTGCAGGTCGGCCTCGACGCGGACCAGCTGGCGGGCGGCCCGGAACGCCTCCCAGCGGTCCCGGCCGCTCGCGTGCGGCAGGTCGACCGGCCGCAACCCGGCCACCCGGGGGAGGGGGAGGCCGTGCGCCCGGAAGGGGGCGGCATACGTCACGGCCAATCCGGCACCGAGCAGGGCGCCGATCTGGCGGTGCCTGATCCGCGCGTCCTCGGGGTGGTGCACCACGGTGACGACGAGCACCCGGGCCGCGGCGGTCATGCCCGGCCCCCGGCGGCCGCGTGGCTGCGCTCGTAGGCGCCGACGACGTCCTCCGTCGGCCCGTCCATCACGAGGCGTCCCCGGTCCATCCAGAGCACCCGGTCGCACGATGCGCGGATCGTGGCGGTGGAGTGGCTCACGAGCAGCACGGTGCTGGCCTGCTCCCTGATCTCGGCGATCCGGTCACGGCTGCGAGCCTGGAACTCGGCGTCACCCGTGGCGAGGGCCTCGTCGATCATGAGGATGTCCGGCGCGGCGGCGGTGGAGATCGCGAAGCGGAGCCGGGCGCCCATCCCCGAGGAGTAGGCGCTCATCGGCAGGTCGATGAACTCCCCGATCCCGGAGAAGCGGACGATGTCGTCGAAGCGCTCGCGCACCTCGCCGGGGGTGAGGCCGAGCGCGAGCCCGCCGATCATCACGTTTCGGCTTCCCGTGAGGCCGCTGAGCAGCACGGCGTTGACGCCGAGCAGCGCCGGTCGCCCTGCCGCCCAGACCCGCCCGCCCGTCGGTGGGATGAGGCCGGCGACGGCCCGCAGCAGGGTGCTCTTGCCCGACCCGTTGCGCCCGATGATCCCGACCGCCTCGCCGTGGTTGACGACGAAGGAGACGCCCTTGACGGCGTGGACCTTGCGAACCCCACCGAGGACGGGGCGCTGGCGGAGCAGTCGCCGCACGAGCGGCAGGTCGGGCTCCGTGATCGCACCCCGCTTCTTGGCCCCGAAGACGGTGTAGACGATGTCGAGGTCTGCCGCGATCACGCTGGGGGGCCGGTCAGTTGGCTCCATAGCGACCCTCCCCGTGCCAGAAGAAGGTGAACCCGGCAGCGCACAGGCCGACGGCCCAGACGGCAGCGGCCGCCCAGCTCGACCAGGCCAGTGGAGCGGACTGCATGAGTGCCTCTCGAGCGGTCGTCATGGTGACGGCGAGCGGCTGGTAGAGCAGCAGGGCGCTGATCACGCCGCTCCCGGCATAGTGCGGGATGCTGAAGAAGACCCCGGAGACGTAGCGCGCCAGGCGCACCCCGACGGGCACGAGGTTGGCGGCGTCCCGGGCCGCGTTGACCACCCGGGCGAGGAAGAAGGCGAGACCGAGGTTGATCATCGTCTGCAGCAGCAGGGCGACGGGAAAGAGCAGCCAGTGCAGCGAGATCGGCTCACCCGTGAGGGGGATGAGCACGAGCAGCACGGCGAAGGCCGGCAGCGTGACGAGCAGCTGGGTCAGGGTCACCGAGATCGGCAGGATGGCGCGGGGGAAGCGCAGCGCCCGGACGAGACCGATGTTGCCGGTGACCGCCCGCGACCCGGCGATGACCGACGTTGCCGTGTAACCGAAGACGAAGATACCGATCGTGAGGAACGCGATGTAGTTCTCCGTGCCGCCCCGCGTCTTGAGGAGCAGCCCGAAGATGAGGTAGTAGGAGCCGGCCAGCAGGATGGGGTTGAGCACGGCCCAGAGCTGGCCCAGGTGGTTGTTCTGGTTCGCGGCGTACGCCTGCGACGAGGACAGGTGCCAGACGAGGTGCCGGAAATCCCAGACCTCCCTGGCGTAGCGTCGCAGCGGAGGCCGGACCCCGAGCTCCTCGAGCCCGCTCGACCTCGCGAGCGCGATGCTCCGCTCCATCGTCAGCGCGCTCACACCTTCGGTGGTGCTCGTCACGATGCCTCCTGGCAGGGGAGTGACGACGACCCGGGGCCGTCCAGCACCGCGTCGTACACCTCCCGGTAGTGGTCGGCCGCCACGGACCACGTGAGGTCCGCGGCGACGTGGCGGCGCGCCGCTGCGCCGAGGCGGTCCCGTAGTTCACTGTCGGACATCAGGGTGACGATGGCGCCGGCCAATGCGGCCGGGTCATCGGGGGCGACGAGCAGGCCCCGGTCGTGCCGGACGAGCTCGCGCAACGGCGGCAGGTCACTGGCAATGACGGGGATGCCGAGGGCCATCGCCTCGACGGGCTTGAGGGGTGGCACGAGCGCGGTAACCGGAGTCCGGCGCCGCGGGACGCAGCACACGTCGAGAGCGGACTGCGCGTCGCGGGCCCGGGCGTGCGGCACGCGGCCGGGCAGGACGACCCGGCTCCGCACCCCGGTGGCCGCGAGCTGCCGGGCTCGTCGCCGGAGACGGTCGTGGGCGGGTCCGTCGCCGACGACGAGGACGAGCAGGTCCGGGTCGTCGACGAGCGCCGCGGCCTCGACGAGCTGGTCGAGCCCCTCGTAGCCGTTGACGGTCGAGACCGAGCCGACGACGAACGCGTCGTCCCGGATCCCCAGTGCCGCCCGGGCCGCGGCCCGGTCCACCGGGTCGTAGAGGGCGGACTCGGGGACGCAGTTGCCGATGACGTGGACCCTCGACGGGTCGACGCCGCGGTCCACGATCTGCTCGCGCATGCTCTCGGACAGGGTGACGACCGCGTCGGCCGCCACCATGCAGTGGGTCTCCGTGTCACGGCTCCAGCGATAGAAGTCGCTCATACGGTGACCGCCGCGGGCCCGCCAGGTCTCCTCGAGGAAGCCGCGCACCTCGTAGACGACCGGGATGCCGAGACCATCGGCGGCCACGAGTGCCGCCTGGGCGTTGAGGTGCCCGGAGTGGGCGTGCAGCACGTCCGCGCCGAGGCGCCGGGCCCGCGACGCCAGCGAGGCGGCGTAGGCCTCGAGGTGGGCATCCGGTCGACGCAGGCCGGCGCCCCGGCCCAGGACGTGGTGGTAGGGCACGTCGCCGGTCCACGAGTCGGCCCGGGCGCGGAGGTGGCCCGCCGTCACCGGGTAGCCGGGCGGTGTCGACACGTGCGCGTCGACGCCGGCGGCACGCTGGGCGGCGACGACGCCCTGGGTGCGGATCGTGTAGCCCGCCTGGACGTGGGGCAGGGCGTTGGTGACCGCATGGAGGACCGTCGTCTCGACACCGCGTCGCCCTGAACGCGTGGCCGGGACGCCCTCGCGCCGTCCGAGCAGCGCGTCGCCGGCCAGGACCGAGCGTTGGCCCGCGAGCCACCGGCGGTGTGCCCGGGCGAGGGGCGACCGGTGGTCTCGCGCCGCAGTCTGGGCCGCGCGCACCTGGCCGGCCGCGTAGGCGACGCAGGCAGCGGCGCTGCCCTCGACGGCGACCTGCGGGGACGACCCCTCTCCCGTCGCGGCCGCGGCGGCCAGCAGGCGCCCGCGCCTCCGGGGGGTCGCGACTGCCGTCTCCGTGGCCAGGATCCGGCGGGCGAGCTCGCGCTGGCCGCTCGCCGCCGCGGCGACGACGGTGACCGGGCCGGGTCGCCGCGCCCCGGCGGCGCGGGTGAGCAGGTCCCGGGGCAGGAGCCGGGCACCCACCCAGACGGCCTGCCACGGGTTGCGGACGAGGTGGGCCAGGGCCACCTCGGCAGCGAGCGGCAGGTTGTGCAGCGCCGCCAGCCCGCCCACCGGTGCGTCGCCGACGGTCCGCGGCACGTTTGCCTCGCGTTCATCATCGGTTGCCACACTGGCTCCGCTACTGGGGGTCACGGAGACAGCGTGCTGTCGCCAGCAGAACGAGGGCCCTTGTGGACTGGAACGATTGGCCAACAGAAGGAGAAGTTCGTGTCGGTCGCAGGACAGCTCGGAGCAGAGCTCGCCCGGGCCCGGAGCCTCGTCGTGAGGGCTGCGACCGACCCGACGGTCCGGGTGGACGTGCCGCGCAAGGTGCGGCGCGAGGTGACCAGCCGGTGGTCGTCGCTGCGTCGTCCCCGGACCCGCGTGGCGGTGCCGAGGGTGGACCTGCCGAGCGGCCCGGTCAACCAGCCCCAGGTCACGGCGGCCGTCATCCTCGACGACTTCTCGGAGCTGGCCCTGCGCTACGAGTGGAACCACCTCGCGGTGACACCGGACGGGTGGCGCGCGCAGCTCTCGGCCACGCCGGTCGACCTGCTCTTCGTGGAGTCCGCGTGGAACGGCAACGGCGGGGCGTGGCGGCTGGCCATGACGGGGGCCGGGTCCCCGGCACCCGAGCTGCGGGCCCTCGTCGAGCGGTGCCGCGCCCAGGGGATCCCCACGGTCTTCTGGAACAAGGAGGACCCGCCCAACTACGACCGCTTCATCGAGACCGCGCAGCTCTTCGACCACGTCTTCACCGTCGACGCAGACCGGGTGCCGGACTACCGCCGAGACCTCGGCCACGACCGGGTCGCTTTGCTGCCCTTCGGAGCCCAGCCGAGGATCCACAACCCGATCAGGCGAGGGGCGGGGCGCGCGGGGGCGGTCGCCTTCGCCGGGAGCTACTTCGCCGACAAGCACGTCGTGCGTCGCGACCAGATGGGCTGGGTCCTCGAGCCGGCCCTCGACCACGGGCTCGACATCTTCTCCCGCCTGGCCGGGCAGGGCGCGCGCTACGAGTTCCCTGCCCGCTACGCCGGAGCCCTGGCCGGCAGCCTGCCCTACGAGCAGGTGCTCGGCGCCTACACGGCCTACCGCGTCTTCCTCAACGTCAACTCCGTGACCGAGTCACCGACGATGTGCGCCCGCCGCCTCTTCGAGCTGTCTGCCGCGCAGACCCCGGTGCTCTCCGGCCCGGCGGCAGCGATCCCCGCCTTCTTCGGTGACACCGTCCGGGTGAGCCACGACGCGGAGGAGACCCGCCGTGAGCTCTGGTCCCTCCTGCAGCACGAGGAGTACCGCGACCGGCTCGGCCTGCTCGCCCACCGGCGCGTCTTCGACGAGCACCTCTACGAGCACCGCGTCGCGACGGTCCTCGACGCCGTCGGTGTCGAGCGGGTCACGCGGCCGCGCTCGATCTCGGCCGTCGTCCCGACGGTGCGTCCGCACCAGCTCGAGCACGTGCTCGGGTTCATCGGGGCCCAGACCCACCCCGAGGTCGAGCTCGTCCTCGTCGCCCACGGCTTCACGCCGGACGAGGAGGCACTGCGGCAGCGGGCGCGGGAGCTCGGGGTCGAGCACCTCGTCCTCGTGGTGGCGGGCGCGGACCGGTCGCTGGGTGCCTGCATGAACCTCGGCGTCGAGGCGTCGTCGGGTCGCTTCGTCGCCAAGATGGACGATGACAACGTGTATGCCGCGCACTACCTCGGCGACCTCGTCCGGGCCTTCGACTATACGGCGGCGAGCGTCGTCGGGAAGTGGGCGCACTATGCGCACCTGACGGCCTCCGGGGCGACGCTGCTCCGCTTCCCCGACGCCGAGCACCGCTACGTCGACCTCGTCCAGGGCGGCACGCTGCTGCTGGAGCGTGAGCTGGCGCAGCGACTGCGTTTCGAGGACCTGCCCCGCCGGGTGGACACGACCTTCCTCGAGAAGGTGCGTCGGGAGGGCGGGTCGGTCTACTCCGCGGACCGTTTCGGCTTCGTCTCGGTGCGCGGGTCCACCCCGGAGGGGCACACCTGGCCGATCACCGACCGCGACCTGTTGGCGCGGCGCGGGCGCCTCGTGTTCTACGGGGACCCGACTGCCCACGTGACGGTGGTCTGAGATGGGTGCGACGACCCCCGACGGCGCCGCGCGGCGCCTCGTCACCTCCTACTGCTTCCCGCCCTACGGCGACACGGCCGCCGTCGTCGCCGCCAAGCGGGTCCGCGAGCGGGGTGAGCCGGTCGACGTCATCGCCAACGCGATGGACGCGATCCGCGCGCAGGACCCCGGTCTCGTCGAGCTCTGCGGTGGCCTCGTGCGCCGGTATGCCGCCGTCCCCTCCCGGACCGCCTTCAGCTCGTGGGGCTCGATCGTCGGCTACCGCGAGCTCGGTCTTGAGACCTTCCGGAGGTGGGAGCGGTTGCAGGGGGAGTACGAGACGCTCTACAGCCGTGCGCAGTTCGCCGCGTCCCACTTCCTGGCCGCCGAGGTGAAGCTGCTGCGGCCCGGGATCGGTTGGGACGCGGAGTTCTCCGACCCGCTGTCCCACGACGTGCTCGGGGCGGTGCGGTCCGCCCCGGCGGCGGACGACCGGGTCCTGGCCCGCCTCCGCGCAGCCGTGGAGGCGGCTGGGTTCACCCCGCCCCTCGGGCTCAACGCTCTCGAGTGGTGCGAGGTCGTGGCGTTCGCCCTCGCGGACTCGGTGATGTTCACCAACTCCCGCCAGCGCGACCTCATGCTCGAGCGGTGCCACGACCCGGTGCTCGCCGAGCGCGTCGCCGGGGTCGCTGTGGTCGCTCCGCACCCGACGCTCCCGCGGGAGTTCTACGACCTCACCTCCTGCGACTACCCGCTGGACCCGGGCCGCTCCCACATCGGCTACTTCGGGAACTTCTACGCCAACCGCGGGGTCGCCGGCGTGCTCGATGCCCTCGAGCTGCTCCCGGCAGCAGCCCGCTCGCGGGTAGCCCTGCACGTCTTCACCGCCAAGCCGGACGAGCTGTCGGCGGTCGTGCGACGCCGTGGGCTGGGGGACTGCGTGCGGGTCAACGGCTTCGTCGGCTTCCTCGACTTCCTCTCACTCTCGGACCGGATGGACGCGCTCCTCGTCAATGACGCGGTGAGCCCGCCGGGGGCCGTCAACCCCTTCCTCCCGTCGAAGTGGAGCGACTACCGCGGCAGTCGGGCGGCCGTCTGGGGGGTCGTCGAGGAGGGCAGCCCGCTCGACGGTCAGCCGCTCGACCACCGGTCGCCCGTCGAGCACGTCACCGCTGCGGTGCAGGTGCTCCAGCGGATCGCGCTGACCCCAAGATGATCTCGATGAGGCGAGCGCCGGAGTCCCTGCTGCTGAAGCGGTCCCGCACCGTCCCCACCGTGGCCAGGCTCTCCGCGGACCACTCCTCGTGGGCGGCGATCCGGCGGATCCGGTCGGCGGCTGCGGCGGGGGTGCGTGAGACCCAGCTCTCAGGATAGAGCGTGCCGGCGCCGCCGACCCCGGCGTAGACCGGCCAGTCCCGCACGACGGGCACGGCGCCGCTCGCAGCCATCTCGACGAGGCCGATGTGGAAGCCCTCGCGGCGGCTCGAGCTGACGGCCCAGCCCACCCGCCGGAGGTGCTCGGGGAGGCGGCTCGTGTAGCCGACGAAGTCGACCGCCTCACTCGTGCGGGGGTCGGCGAGCCGCTCGCGGAGCCGCTCGGCGGCAGCCTGCTCCACGGCGCTGCTGCTGCGGACCGGCAGGTCGGCGCCGATGAGGGCGAGCCGCCAGTCGGGGTCGGTCCGGCGCAGCTCGTCGAGCAGGTCGAGGGTCCACAGGGGGTCCTTGACCTGCTGGGCCCAGCCGACCATCCCGAGGGACTTCTCGGCGCCCGGGAGCTTGGGCAGCAGGTAGCGGTCGACGTCGACGGGGTTGGCGACGACGTGCTGTCGGACGTGGTCGAGCCGCCCGCCGAGGGCGGCAACCGTGGCTCGCCGCAGGTGCTCGCTCGGGAAGACGACGTCGTCGACCTTGTCCCACTGGGCCGTGTGCAGCCAGGCGCTGAGCGTGTCCACCCCGTGCAGGCGCACCACCACGCGCGTCCCGGCGGGGACGAGCTGGGTGGCCCACGTGAGTCCCTTGTCGGCCCAGTCGACGAGGACGACGTCGGCGCCGAGGGCGACGCGGGTGGAGAGGTCGGCCGTCGGGAGCTGACCCGTGGCGCCGAGCAGCCGTTCCCGGACGGTGACGGGGTCGACCGCGGTGTTGCCGAACCGCTTCTCCCGCGCTGTGAGGTCGAGGACCTCGACGTCGGCGTGGCCGGAGAGCAGCTCGACCACCGCCGCAGCGAACTTCGGGTAGGCGCCGGGGACCACGGTGACCCGGGGTCTGCGCTGAATGCCCCGGACGGGGGCCACGGCCCCCTCGACCCGTGGAGGAGGCGGTGTCGTCGACGCGAGGAGGGCTCCGGTGCGGCTCTCCGTCAGGGGTGCGAGGAAGGCCGACGGGCTCGAGACGAGGGCGGAGCGGGTGCGGGCCGTGTGCAGCGGCCGGGCGAAGAGCAGATCGAGGGCAGCCCCGGTGAGGAAGGCCGTCTGCTCGAGGTCCCGCTCGATCGCCTCGTCGGCTGCGCCCAGGGTCTCTCGGGCCGACTCGACGACCCGACCCTCCTCGCGCAGCTCCTCCGCCGGGGTGGCGGCGAGACCGGCGTCGCGCAGGACCTGCTGGAGCGTCGCGACGGCGGCGTAGCCGGCGGAGCGACGACGGTCGGCCCCGAAGAGGACGGAGCAGTCGTCGAGGAGCTGGGCGGCCGCCTCGAGCCGCGCCGCCCGCTGGAGCCGGTGCGCCGCCATGGTCCACAGGGCGGGCGAGAGCGTCGTCGCGGTCCGGGCCGCGTCCGCGCGCAGCCGGCGGGAGGCGAGTCGGAGGGCCAGCGCGTCCTCACGGGTGGCCCCGGCCCGTCCCGACGCCGCCTCGAGGACCCGGGCCGCGAGGTGCGGGCCGCAGTCCGGCGCCCCCCCGGCGGGGCGGCGGGCGGGGGCCCGGGCGGGTGCCGCGCCCCCCCGCGGGTCC
>JBBRGO010000084.1:0-11393 GCA_038224055.1 Actinomycetales bacterium
CGGACCGCTGGGACCCCGGGCAGCGTCACCGCCGACGAAGGTGGCCCAGGCGTCCCCGCTGCTGTCCGGGTCGATGTGGAAGATCTCGGAGCAGATGGAGCGGTAGATGCGGTCGGAGTCGGGGACCCAGCTGACGACGCGCAGGGCCTGGTCCTGACCGGCGCTCTCCATGACGAACTTGCCGTAGCCGAGCAGCTGGCCGGGGATGGTGCGCTGGTAGCTCATGTCGGTGACCTTCATCAGCGGCATCATCGCCACCTTGTGCGTGACCAGCCCGTAGCGCAGCAGCAGGCGCTTGTCCGTCGCGACGAACCAGTCGTGGCGCCACTCGAGCAGGCGCCAGGCCAGCCGGACGGCGACGGCGAGGGCGAGCAACCAGACGATGGTGCCGACCGACTGGGTCTTCGCCGTGAGGTTGGAGTCGATCCAGGCCGCGACGACCAAGGCGCCCACGGTTGAGGCGACCGGCTCGATCTGCTTGGCCCAGTGGGCGTGCACCGCAGCGACGAGGCGCTCGCCGGGGAGCAGGATCGGGGTCAGGCCCTGGGGGACCTTCCGAGTGCGTCCTCGCTGCGCCATCGCCGGCCCGTCAACCAGATCGCATCAGCGGTTGAGCAGGGAGTTGAAGAACCGGAGGATCGCGTTGAACCCGTCGACGATGAGGCCCCAGATGTTCGCGACGATGTCGGCGGCCCGATCGGGGTTGGTGAAGATCGCATAGACGAAGAACGCGAGCAGCACCCACAGGATGATCTTGCGCGCCTTGCCCATGGCTGGTTGCTCCTCGTCGTGTGGCCGGGCTCGCTGACTACGTCCCCGGCGCAGGGGTGGCCCTCAGTGTGCCGCACCCCGGTCCCCGTGTGAGGGATGGTGCCCGCGTGTCGGGTGGGACGGCAGTAGTCTCCTCGGGTGTCACCTGGCCCGTCTCCGTCGTATGCCGCCGAGCTGCGGTCCGCCCTCGCGCGGGCCCTGCACGGGGTGCCCGAGCGGGACCTGGCCCGCGCGACCGAGTCCCTCGTGGCCCGCTACCGCGCGGTGGCCCCCGCCGACACCGCGATCCTCGCCTCGCCGGCCCACGTCGCGGCCTACGCGGCCTACCGGATGCCGGCGACCCACGCCGCGCTCGCCCGGCTGCTCGGACAGCTGGCACCGCGACTGGCCGAGGTCGACCTCGCGCCGGGGAGCCTGCTCGACCTCGGCGGGGGGACCGGGGCCGCCGCCTGGGCGGCCGCCGCGGCCTTCCCCGGCCTCACCTCGGTGACGGTCCTCGACAAGGTCGACGCGGCCCTCGGGCTCGGCCGCGACCTCGTCGCCGACGGGCCCCACCCAGCCCTGCGTGCGGCCCGCTTCGAGCGGGCCGTCGCGGGCGCCTGGCCCGAGGCCCGGGCCGACCTCGTCACCGTGTCCTACGTGCTCAGCGAGCTGTCGACGGCGCAGCAGGACCAGCTCACCGCCGACGCGATGGCCCGCGGCCGGGTCGTGGTCGTCGTCGAGCCCGGCACCCCCGACGGCTACGCCCGCATCCTCCGGGTGCGCTCGGCCCTGCTCGCTGCCGGCTGGCACCTCGCGGGCCCGTGCCCGCACGAGGCGAGCTGTCCGCTCGGACAGGGCGACTGGTGCCACTTCGCGGCCCGGGTCGAGCGATCCGCCGAGCACCGGAGGATCAAGGGTGGTGAGCTGTCCTACGAGGACGAGAAGTTCGCCTGGGTCGCGGCGAGCGAGCCGGACACGCCGGTCCTCCCGGCCTCAGCCGCCCGGATCCTGCGCCACCCCGTCAAGCGCAAGGGCCTCGTCGAGTTCCGGGCCTGCCGGCCCGACGGCTCGGCCGGGCGGGAGATCGTCTCGAGGAAGGCCGGGCCGCGCTACCGCGAGGCCCGCGACGCGCAGTGGGGCGACGAGCTTCCGACCTGAGCCCAGCGGCATACGGCGGCGACCGACGGGCTCGTCGAGCCGAGGCTCAGACGACGCCGTAGAGGCGGTCGCCCGCGTCACCGAGGCCGGGCACGATGTAGCCCTTGTCATTGAGCTTCTCGTCGATCGTGCCGAGCACGACCTTGACCGGGATGTCGCTGTCGGCGAGCTCCGCCTCGAGGTGTGCGATGCCCTCCGGCGCGGCCAGCAGGCAGACGGCGGTGATGTCTCCCGCGCCCCTGGCGGTCAGGTAGTCGATGGCCATGACGAGCGTGCCGCCCGTCGCGAGCATCGGGTCGAGGATGAAGACCTGTCGGCCGCTGAGGTCGTCGGGCAGCCGGTTGGCGTACGTCGAGACCTCGAGCGTCTCCTCGTCGCGAACCATCCCGAGGAAGCCGACCTCGGCGCTGGGCAGCAGCTTGACCATCCCGTCGAGCATGCCGAGACCGGCGCGCAGGATCGGCACGATGATCGGCTTGGGGTTGGCCAGCTTGATCCCCGTCGTCGGGGCGACCGGGGTCGTGATCGCGAACGGCTCGACCCGCACCTCGCGCGTCGCCTCGTAGGCGAGCAGCGTGACGAGCTCCTCCGCCAGCCGGCGGAAGGTCGGGCTGTCCGTCCGCTGGTCCCGCAGGTAGGTGAGCTTGTGCGCGATGAGCGGGTGGTCTGCGACGTGGACGTCCATGGGTGGAAACTTAGCGCGTGAGCGAGCCCACCGAGACCCCGGACGACGTGTCGACGTATGCCGCCTGGCTCGGTGAGGCGCTCGAGCTGGCGGCCGCGACCGCCGGGTCGCAGGACGTGCCGGTGGGCGCCGTCGTCATCGACCCGGCCGGGCAGGTCATCGGTCGCGGCCGCAACGTGCGGGAGGAGCGGGGCGACCCGACCGGGCACGCCGAGGTCGTCGCGCTCCGGGACGCGGCCACGTCGTGGGGGTCGTGGCGGCTCACCGGCTGCACGCTCGCGGTCACCCTCGAGCCGTGCGTCATGTGCGCGGGTGCGGCCATGGCCGCGCGGGTCGAGCGGGTCGTCTTCGGCGCCTGGGACCCCAAGGCGGGGGCGTGCGGGTCGGTGTGGGACCTCGTCCGCGACCCCCTCGCCACGCACCCCCTCGACGTGGTCGGGGGCGTGCGCGCCGAGGAGTCGGCGGCGCTGCTCGTCGATTTCTTCGAGGGCCGGAGGCTCCGGTAGGGTTCCCCTCGGTGGCGTGTCCGAGCGGCCTAAGGAGCACGCCTCGAAAGCGTGTGTGGGGGTAACTCCACCGTGGGTTCAAATCCCACCGCCACCGCCAGTCACCTGCAGAAACGCCGGTCGGAGCCCTCGGGCCCCGACCGGCGTCGTCATTCCCTGCCCCTGCCCGGACCCGCCGATCCCTCAGACATTGCGTGGAGGTCGACGCCCGACTCGGCGTACCGTGGACTGGGGAACGCTGCTGCGTGGAGAGGTCGGATGGTCGCGACGATGCGGGTCGACGTCCTTGGTGGGGTCGAGATCTCGGGAGCAGATCCGGCTCAGCTCCGGGGTTCCTCACGTGCGGTGTCGTTGTTGGCCTATCTTGCGTTCCACTCGGAGATACCGCAGTCGCGGGCCCATCTGGCGGGTGTGCTGTGGCCGGACTCGGAGGGGGCCCAGGCCCGGACGAACCTTCGCCGGGAGCTTCATCACCTGCGTGCGCTGCTGGGTGAGCGCACGTGCCTGCAGGTCGACGGTTCGTCCTTGTGCTGGCGTTCCGATCCGGACGTCGTGGTTGACGTCCTCGAGTTCCGCACCGCCTACCACGACACGATCGCAGCCATCGGCTCGAGCCATCGAGACGGCGTCGAGGCCCACGGTGGCCGGGCGCTGGCGCTGTTCAGGGGTCCGTTCCTGGCTGGATGCTACGACGACTGGGCACTGGCCGTCCGGGAGGAGCTGAGGCGGACGTGTGTGGATCTCTGCGACAAGGTCGTCGGATACTGGCTCACCCACGGCGACCCGGCCTCTGCGCTGGTCTTCGCCCGGAGGCGAGTTCTGCTGGATGACCTGGATGAACCCGGGTACCGCCTCCTCATGAAGGCTCAGCGAGCGACGGGGGATCGAGCGGGCGCCATGCGGACCTATCACCGATGCGCCTCGGTCCTGGAACGCGAGCTCGGCATCGGTCCGTCGCCCCAGACCCGGGCGGAGCTCGACGCCGCGCTGGCCCGCACACACCGGAAGCGGGACGACGCCTCGATCGGCGCCACCGAGACCTCGCTGCTGTCGTTGTCGCCCGAGCTCGTCGGGCGCGAGCCCGAAAGGGCTTGGCTCGAGTCTGCCTGGGAAGCCGCCCAGAGCCGTCCGGGCTTCCTCGTCGTGACGGGGGAGGCTGGGGTCGGCAAGACCCGGCTGATGTCCGAGTTCGCCGACGCGGTCGGAACACGAGACACCCTTGTCGCGGGCACGCGGTGCTTCGCGGCCACCGGCGCCGCGCCCCTGGCGCCGGTGGCGGACTGGCTGAGGCACCCGCACTTGCAGGCGGCGATCGCGCGGCTCGAGCCGGTCTGGCTCGACGAGGTGCGTCGGCTCGTCCCCGAGGGTGAAAGCCCGGCTGCTCCGGGAAACGGGGTGCGCGCCAAGGTAGACGCATGGCAACGGCTGCGGTTCTTCGAGGGTCTCGCGCGGGCCTTCCTCGCCGTTGGCCGCCCGCTCCTGCTGACGGTCGACGATCTCCAGTGGTGTGACAAGGCCACGATGTCGTGGCTGTCGTTCCTGATGTCCTACGCGGGCTCCGCGCCGCTGCTCGTCGCCGCGACGGCCCGCGAGGACGAGCTGGGTCGAGGCGACCTGGCAGCTGCACTGCATGACATGCGCGGGGCCGGTCAGGCCGACGTCAGACGGATCGACAACTTGTCGTCCTCAGACACCAGTCAGCTGGCCCGGAGGCTGGCCGGTCGTGCCGTGACCGACGACGAGCTGGGCCTGCTGATGTCAGCGACGGCCGGCAATCCCTTCTATCTGCTCGAAGCGCTGCGCGCGGCGACCTCGTCGCCGGGGCGGATCGACGCCACCGGCCTGCAGGACGTGCTGACGGGCCGGTTCGCGCGCCTGTCGGGGACGGCCCAGGAGCTGCTCGCCCTGGCGGCAGCAGTCGGCCGCGACTTCACCATCGACCTGCTGATCGAGGCGTCCGACCTCGAAGAGGGCGCGGTGGTCCGTGTCGTCGACGAGCTGTGGCGTCAGCGAATCTTGCATGAGCACGGGCGCGGGTACGACTTCGCTCACGACCTGCTTCGCACGGCGGCATACGAGGCCATCAGCCCACCCCGGCGGTGGCTCCTGCACAGGCGACTGGCCCAGGCTTTGGAACTGCTCTACGCCGACCGCATCGACGCCGTAGCAGCTCAGCTCGCCGAGCAGTACGACCGCAGCAGCCGGCCCGAGCGCGCGCTTCCCCACTATGAGCGTGCCGGTCGCCGCGCCACCGCTGTCTTCGCGCACGCCGAAAGTGTTCGTCTCTGGCAGCGATGCCTGGTGCTGGTCGCGGAGCTCCCCGCCAGCAAGCAGCGCGACGAGCGCGAGCTGAATGTCCTTCTCGAGCTGCTCCCACCGTTGAACGCGTGGCGCGGCTACGCATCGACGGAGCTGGAGAAGCACGAGCGGCGCACGGCACAGCTCGGGGCGCGTCTTGAGCTGGTCGACGTCCAGTGCACGGCCGCGATCGCCCTCTGGGCCACCACCTACGTCCAGGGCCACATCTCGGAAGCGCACGGGTGGGGAACGCAGGCGCTTGCCCTGTCCAGGCAGTGTCCTGACCTGGCCGCCCAGGCCCACCTGGCCGTGGCGGGGTCGGGGCTCGGACTGGGGCTGCTGCAGCTCGCAGAGGGGCATTTCCGGCTCGCCTGTGAGATGTCAGGTGAGTCCGACTCGTTGCCCATCGGTACCCGGACGAGTGTCCATGCCACGGGCTGGTGGGCGCACGGGCGGTGGCTTCTCGGTGACGAGGCCGGCGCCGTCACGTGCAGCGCGGAATCCGTACGGAGTGCCCGCCTCATCGACCATCCGTACTCGCTGGCGGTGGCTCTGGCGTATGCAGCGGTCACCCATCAACTCCTCGGGGACCTGCCCGGATTGGCTGGTGTTCTGGCGGAGCTCGCCGAGGTGTGCGACCGATACGGTTTCGCCTACTACCGGGACTGGGCGAGGGTTCTCACCGGTTGGGCGCAGGGCGGAACCGTCGGGGTGGCTACCGTGAAGCTCGGGATCGACTCATTGGAGCAGGACGGCTCGTTGGCCCGGATGCCTTACTGGCTCAGCCTGCTCGCCGATCTGCACTGCCGTGAGGGGGATACCACCGCCGCACGGGCCACGCTGGACGCAGCCATCGCGTCTGCCATCGAGCACGATGACCTGTGGTGGCTGCCGGAGGTCCTGCGCGCCCGTGCGGTTCTGGACCCGCCCTCGCGCGCCGTCCGACTACTCGAGCGGGCTGTCGTCGTCGCCGAGTCGCAGGCGAACGTGGCCCTGCTGACCCGCTGCCGCGTCGACCTCGAGAAGCTGGTCGGGCCCTGACGGCAGAGCGTTCGCGGCGGTGATCCCGCGCGAACGGTTCCGGAACGCCCATCTGCATAGCGTCATCGTCGACGCATCCGGCGTACAGCAGACCGAACAGAGGAACCACGATGACGCAGTCAACCGTCACGCGGGCCGCTCCGCGCCCCATGCGCACGGCTCCCGCCATCTGCAGCATCCACGCCTGTCCTGAGTGCGGTCGGCCGGCCATGGTTGTCGACCGGTTCACTCTCCCCTCCACGGACGGCCCGGTGGAGCACTTTCGCCTGTCGTGCGCCGGCGGCCGTCACCACCTCACCCTCATCTTCGAAGGACACCAATCATGACGAACACGATGGCACCCGACGGCGTCCACACGTTGTCACCTGGCTTTCCCTACGGCGAGCTCGACGCCCAGACGCGGGGCCCGCTGATCCTGCCGGACAGCGACCGCTATGACGAGGCCCGCGCGGTCTACAACGCCATGATCGACAAACGGCCTTCCGCCGTGCTGCGTTGTCACGACGTTGCTGACGTCGTGGCCGGGGTCCGGTTCGCCCGCGACCACGGCCTGGAGCTGGCGGTCCGTGGCGGCGGCCACAATGCGGCCGGTCTCGGTGTCTGGGACGACGCCCTGGTGCTCGACCTCGCTCCGATGCGCAGCACCACGGTCGACCCCACCGCGGGAACGGTCCGCGTTGACGGCGGCTGCACCTGGGGCGACGTCGACCACGCCACCGTCGCGTTCGGGATGGCCACACCCTCTGGCTTCTTGGCGAGCACGGGGGTCGGGGGCCTGGCCCTCGGCGGAGGCATCGGTTACCTCACCCGCCGGTTCGGGCTCACCGTGGACAACCTGCTGGCCGCGGACGTCGTCCTCGCAGACGGATCGCTGGTGCGAGCCGACAGCGAGACCCACTCCGACCTCTTCTGGGCGTTGCGCGGCGGCGGCGGGAACTTCGGGGTCGTCACCTCCTTCACCTTCAGGTGCCACCCGATCGGGGACCACGGCACGATCTTCGGCGGTCCCGTCTTCTACGACCTGGCCGACACCAGGGAGGTGATGCAGTGGTATCGCGAGCTCCTGCCCAAGCTGCCCGAAGAGCTCAACGGGTGGATCGCCCTGCTCACCGTCCCACCGGTGGCCCCCTTCCCTGAGGACCTCTGGGGACGCAAGGTGTGCGGCATCGTCTGGTGCTACACCGGCCCGCTCGAGAAGGCCGAAGAGGTCACCTCTCCGGTTCGGGAGTTCGGAAGTCCCCTCATGGTCGGCGTGCACGAGATGCCCTTCAACGCGCTTCAGCAAGCCTTCGACGGGCTGTACCCGGCTGGACTGCAGTGGTACTGGCGATCCGACTTCTGCAACGAGATCAGTGACGCCGCAATCGAGGTGCACGAGAAGTACGGTCCGCTCCTACCCACGGGTCACTCCACGATGCACATGTATCCGGTCGGGGGCGCCGCGTCCAGAGTCCCCGCGAACGCCACCGCGTTCGCCCACCGCGAGGGCGGCTGGGCCGCAGTCATCGTGGGCGTGGACCCCGATCCCGCGAACGCGGGAAGGATCTCCGAGTGGGCCAAGGACTACTGGTCGGAGCTGCACCCGACGGCTGCGAGCGGAACGTATGTCAACTTTCTGATGAACGAGGGTGCTGACCGCGTCCGGGACTCCTACGGCGCGAACTACGAGCGGCTCGCGGCGGTCAAGGGCCGCTACGACCCGAGCAACCTGTTCCACGTCAACCAGAACATCCCACCGAACCAGTCGACGTAGGCGACTCAGTCACCGCTGTCGGGATCAGGGAGAGACGGGCTGGCGTATCGAACTCGCGAGATGGTGACCGGTCACGGTCGGCGCCGATCTCGATGGAGGACCCCACGCCCACCGTCACGGACACGTCCATCACGATGGCCTGGCGGTGACCAAGCCCTGACGGGCGGTTTCGGGGTCGGGGCGGAACGCGCGTACGATGCGCGGTGTCGTATCGACGACTGGTGGCGGACGTGGACGTGCAGACACGGTCGGGCTCCGCGCCCACGACCGGTGCAGCTCCCATCGCCACCGCCAAGAGACGAAGGCGCCTCGAGCAGAGCTCGGGGCGCCTGCCTCTTTTTCGGCCCCACCACCTGACGGAGACCCCTCGTGACGACGAGCCCCCCTGCCCCTGCCCTCAACCCCCGCCGACCGTCGCCGGTCCACCACGGCTCACCCTCGGTCCTCGAGGCGCTGCGCAGCCCGCGGATGCTCCGCACCGAGGTGCTCGCCGGACTCGTCGTGGCCCTGGCCCTGATCCCCGAGGCGATCTCCTTCTCGATCATCGCCGGGGTCGACCCCCGGGTGGGCCTCTTCGCCTCCTTCACGATGGCCGTGTCGATCGCCTTCCTCGGCGGGCGGCCGGCGATGATCTCGGCAGCGACCGGCGCCATCGCCCTCGTCGTCGCACCGGTCGTGCGCGACCACGGGCTCGACTACCTCATCGCGACGGTGATCCTCGGCGGTCTCATCCAGGTGCTGCTCGCCGTCACGGGCGTGGCGCGGCTGATGCGCTTCATCCCGCGCTCCGTCATGGTCGGCTTCGTCAACGCCCTCGCGATCCTCATCTTCACGGCCCAGCTGCCGCAGCTGATCGACGTCCCGTGGCAGGTCTACCCCCTCGTCGCGGTCGGCCTCGCCGTCATCGTGCTGCTGCCCCGCCTGACGAAGGTCGTCCCGTCGCCGCTCGTGGCCATCGTGCTGCTCACCGGCTTCACGATCATCGTGGCGACGAACGTCCCGGAGGTCGGTGACGAGGGCGCCCTGCCCGACAGCCTCCCCGCTCTGCTCATCCCCAACGTGCCCTTCACCTTCGAGACGCTCCGCATCATCGCGCCGTATGCGCTGGGGCTGGCCCTCGTCGGTCTGCTCGAGTCGCTGATGACCGCCAAGCTCGTCGACGACATCACCGACAGCCACTCGCCCAAGACCCGCGAGGCCTGGGGCCAGGGCGCGTCCAACATCATCACCGGCTTCTTCGGTGGCATGGGCGGCTGCGCGATGATCGGCCAGACGATGATCAACGTGAAGGCGTCCGGGGCGCGCACCCGCATCTCGACCTTCCTCGCCGGCGTCTTCCTGCTCATCCTCGTCGTCGGTTTTGGCGACGTCGTCGCGATCATCCCGATGGCCGCGCTCGTCGCCGTGATGATCATGGTCGCCGTCGGCACCTTCGACTGGCACAGCATCCGGCCCGCCACCCTGCGCCGGATGCCGAAGAGCGAGACCTCGGTGATGGCCTCCACGGTCGTGGTCGTCGTGCTCACCCACAACCTCGCGATCGGCGTCGTCGTCGGCGTCCTCGTCGCGATGGTCCTCTTCGCCCGTCGCGTCGCCCACCTCACCGAGACCGAGCGCGAGCTCGTCGAGAACGCCGACGGCACCGTCACGGCCCGCTACACCGTGACCGGCGAGCTCTTCTTCGCCTCGAGCAACGACCTCTACACCCAGTTCGAGTACGCCGACGATCCGGCGCACGTCGTCATCGACCTGTCGCGCTCGCACGTCTGGGACGCCTCCACGGTCGCCTCGCTCGACGCCATCACCACGAAGTACGAGCGTCGCGGCACCACGGTCGAGATCGTCGGGCTCAACGCCGCCAGCGCCGAGCGCCACGGCCGGCTCTCGGGGTCGCTGCCCTCGCACTGACCGCCCACGGCGCGCGAGCGACCGAGGCGAGCGAGCGACCGAGGCGCGCGAGCGACCGAGGTGAGCGGACGGCATACGTCATCCGTCCGGGTCTTGAGGCAATCCCTGCGAGGGAGGACCCTGAGACATGGGCGTCATCGAGTTCGAGCTGACGGTGCTCGTCCACGCGCCGATCGACGAGGTGTTCGCGCGGCTGGCCGACATCGAGGGCCACAACGACTGGATGCCGCGCCGGGGCAGCATCCTGCGGCGCACGGAGCAGACGTCACCGGGCGAGCCGGGGCTCGGGACGACGTACGTGGACCGGACGTCGGTGGGCACGACGCCCGGCGAGATCGTCGAGTTCGTCCCGCCGACCCGGATCGTCTACCACTGGTGGGACGCGACGCGCAGCGGCCGGGTCACGGCGGAGGGCTGGCCGGGCTACACGCTCGGCGCCAAGGGCGTGCACACGACGCTCGTCATCCACGACGCCCGGATGCAGACCCACGGACTGCACCGCGTCGCGACCCCGGCCTTCCGACGGCTCGCCGTCCGCGAGCGCACCACGACGCTCAACGCCCTCGCGGCGTCGTTCCGTCCCTGACCTGCGGGAACGCCAATTCCGTATGCCGGAGCGCCGATTCGGGCCGAATCGTGACCTGACCGAGGCGGTCCGGTTCCGCTACGGTCGTCGTCAACTTCGGCACCGCGGCCGGAGGGCGATGGGAGAGCCATGAGCCTTGTCCTGATCGGCGTCGACGCGAGCGACGCGAGCACGCGTGCGGTGGAGTTCGCCAGCCTGAGGGCGAAACAGCTCGGTTTCGAGCTGTGCATCGTCCACGTCATCCCGTGGTCGCCCTACTCGTTCAGCACCCCGGACGAGCTGTCCCACCGACATCAGACGAGGCAGGCCGAGATCGCGGCCGCCACCGAGCAGATCATCGAGCCGCGGCTCACGAAGGCCCGCGAGGCCGGGATCACCGCCGAGGGCATCGTCCGGCACGGCGACCCGGTCGACCTGCTCAACGACCTCGTCACCGAGCGTCACGCCGTCCAGGTCGTCGTCGGCCGGACCGGTGACACCCGGGTGAAGCGGGCGATCTTCGGGTCGATCCCGGGTCACCTCACCCGCACCGCCACCGTGCCCGTGACGGTGGTGCCGTTATGGACGGCTTCAACAGCGTCTTGGACGCGATCACCAACATCGTCTTCTTCTCGGTCACCATCGGCGGGACCTCGCTGCCGCTCATCGTCGTGTGGCTCATCGTCGCCGCGGTGTTCTTCACCTTCTATCTCGGCTTCCTCAACC
>JBBRGO010000085.1:0-11359 GCA_038224055.1 Actinomycetales bacterium
CTCGGCTGGCGGCTGGTCAACCCGGCGATGCCGCCGGCGTGGACCGTGTCGCTCGGGGAGGCCACCGAGCAGCTGCGCGAGCTGCACGGCGTGACGCGGGAACGGCAGGACGCCTTTGCCGCGAGGTCGCACGCGTTGGCCGACCGCGCCTGGACCGAGGGCTTCTACGACGACCTCGTCGTCCCGGTCCCGGGGACCGACCTGATGAGGGACGAGTCGATCCGCCCCGACACGACGGCCGAACGCCTCGCCGGTCTGAGGACGGTCTTCCGGCCCGAGGGAGAGGGCACGGTCACGGCGGGCAACGCCTCGCCACTCAACGACGGGGCCTCGGCCGTCCTGCTCGGGAGCGAGCGCGCCGCCGACCGGATCGGACTGACCCCGCTGGCACGCATCGCCGGTCGCGCGGCCAGTGCCAACGAGCCCCAGCTCTTCGGTTACGCACCGGTCGCGGCGGCAAACGCCGCCCTCGCCCGGGCCGGGATCGGTTGGGACGACGTCTCGGTCGTCGAGCTCAACGAGGCGTTCGCCGCGCAGTCGCTGGCGTGCGTCGATGCGTGGCCGATCGACCCGGAGATCGTCAACCCGCGTGGCGGGGCCATCGCGCTCGGGCACCCGCTGGGAGCCTCCGGCGGCCGGGTGCTGGGCACCCTCGTGCGCGAGCTCCAGCGCACCGGAGGCAGGTGGGGCGTGGCGTGCATCTGCATCGGCGTAGGACAGGGCCTCGCCGTGGTCCTCGAGAACATCGCTGCGACCCCCTGAGCGCCACTCGCGCCCCGCTCGCCCCCGGCACGTGCCGGGGTGGGAAGCGGGTGGGAAGCGGGTGGGAAGCGGGTGACTCGGTCGGCCCGGCCGGGTGGGGTCAGGCCTGCTTCGTGCTCGGCCACGTCCACGGGGTGCACCCGTCGAGGCCGTAGGTCTGCTGCATCATGACGGGGGCCGGCTCGTCCTTGCCCGGGCACTGCGCGTGCCCGTGGCCGATACCGTGACCGACCTCGTGGTTGACGAGGTAGACGCGATAGCTCGCGATGTCGTCGCCATAGGCCTCCGCCCCGAGCTCCCAGCGCCGCTGGTTGAGCACGACCTGGTGCAGGTTGTGGCAGCTGACCTGCCCCCGCGTCTGGAGGGGGGCGCACAGCGTGTCGACGGTGTCGGGGCTCGCGAGCAGGATGCGCATGTCGGGCTTCGTGCCGGCCTTGGCCTGGTCGGGGGTGACGTTGACGAACGTGACCTTGTCGACGGTCTGCCAGCCGCGCGGATCGGTGAGCACCGAGGCGACGGTCCTGGCGTAGTCCGTCGGGGTCGTCGTCAGCCCGCCCTCGATCTCGAGCGTGTAGCGCACGACCCGGCCGCTCGAGGGGGCCGGACGTGCGGCGCCGGCGGGCACCGAGAGCACGGTGAAGCGGCCGGCCCCGTGCTCGACGACGGCGGCCGAGGCGGTGCCGGAGGGGGCCGGGGTTGCCGGGGCGGCCGGGACCGTCTCTCCCGGCTCGGGCACCTCCGCCGAGGTCGAGGAGAGAGCCGAGGAGGACCCGCCCATGCCCTTCGTGGCGGCGGGCGTGCCGGTGCCCAGCGCGAACCCCAGCTCGCTGCTGCTTGCGACCGCACCCGCCGAGCCAGGATCACGGTTCGCGGCCGAGGCGACAGCGACGCCCGCGATGTCGGCGGCGACGCAGGCGACGAGGGCTCCGGTGGCCCAGGCGCGCGCCCTGGAGGTCGGTCGCCGGGGTGGACCACCCGCGTGCACTCCGCCAGGTCGAGACATGTCTGTCACCGTAGGCCACGAGTGACCGCCGGTGGTGGAGCCACGACGATTTGGTCCGATCGCCGAAGGCCCGTACTCTGTGCGTTGACCAATGACCGCCGGTTGGAGGACGTGGGCTCCACGCCCCTCCCGAAGGTACCGCCACGTTGCGGGCAGCCAGCGCAGGACGCGTTACCCCCCGCGGCACACATCTGTATGCCGTCCAAGGTCCCGTGCGCCCTGCGCCGGGGCCTTTGTCGTGTCGGCCCTTCGACCGGCGTCGCAACGCAAGGGAAGGAGGCCCAGATGGCCAACGTCGAGAAGACGGCAGCCATTGCCGAGATCACGGACAAGTTCCGCGAGTCCGGCGCGGCCGTTCTCACCGAGTACCGCGGTCTGACCGTGGCCCAGCTCTCGCAGCTGCGCAGCTCGATTCGGGAACACGCCACCTATGCCGTGGTCAAGAACACGCTCACGGAGATTGCTGCCAAGGAAGCCGGCGTCACGGCTTTCGACGGTCAGCTCCAGGGCCCGACCGCGATCGCCTTCGTCACCGGTGACCCGGTCGAGGCGGCCAAGGGCCTGCGTGACTTCGCCAAGGCAAACCCCCTCCTCGTGATCAAGGGTGGCGTCCTCGACGGCAAGACCCTGACCCCCGAGGAGATCACGAAGCTTGCGGACCTCGAGTCCCGCGAGGTTCTGCTTTCCAAGATGGCGGGCGCCCTCAAGGGTTCGCTCAGCAAGGCCGTCTACCTCTTCGCCGCTCCTCTCGCTCAGACGGCCCGCGTGGTCGACGCTCTGCGCGCGAAGGTCGAGGCCGAGGGTTCCGCCACGCCGGCTGCTGCCGACGAGGCCCCCGCCACGGAGGACGCGCCCGCGTCCGCCGAGGCGAACACCGACGTCGCCGAGGGTGGCGACGAGAGCTGACGCGATCGCGTCCGTTCGTTTCAACACAACGCCACTCACGGCAATACACAGGAAGGAAGCCATCATGGCCAAGCTCAGCACCGACGAGCTCCTTGACGCCTTCAAGGAGATGACCCTCATCGAGCTCTCCGAGTTCGTGAAGCTCTTCGAGGACACGTTCGACGTCACCGCGGCCGCTCCGGTCGCCGCCGCCCCCGTCGGCGGCGCCGCCGCCCCCGAGGCCGTCGAGGAGCAGAGCGAGTTCGACGTCGTTCTGCTCGCCGCGGGCGAGAAGAAGATCCAGGTCATCAAGGAGGTCCGCGCGCTCACGAGCCTCGGCCTCAAGGAGGCCAAGGACCTCGTTGACGGCGCCCCCAAGCCCGTCCTCGAGAAGGTCGACAAGGCTGCGGCCGAGAAGGCCAAGGACCAGCTCGAGGCCGCCGGCGCGTCCGTCGAGCTCAAGTGAGTCGTCCCGGCTAGCCGGGACCTCACGCACCACCGCGAAGGCGGGTCCGACCACACGGTCGGGCCCGCCTTCGTGCGTCCCGCCCACCGGCCCCAGCGGGTCGAGGTGAAATCTCGCGGCGGCGCGCGGCGGCATACCTCGCACCGCTGGAGCTCCAGCCCCGACGCCCTCGCGTTCGCCCGGGCTACGAAGGGTGCGGGTTCAGGAGGCGTGCTCGAGCGCGTCCTTGAGCGCGGCGAGGACCAGGGCGACGCGGTCGGGGTGGGCGTTGGGTCCCATCAGGCCGATCCGCCAGACGGTCGCAGCGAACTCGCCTGCGCCGGCACCGATCTCGACGTCGTGGCGTTCGAGCAGGTAGCGCCGGACGGCGGCCGAGTCGACGCCGTCGGGCACGCGCACCGTCGTCAGCTCGGGCAGACGGTGTCCCTCGGCTGCGAACAGCTCGAGACCCAGCTCGGCCAGGCCCTCGTGGAGCAGCCGCCCGGCCTCGGCGTGCCGGGCCCAGACGGCCTCCAGTCCCTCGGCCTCGATCCGCCGGAGGCCTGCGTGGAGGCTCGCGACCATCGCCGTCGGGGCCGTGTGGTGGTAGGTCCGCTGGCCGGAGCCGGACGCCTCCCCGACGTAGCCGCCGAGCAGCCCGAGGTCGAGATACCACGAGCTGGGCCGCTCGACGCGGCGGGCGAAGGCCCGGTCGTTGATCGTGAAGGGAGCGAGGCCAGGTGCGACGCCGAGACACTTCTGGGTGCCGGCATAGCCGACGTCGATGCCCCAGTCGTCCGCGCGCAGCTCGATGCCGCCGATGCTCGTGACGGCGTCGACGAGCAGCAGCGCGTCGCCCTTGCCGGCGCCGAGCGCGGCGACGTCGGAGCGGACACCGGTCGAGGTCTCGGCGTGCACGGCGGCGATGATCGCGGGGGAGGGGTGGGCGGACAGGACCCGCTCGACGTCGACCGGCTGGCCCCACTCGTGCTCGACGGCGACCACCTCGGCCCCGTGCCGGGATGCGACCTCGACCATCCGCTTGCCGAAGAGACCGTTGACCGCGACGACGACGACGTCGCCGGGGGAGACGAGGTTGACGAAGGCCGCCTCCATGCCGGCCGAGCCGGTCGCCGACAGCGGCAGCGTCCGTCGGTTGGCCGTGCCCCACACGAGACGGAGCAGGTCGCACGTCTCGTCCATCAGCTCGAGGAAGACCGGGTCGAGGTGCCCGAGGAGGGGAGCGGCGAGGGCCGCGGTCGCCTCGGGGTCGGGGTTGCACGGACCGGGCCCGAAGAGGTGGCGCTCGGTGGTCGTGCGGGCGGTGGTCGTCATCAGAACGCTGCTCCCGGGTTGAGGATGCCCTGCGGGTCGAGGGCGGACTTGATGCGGTGGGTCAGGGCCATGACGTCCGGTCCGAGCTGGGCGGGCAGGGCATCTCGCTTGAGCCGGCCGATCCCGTGCTCACCGGTGATCGTGCCGTCGAGGCTGATCGCGAGCGCCATGACCTCCGAGAACGCCTGCGCGGCACGGTCACGCGCCGGCTCGTCTCCGCGGGGATAGACGACGATCGGGTGGGTGTTGCCGTCGCCGGCGTGGGCGACCACCGGGATCTCGACCCGGTTCCGGGCGGCGATCTCGGCGATCCCGAGGAGCAGCTCGGGCAGCCGGGGCACCGGCACCCCCACGTCCTCGAGCATCAGCGACCCGCGCTTCTCGACGGCTGGGAAGGCCGCCCGCCGCGCTGCCGCGAACATCTCGCCCTCGGCCGGGTCGTCGGTGACGAAGCACTCGGTGGCGCCGTGGGCGGTGCACTCCCGCTCCATCAGGGCGATCTCCTCGGCGCGGGCCGCGCCCGGGGCGTCGGACTGGGCCAGCAGCAGGGCGCCGGCCTCCCGGTCCAGGCCCATCGGCTGGTAGTCCTCCACGGCGTTGATCGCGGCGGAGTCCATCAGCTCCATCATCGAGGCCCTCAGCGTGCGCCCGATCGCCACGACGGTGCGCGCCGCCGCGTCCACCGTGGGGAAGGTGGCCACGAGGGTGGCGGCGGGGGGTGGCGCCGGCACGAGGCGCAGGATCGCGCGGGTGACGATCCCCAGGGTGCCCTCGCTGCCAACGAAGAGCTTGAGCAGCGGCAGCCCGGCCACGTCCTTGATCCGGTGCCCGCCGAGCCGCACGAGGGTCCCGTCTGCGAGCACGACGTCGAGCCCGAGCACGTAGTCGGTCGTCACGCCGTACTTCACGCAGCACAGGCCGCCCGCGTTGGTCGCGACGTTGCCGCCGATCGAGCAGATCTCGAAGGAGGACGGGTCGGGTGGGTACCAGAGCCCGTGCCCGGCGGCCGCCTGCTTGACCTCGCCGTTGAGTGCCCCCGGCTCGACCGTCGCCGTCCGGGTCGCGGGGTCGATCTCGACGGCCCGCATCCGGTCGAGGCTGAGCACGATGCAGCCGTCGACGGCGCACGCCCCACCCGAGAGCCCGGTACCGGCCCCGCGGGGCACGACCGGCACACCGTTGGCGGCCGCCCACCGCACCGCGGTCTGCACGTCGGCGGCGGTCTGCGCCCTCACCACCGCGAGCGGGACCCCTGCGTCCTCGGACTGCGTCCAGTCCCGCCGGTAGCCCTCGACCGTCGCGGGGTCGGTCATCAGGGCGCCGTCGCTCAGCTCGGCGCCGAGCGCGGTCAGGTCCGGAGCGTCCTTGCTCACTGTCGTCACCCGGCCACCGTAACCACGCGGACCCACCGATGGCGCCCCGGAGGGGTATGCCGCTCACCGGCCCGCCGCCGCCCGGCCGGCTCGCAGGCTCGGCAGGTAGGTTGACGGTCATGGGATGGCTGTCACGCAACCGCAGGCCGAGCGTCGCTGCGACCACGTCGGACGGCGCTGAGCGCCCGTCGCTCGCGGAGGGGCCGCCGCCCGGGCCCGAGCGCCCCACCTCGGAGAGCCCCGCCCCCGAGCCGGGGACGGCCCCCGAGGCCCCCGCCGAGAACGCGGCGTCGACAGCGCCGATGGGGGCCTACGGACCCCTCGTGCGGATCAGCCGCTTCGACACCGCTCCGGACGAGCTCGAGTGGCAGCTGCCGCTCGACGGTGAGCTCTACCGGTTGTTGCCGGGCCCCGACCGCCCGGACTACTCCGTCGTGCTGCTGGAGCGCCCGCTGCACTTCTACCCCGAGCCGGCCCTCGACCTCGCCCGGGTGCCCGCGGACCAGCAGGTGGAGGACCGCAAGGGCCGCCGCATGGTCCGGGTCGACGCCGTCCTCGTCTGCGCCCGCTTCGTCGGCCAGCAGCTGCACCCCGGCATGGTGGACCTTCCCGTCAACGTCGCGCACGTCCTCGACAACGCCCTGGTCCGGGAGGACGCCGTCGACTTCGCGAAGATCTCCTTCGCCGCCGTGGGCTACCTCTCCGAGGGGCGGGGCGAGCCCGCCGCAGTGAGCGAGCCTGGACACTCCCTCCAGCCCGACGAGCCGGACGAGCGGGACGACCCGGACGAGCCGGACGAGCCCGACCAGCTGGGCGCGGAGCCCGACGGCGTCCACACCGTCCCCCCGCCCGCGGACGGGGTCGTCGGTCAGGGCGTGCCGCCCTCGATCGTGCTCGACGAGGTCCTCCCCGCGCTCGCCGGCGCCCTCAGGTCGGGGGTGCAGCGTCAGCGGGACAGCGAGATCATGGTGCTCACCGCGACCCTCACGCTCGATGAGGACCACCGGATCGTCGGCCTGACCGGCAATGCCGACGGCACCCCGCCCGTGCCGACCGCCGACACGTTCGCCGAGCTGGCCCAGATCCTCGACCGGCTCGGCGACCTCCCCGAGCGCGACGCCGTGCGTGCGCTGACGATCCGCCTCGACGGCGACCACCTCGACTCCGACGTGGACTACCGCCACCACTGAGGCCCGCGTCCCGGGGCGCCGGCCCTGCGGCATACTGCCGACTGTGAAGCTGATCCAGGCCGACGGAGTGCCCGAATCCCCTGCCCGTGTCGACGCGCAGGGGACCCCCCCGGTCCGGGTCGCTCTCGTGCAGCACGCGTGGGCTCCCGACGAGGGCGCGCTCGTCCGGACGCTGCGCGACGGGATCCGCACGGCGGCCGAGGCCGGTGCGCGGATCGTCTTCCTCCCCGAGCTCACGCTGTCGCGCTATCTCGCTGACACCCTCCCGGTGGGCACGCCGTCGGCGACCGCGGAGGACCTCGAGACCGGGCGCACCCTGACGTTCGCCCGCGAGGCGGCCCGTGACTTCGGAGTGCACGTCCACACCTCGCTCTACGAGCGCGCCGAGCAGGGGGACGGCCTCGGGTTCAACAGCGCGGTCGTCGTGGCCCCGACGGGGGAGCTGCTCGCGCGCACCCGCAAGACGCACATCCCCGTGACGGCGGGCTACTACGAGGACAAGTACTTCCGGCCCGGCCCCGCCGACGACGCCTACCCCGTCGTCGAGCTCGCGGACCCCCCGGTGCGGCTCGGGCTGCCGACCTGTTGGGACGAGTGGTTCCCCGAGGTGGCCAGGCTGTACTCGCTCGGCGGGGCCCAGGTGCTCTGCTACCCGACGGCCATCGGCTCCGAGCCGGACCACCCCGACTTCGACACCCAGCCGCTCTGGCAGCAGGTCATCGTCGGCAACGCGGTCGCCAACGGCCTGTTCGTCGTCGTGCCCAACCGCTACGGCACCGAGGGCCTGATCACCTTCTACGGCAGCTCGTTCATCGCCGACCCCTATGGCCGGGTGCTCGTCCAGGCGCCGCGCGACGAGGCGGCCGTCCTCGTCGCCGACCTCGACCTGGCGCAGCGCGACGACTGGCTCGCGCTCTTCCCGTTCCTGTCGACCCGACGCCCGGACTCGTATGCCGCCCTCACCGCCCCCGTGCGCGACGATCTTCGTCGCGACGTCGCACCGTGACCGGCTCCGCGGCCGCGGACGACCGCTGGCTGATGCCGGCCGAGGGCGCGCGCCACGCGTGCACCTGGATGGCCTGGCCGAGCGGCGGTTACACCCTCGGTGAGACCCCCGAGGAGGTGGCGACCGCCCGACGGACCTGGGCCGCGGTCGCCGGGGCCGTCGTCGCCTTCGAGCCGGTGCGGATGGTCGTCACCCCCGCGGACGTCGCGGTGGCCCGGGCGCACCTGCACCCCGACGTCGAGATCATCGAGGCCGAGCTCGACGACGCGTGGATGCGCGACATCGGCCCGACCTTCGTGGTCTCCGACGACGGTCGGCTGGGGGCCGTCGACTGGGTCTTCAACGGCTGGGGCGCCCAGCCGTGGGCGTCGTGGGAGCACGACGCCCGGATCGGCGCCCACGTCGCACGACTGGCCGGGGCGGAGCTCGTCGGCTCGTCCCTCGTCAACGAGGGGGGCGGCATCCACGTCGACGGGGCCGGCACCGTGCTGCTCACCGAGACGGTGCAGCTCGACCCCGACCGCAACCCCGACCTGACCCGGTCCGACGTCGAGGCCGAGCTGGCCCGCACCATCGGCGTGACCCACTGCCTCTGGCTGCCTCGCGGTCTCACCCGCGACTACGGCGAGTTCGGCACCCGGGGCCACGTCGACATCGTCGCGACCTTCGCCTCGCCCGGCGTCGTCCTGCTCCACGAGCAGCGACATTCCGAGCACCCCGACCACGCGGTCTCCCGCGAGCTGCGAGAGCTCCTCGAGTCGTCCCGGGACGCGGCCGGCAACGCGCTCGAGGTGGTCGGGGTCCCGGCGCCCGAGACCCTCGCCGACGAGGGGGGCCCGGTCGACTGGTCCTACCTCAACCACCTCGTCGTCAACGACGCCGTCATCGCCTGCACCTTCGGTGACGACCAGGACGAGCGGTCCCTCGGCGTCCTCGCGGAGGCCTACCCGGGCCGGCAGGTCGTCGGAGTCGACGCCCGGCCGCTCTTCGACCGCGGCGGCGGCATCCACTGCATCACCCAGCAGCAGCCCGCCACCTGACCTCCCACCGTCGAGTGGGAGGGGACGGGGGCGCCGAGGGGTCAGGCCTGGGGGAGGCGCTCGTGCACGTCCTGGCTCATCCGGACCACGGAGATGCCGAACTCGAGGCCGATGCGGACGACGGCCAGCCAGATGATCGCGCCGATCGGGCCGAGGATGAGGGCGGTGAGGCCGGTCCAGAAGCCACCGCTGGCGAAGCCGACGACGACGACGACGAGATAGACGAAGACCGCGTAGATCGTCGCGAGCACGTAGACGAGCTTGACGAGCATCGGCGTGACGAAGCGGTTGAAGCTGAAGTCGAAGAGGGCGCCGAGGAAGCCGCTGCCGTCGGGCAGGGCAGCCATCGCCGCGCCCGGGATGTTGCGGTTGAGGCCGCCGCCCTGGGTCCCCTGCATGGGGGTCACGGGCTGGGGGCCCTGGTGACCCGGGTGGCCCTGGTGAGCCTGCGGGCTCGGTGGGCCCTGGGGGCTGGGCGGGTTCGTCGGGTCCGGTGGGCCCTGGGGGCTGGGCGGGCTCGGTGCCGGGTCGGAACCGTACGACGGCTGCTCGGGGGGCTGGTTCTCGCTCATGGGGGACTCCTTGGAGGGAGAGTGCCGACCCGCGTCGGCTCTCATCGACGGTGACACCTCGACCATAGGACGACCCGCCGGGCCTGTCTGGCACACGCGCGCGACACGGCCGAAGAAGGGTGACCCTTGACGTGGGGCTCTCGGAGGTCCATATTCATCGCGTTCCCTTTGTGGAGTCCCCGGTCCAGGGGGTGTCGAGGTCTCGCTCACGCTGACGACCTCCGCACCTTGACCCGGCTGGACACTCCTGCCCTTTGGGGCTAGGCTAGGCCTTTGCGCTGTCCATGCCTCCCCAGCGCCCGGAATCCACGCTCTTCGGCGTGTCCGGGATCGGGGTGGTCGTGCGCAGCGCCTTGACTCAAGATTCGGAAAAGGCCCGTGGAAGGACCCTCCTTGGCTGCCGCGCGTACTGCGACGAACATGTCCACCGCACAGACCCCTTCGGGACGTCTGTCCTTCGCGAAGATTCGCGAACCCCTCGAGGTCCCTGACCTCCTGGCACTCCAGACGGAGAGCTTCGACTGGCTGCTCGGCAACGAGCGCTGGCAGGCCCGCGTTGCCGCGGCCAAGGCCGAGGGACGCACTGACGTCCCCGACCGGTCGGGGCTCGAGGAGATCTTCGAGGAGATCTCCCCGATCGAGGACTTCAGCGGCTCGATGTCGCTGTCGTTCCGAGACCACCGCTTCGAGGAGACCCGCAAGTCGATCGAGTCGTGCAAGGAGCGCGACCAGACCTACGACGCGCCGCTCTTCGTCACGGCTGAGTTCATGAACGCCCAGACGGGCGAGATCAAGAGCCAGACGGTCTTCATGGGTGACTTCCCGCTCATGACCGAGCGCGGCACCTTCATCATCAACGGCACCGAGCGCGTCGTCGTCTCCCAGCTCGTCCGCAGCCCGGGCGTCTACTTCGAGCGCACGCCCGACAAGACGTCCGACAAGGACATCTACACGGCGAAGATCATCCCGAGCCGCGGCGCCTGGCTCGAGTTCGAGATCGACAAGCGCGACATGGTCGGCGTGCGCGTCGACCGCAAGCGCAAGCAGTCCGTCACGGTGCTGCTCAAGGCCCTCGGCTGGACCGAGGCCCAGATCCTCGAGGAGTTCGGCGACTTCGAGTCGATGCGCCTCACCCTGGAGAAGGACCACACCCAGGGCCAGGACGACGCGCTCCTCGACATCTACCGCAAGCTGCGTCCGGGCGAACCGCCCACCAAGGAGGCCGCGCAGACGCTGCTCGACAACCTCTACTTCAACTCCAAGCGCTACGACCTCGCGAAGGTCGGTCGCTACAAGATCGACAAGAAGCTCGGTCTCGACGCGTCGATCAACGACTCGACCCTGTCGATCGACGACATCGTGGCAACGATCCGCCACATCGTGGCGCTGCACGACGGCCAGCCGACGATGAAGGGCCGCAAGAACGGCGAGGAGATCGACGTCCGCGTCGAGGTCGATGACATCGACCACTTCGGCAACCGTCGACTGCGCTCCGTCGGCGAGCTCATCCAGAACCAGGTCCGCACGGGCCTGTCCCGGATGGAGCGCGTCGTCCGCGAGCGGATGACGACCCAGGACGTCGAGGCGATCACCCCGCAGACCCTGATCAACATCCGCCCCGTGGTGGCCTCGATCAAGGAGTTCTTCGGGACCTCGCAGCTCTCGCAGTTCATGGACCAGAACAACCCGCTCGCGGGTCTGACGCACAAGCGTCGCCTGTCCGCGCTCGGCCCGGGTGGTATCTCCCG
>JBBRGO010000086.1:0-11354 GCA_038224055.1 Actinomycetales bacterium
ACCGTGCCGTAGGCGTAGATGCCGTAGTCGAACCACTCGACGGCGTTACCGATGCCCGAGGCGGCGATGGCGCGCCTCAGGAGGCTGATGGGCACCGGGTGCTGGGCTGGGGCGGATGCTGCGCTCATGGTGTCTGCTCCTGCGAGGGTGAAGGAGTGGGTAGATTGTCAACAATCTGCAATCTAGCGAAGGACGTCTCCCCTTGACTAGCCCCCATTCGGTCGATGGGCGCGGTGCCGCCCGATGACCGCCGCCGAGACCGCCCAGACACAAGAGACCGCCCAGACGACGGTGGCCATGCTCTACCCCGGTCACAGTGCCGAGGACGAGTACGCCGCGATGGAGCGCTTCCTCCCCGGTGTCCGGTTTCCCGTCGTCCACACCTGGGAGGGTCCGACGGACCATGACCTGGCCGCGCTGCTCGCGCTGGGCGCGCGCGAGCCGTTGACGGCTGCCGCCCGCACGGCGACCGCCCACCGCCCGGATGCCGTGATGTGGGCCTGCACGTCAGGCAGTTTCGTCTACGGGGCCGACGGTCTGCACCGACAGGCCCGGTGGGTCGCCGACGCCGCGGGCGTGCCTGCCTCGTCGACGACCATCGCGTTCCTCGAGGCGCTGGCGGCGCTCGAAGCGCCGGGCGTCGTGCTCGCCGCCACCTATCCGAAGGCCATCACCCGCTACTTCGTCGACGTCCTTGCGGCACAGCGGATCTCGGTCGTCGTCGGCGACAGCCACGGGGTCCCCAGTGGCGAGGACGCCGGTCGGCTCGGGCCGGATGCGGTGCGCTCGTTGGTTGCCCTCGCCGCGAGTCGGGCCAGTGACCTGCCCATCGTGGTGCCCGACACCGCGCTGCACACCGTGAGCCTCATCGGCGCGCTCGAGTCCGAGCTGAACCGGCCGGTGCTCACGGCCAACCAGGTGACGGGCTGGTGGGGGTTACGCCTGGCGGGATGGAATGACACTGCCGAGGGGCTCGGCCGCCTGTTCCGCCTCGGCGACTGACCCAACGGCCGTGCGCGCGGCGCCCTCCCGCAGTCGCCGAACCCCATCCTGCATGTGCGCGACGAGCCGACGATCGGCGAGCTCGGCGTCGCCTGCGACGATCGCGTCGGCCAGCAGGCGGTGCTCGGTCAACCGGGAGTCGACCGACTCGTAGGTGTGCTGCATGTGGGTCAGGCACATCCGAACCTGCGTAATCATCGTCTCGTGCATGCGCAGCAGTCGAGGGCTCTGGCTGAGCTGCACCAGCGTTTCGTGGAAACGCATGTCGAGCTCGGACACCTCGGGGCTCGACGGGCTGTCCTCATGGTCGGCCATCGCGTCGGCGAGGTCGCACAGGACGGTGGCGCCGGTGTGGCGCCCGTCGACGAACAGCTCTCCCACGGCCGCACGCTCGATCGCCCCCCGAGCGAGATAGATGTCCCGGATCGCAGCGTCGTCGAGCTTCATGACGAAGAGCCCGCGGTGGCGGTAGCTGTCCAGCAGACCCTCTTGGGACAGCCGCTGCATCGCCTCGCGCAGCGGTCCGCGGCTCACGCCGAGGCGCAGGGCGAGCTGGGTCTCGAGCAGCTGCTGACCCGGCGCGAACTGGCCCCGGGCGATCGCGTCACGGAGCTGGCGTGCGATGAGCGTGGGCGTGGGGTCCTGCTTGATTCGCTCGAGATCGATCTCGATCCGAGTCCGTGGGGGTGCCCATTCCTGCGTCACAGGCCCTCGTTCCTTCGCTGTGCGACGACGCCTCCGCCGGCGTCGTCCTGGTCGTTGTCAACCATCGTACAAAAGCTGGCGATGAGGTGCCCGTACCAGCGGGCCGCCGTGACGAGGTCTGCGACCGCGACCGACTCATTGGCCTGGTGCGCCTCGTCGTTGATGCTGCCGGGGCCGAGCACGACCGTCGGGATCCCCAGGTCGCGATCGACGAACCCACCGTCGCAGGCTGCGGTCCAACCCGTGACGGGTGCGTCGAGCCCGAGGGCGTGTCCCGCGGTCACGGCAGCCTGGACGAGGGGATGCTCATCGGCCGTCGCGAAGCCCGGCATCTGCATCGTCACCTCCCCGGTCACGGTGATGCCGTCGCCGGTGATCCCGTTCTCGGCCACCCGCTCCAAGAGCGCGGCCAGTACCTCCTCGGCGGCCTCTCCCGGCATCAGACGGCGATCCACCCACAGGTGGGCGTCGGCGGCGACGACCGACGTGCCGGTCCCACCCTCGACCCGGCCCACGCTCCACGTGCCGGACCCGAGCACGTCGTCGACGTCTGCGGTGAGTCGCTCGTGGTCCTCGCGGATGAGGGCGATGACCTTGCTCATCGCGTCGATCGCGTTACGCCCGTCGGACGGTCGACCGGAGTGTGCGGGGACCCCTGACACGTGCAGCTCGAAGTACGCATCCCCCCGACAGGCCCGCACCACCTCGAGGTCGGTGGGCTCGGCCACGACGCACCCGGCATACGTCGTGCCGTCGAGCCCGTCTGGCCGGTCGTGGGGCCCGGCCCCGACGAGCGCGCGGACACCGCTGTCGAGGTCCTCCTCGTCGACCGTGCAGGCGAGAGTCACCGGGCCGGCGAGCGTCAGCCCTACGGTGCGGACTGCGTCGAGGGCGACGAGCACGGCCGCCAGGCCACCCTTCATGTCGGCCGCCCCCCGGCCGATGATCCGGCCGTTCTCGACGACGGCCGTGAAGGGATCCACCCGCCAGCCATCCCCGGCAGGGACCACGTCGGAGTGCCCGAGGAAGAGGATGCCGCGAGGCGGGCCCTCCTGTGCGTGGTCGGACCCACCGCCTTTGCTGGTGACGGGTCGATGATCCTCCGGCCGGAGGGTGGCGACCAGGTTGGGTCGTCCCGGTGCGACCTCGCGCACCACGACGTCCATCCCACGCCGCCGGCAGGCCTCGGCGAGGACGGAGACGGTCTCCTGCTCGGTGCCCCCGGGGTTCTCCCCTCTGGCGCGGATCAGAGCGCGGGTGAGATCGACGAGCTCCCGCTCGTCGACGCCGTCGTGCACCAGGTCTGACCTCATGACGTCAGACTCACGCAGGTGCGGCCGCGCGGGCCTTGTCGATCGCTCGCGCGAGCCGCTCGACACCGATCCTGATGCGTTCGGGACGCACCGAGGCGAAGCACACCCGGAAGGCGTCGGCGAACGCTCCCGAAGGTGACAGGGCAGTCCCGGGGATGATCGCCACCCCCTCGGCGAGGGCGATCTCGAACAGGTCCGGGCTCTTGATCCCGGCGTTCTCGCCCGTGAGCGTGACCCACAGGAAGAAGCCCCCCTCCGGGTGGGTGGTCCGCACACCGTCGCCGAGGTGCTCGGTCAGGGCGGCGAGCATCGTGTCGCGGCGGTTCCGGTACTCCGTCCGCAGCCGGTCGAGGTGTGACTCAAGGCCGCCACGGCGGACGAACTCCGCGACGATGTGCTGGGCCGGTACGTTCGTGCAGGTGTCCATCGCCTGCTTGGCGCTGATGACCAGGGGCCGCAGCCGTGGGTCGGCGTCGACCCACCCCACCCGCAGACCCGGCGCCAGGGTCTTGCTGAACGTGCGGACCGAGAACACCTGGGGGTCGTGGGGGCTGATCTCGTTGAATCCGACGACCGGCGACCCGGCGAACCGGAGCAGGCCGTAGGGATCGTCGTCGAGGATCATCGACCCCCAGTGGTGCGCGAGCTCGACCAGTCGCCGGCGGCGAGGCTCACAGAGCGTGACGCCGGACGGGTTCTGGAAGTTCGGGATCGTGTAGATGAGCTTGGGGACCCGGCCGCACTTCTTCACCAACGCCTCGAGCTGGTCGACGTCCATCCCGTCGTCGTCGACGGGGACCTCGAGCAGGTCCGCTCCGTAGGAGAGCGCCGTGCCCGAGCCATTCGTATAGGTCGGGGACTCGACGGCCACGAGGTCGCCGGGGTTGACGAAGAGCTTGCAGGCGATGTCGAGCCCCTGCATCCCTCCCGACGTGATGACGACGCGTTCCGGGACCACCGGCTCCGTGCTCGAGGCGGTGTGGTCGACGAGGGTCTCGATGAGCCCGGGCTCCCCTTCGGTCGCGCCGTAGGTGAACGACGACTCGTCCCAGACCTTCGCACCGATCTGGACGAACTCTTCCCACGGCGTGAGCTCCGGAGCCGGGGCTCCCATGGCGAAGCGCACGATGTCGTGGGTCTGGGCGGCCAGCAGCGACGTCGAGGAGTCGATGAGCGACCCGACGAGCCCGGCGGCCCGGTCGGCCAGCGGCAGCAACCCCTGGGATGGCGGTCCGGCGAGGTCGGTGGTGGGCCGGGCGGCGAGGGTGTCGATGGTCGTGATCACGTGAACTCCTTGGTCGTTCTCATCGGGCCAGCAGCCCACGGGGAAAATTGGTGAAGGTCTCGGCGCCGGACGGGGTGACCCGGACGGCCTCCGACACCTCATAGCCGTAACCGGTCATCCACATGCCGCAGATGACGTGGAAGGTCATGTTCGTCTCGAGCACGGTGGTGTCCTCGGAGCGAATGCTCACCGTGCGCTCACCCCAGTCGGGCGGGTACCCGATTCCGACGGAGTAGCCGAGCCGGCTCGACTTGAAGAGGCCGTGTCGGGCCAACGTCTCGTTCCACGTGTCGGCAAGGTGGTTCACGATCGTGCCCGGCGTCATCTGGGCGAGTACGGCGGCCAGACCCTCGGCGACGGGCTCCTCGAGCCGCCGCAGCTCATCTGACGGTCGCCCGAGCATGACGGTCCGGGCGAGCGGCACGTGGTAGCGGCGGTGCACCCCAGCCAGCTCGATGACCACGGCCTCATCGCCGACGAAGCGCTGGTCGCTCCAGGTCAGGTGGGGGGTGTCGGCGGCAGCCCCCGTGGGCATCATCGGCACGATCGCCGGGAAGTCACCCCACGCGTCCCCGTCGCCGAGCACCTGGGCCCGGGCGATCTCGGCAGCCACGACGTACTGGGGAACCCCGACGGCGATGGTGTCGACGGCCGCCTGCATCGCCGCCATGGTCACCCGGGCCGCGGTGCGCATCGTGGCGATCTCGTGTTCCGACTTGACCACCCGAACCCAGTTGACGAGCTCGCCGCAGTCGACGAGATGGTGCCGGGGCATGGCGGCTCCCAGGGCGGTGAAGGCCCGGGGGGAGAAGTAGTGGCTGTCGAGCTCGACCCCGACCTGCTCACCAGGCGGGAGGAGGCCGCGACGGTCGATCTGGCCACCGACCCAGTCGAACGGGTGCTCGTGCCGCCGGTGGACGAGCACCTCCGGGTAGCCGACGATGCTGTCACCTGACAGGAAGGTCGTCCGGTGCGCACCCTGCGCGTCCATGGCCCGGGCGAAGAGCACCATCGGGCCCCGAGCCGGAACGACGAGCAGTTGCGGGGTGTAGAACGACCACGCGTTGTAGCCGGTGAGGTAGTAGAGGTTCGCGGGGTCGTTGACGAGCAGCCCGGCCAGGCCCTGTCCCTCCATCCGGGCTCGCACCGCGGCGAGGCGGGCGGCATACTCCTCCGGACTCGGGGCGGCGGCGGCGATGGTCGTCTCGGTCATGTCTCAGGCTCCGACGCCTCGCGGCATCGCGAGGTACTTCACCTCGAGGAACTCCTCGATGCCGAGGCGGCCACCTTCCCGGCCCAGGCCCGAGCTCTTGACCCCCCCGAAGGGTGCGGCCGGGTTGGAGACCAGGCCGGTGTTCACCCCGAGCATGCCGACCTCGATGGCCTCGCTCATCCGAAAGGCGCGGTCGACGTCCGTGGTGAACACGTACCCGACGAGCCCCCAGGGGGTGTCGTTGGCGAGCCGCACCACCTCGTCCTCGGAACTGAACGCGATGATCGGAGCCACGGGGCCGAAGATCTCCTGGCTCATCAGGGCCGAGCCGGGATCCACATCGGCCAGGACGGTAGGGGCGTAGAAGTAGCCGGCGCGCTCCAGCGCTTCGCCGCCGCAGACCACCCGGGCCCCACGGTCGATGGCATCGGCGACGAGGTCCTCGACCTTCGAGAGGGCCTTCGGCTCCACGAGCGGTCCGATGTCCGTGCCCTCCTCGAGGCCATCGCCAACCGTGAGGGCGTTCATTCTCTGCGCGAGGCGATCCGCGAACTCCTCGGCCACGCTGTGGTGGACGAACATCCGGTTCGCGGCCGTGCACGCCTCACCCATGTTGCGCAGCTTGGCCAGCATCGCGCCGGCGACCGCGACGTCGAGGTCGGCGTCGGCGAAGACGATGAACGGCGCGTTGCCGCCCAGCTCCATCGACGCCCGCATGACGTGCTCGGCGGCCTGCTCGAGCAGCCTCACCCCGACTGCGGTCGAACCGGTGAACGAGACCTTGCGCGCCAGCCCGCTGCTCATCCACGGCTCGACCACCGACGCCGGGTCCGATGAGCACACCACGTTGAGCACGCCGTCCGGCAGCCCTGCCTCGCGCAGGATCTCGACCAGCGCGAACGAGGTCAGCGGGGTCAGGTGCGCCGGCTTGAACACCATCGTGCAGCCAGCAGCGATGGCAGGTCCGATCTTCCGGGTTCCCATGGCCAGGGGGAAGTTCCACGGGGTGATCAGGACGCATGGCCCGACCGGCTGCTTCGTCACGATGATCCGAGTCCGGCCATCTCCCGACACGGTGGCGTCACCGCCGATACGCACGGCTTCCTCGGCGAACCAGCGGAAGAACTCGGCGGCATACGCCACCTCGCCCTTGGCTTCCGCGAACGGCTTGCCCATCTCGCTCGTCATGATCATGGCCAGGTCGTCCTGACGCTCCATGAGCAGCTCATAGGCACGCCGGAGGATCTCGCTGCGCTCTCGCGGCGGCGTGCGGGCCCAGGACGCCTGCGTTCGAGCTGCCACCTCGATGGCGCGTCGGGCGTCCTCGGGGCCGCCGTCCGCGATCGACGCGATCACCTCTTCGGTGGCGGGGTTGTGCACATCGCACTGCTTGCCGGAGGCCGCCGGTGACCATTGGCCGTCGATGAACACCCCTGTGGGAATCGCGGCGATGAGCTGCTCGGCTCTCGTGGCTCGGGTGGTGAGGGTCATGAGGGATCCTTCCTCGGGTCGATGAGCTGGGCGAGATGGAGGGAGCCGCGCTCGGCGGCGAGGTGATCGACCTGCATCGCGCACGAGAAGCCGTCGGTGAGCACCGGATCGGTGGGACCGGTCGCTCGGATCGCCGGCAGGAGAGCCTGTTCTGCGACGGCGACCGACAGGAGGTAGTGGTCGGCCTCGAAGCCGAAGTTGCCTGCGACCCCGCAGCAACCAGTGGCCTCGACCGGCGTGATGCCGACGGCGCGCAACACCGAGGACTGCACGGTGGCGCCGAAGGTGGCGTACTCGTGACAGTGGGTCTGCACGACCGCTCGCTCGGGGACGGGCCGTCCGGGTGGCGCGAGCCGACCCTCGCCGGCGAGGCGGGCCGCGTAGGCCGCGAAGCTCTGCACCCGGGCCGCGACCCGAGCGGCCTGGGGCGAGTGGACGAGCCGGGGCAGGTCGTGCCGCAGGGCGGCCGCACAGCTCGGCTCGGGCACGACGATCGGCCGGTCGGTGCCGTCGTCGAGGGTCTCGGCTGCGTGAGTCAGGCGTGCGGTTGCGGTATCGAGCTGGCCGGTGCTGATCCAGGTGAGGCCGCAGCACGCTTCCTCGGCGCACTCCACGGCGTCGCCGGCTGCGCCGATCACGGCGGCGACAGCGCCGGCGACCTCCGGCCGGAACGCTCTCGTGAACGTGTCGGCGAAAACGATCACGGTGCCGGTCGACGAGCCCGGTCGCGCGCAACCGGCCCTGACGAGGGCTGTCACCCACGCATCGCGCGCCGCGAGGTCGGGCAGGGACCGCATCGAGGTGAGTCGGGCCGCCCTCATGGCGCCGCGGGACAGCCGAGTGCCCAGGAGCTGGTTGGCGAGCGCGGGTGCGGTGCGGGCGAGCCGGAGCCACCGCGGCAGCGCGCCGAGCACGTAGTGCGACCGCGGCCTGACCTTCCCAGCGTAGTGATGGTGCAGGAACTCGGACTTCAAGGTCGCCATGTCGACGCCCGTCGGGCAGTCCGTCGCGCACGCCTTGCACGACAGGCACAGGTCGAGGGCCTCAGCGACCTCCGGGCTCTGCCAACCGTCCCCGACGCTCGGCGCAGACCGGACCATGTCCTGGAGCACCCGGGCCCGGCCACGGGTCGAGTCCTTCTCGTCGCGGGTGGCCCGGTAGCTCGGGCACATCACGCCGCCGCTGCTCGTGCGGCACCGGCCCACCCCGATGCAACCTTGGACAGCGTGGACGAAATCGTCGCCACGGTCACCACGGTCGCCCGGTCCACGGGGGTCGCCGAGGTCGAAGGCCGTGTCCCACCTCCGGTCCGGCACGCCCGAGAGGGCGAGGTCGGCGCCGAGCGGAGCCGGTGCGGCAAGGCCTGCGCAGGAGAGCACGCCGGAGGGGTCCCAGATCTGCTGGTACTCCCCGAAGGCGCGGAGCATCTCCGGGGAGTACATGATCGGCAACAGCTCGCTGCGGGCCCGGCCGTCGCCGTGCTCCCCGGAGATCGAGCCACCGTGCGCCACGACGAGCTGGGCGGCGGCCCTCACGAACCGTTCGAAGACCGCGCGGCCCTCGATGCTGCGTAGGTCGAAGGTGATGCGGATGTGCATGCAGCCGGCGCCGAAGTGTCCGTACATCACCCCGTCCAGCCCGTGTTCGTCGAGCAGGGTGCGCAGGTCGGCGAGGTAGTCGGCGAGGCGCTCCGGCGCGACGGCCGAGTCCTCCCAGCCCGGCCACGACTCCGGGGGAGGATCGCTCGAACCCTCTGCGGGCGCCAGCCTCGAAGACAGCCCGGCGCCGTCCTCGCGAACTCGCCACAGCAGTGCCCGCTCCACGGGATCGGTGACCACGAGAGCGTCGACGAGCCGGCCGCGCCCGGTCAGCTCGTCCGTCACGGCGCGAGCGCGATCCTCGACCTCGGCTCGGTCGTGCCCATCGAGCTCGACGAACAGCCAGGCCCTGCCCGACGGCATGCCGGCGACCGAGCCGGGGCCGCGGCGCCAGCGCATCGTCTCGACGATCTTCTCGTCGATCCCTTCGATGGCTGCCGGGTCGACGGCGAGCAGCTGCGGAACGTCCCGGGCGGCAGAGACGACGTCGTCGTATCCGAGGACGACGAGCACCTGCGCACCAGGCCGCTCCACGAGCCGCATCCGGGCCGCGACGACGACGGCGCACGTCCCCTCGCTTCCCACGAGGGCGCGGGCGAGGTCGAAGCCGTTCTCCGGCAACAGGTGTGCGAGGTGGTAGCCGCTGACCTGGCGCGGAATGCGGCCGAGCTCGGTGCGCAGCGCCGCCCGGTGCTGGTCGCTGAGCGAGGTCAGCCGCTCGGAGATCTCGGCCGCGCGCCGGGCGCTCTCCTCGTCGTCCGGGTCGGTGGCGCGGAGCCCGCCGCGGTAGGCGGTCAGGAGCGATCCGTCGCTCGTGACCACGTCGAGCTCGACGACGTGGTCGCTGGTTCGTCCGTATCGGACCGAGTGGTTTCCACAGGCATCGTTACCGATCGCGCCGCCCACCACGGCTCGCGATCGACTCGACGGGTCCGGGGCGAATGTCAGACGCCCCTGGGTCTCGTGCTCGACGTGGGAGCTCAGCTCCGAGAGCACCACCCCGGGATCGACGTCAACAGTACGTGCCTGTTCATCGATGCCGCGGATGCCCGCCATGTACCGCGAGAGGTCGAGCACCACGCCGGGCCCGATCGCGTTGCCGGCCATGGACGTTCCGCCACCGCGAGGCACGAGGGGAATGGACCGTTCGCGACAGACCCCCATCACCGTCCGGACCTGCGCCGCCGAGCGGGGAAAGACGACGGCGAGCGGCTGCACCCGATAGTTCGAGGCGTCGTAGGAGTACTCGGCGAGTCGGCGTGTCGAGGTCTCGACGTCGACACGGGCCGCTCGCAGCGCATCGGTCACCTGCGACTGCGTCGCGGGCCGGGACGACGCAGCGGTCACGGGGGTCACGCTGCCGAATCTGCCTCAGCCGGGTGCGACGGACTCACGCCGCAGCCACCTCACCGACCGCCGAGGCGAAGCGCTCCAGCCCGGTGTCGATCTCCGCCTCGCTGACGACGAGGGCTGGGATGAGGCGGACGACGTTGCCGAGCGGCCCGCAGGTCAAGGTGAGCAGGCCATGCCTGGTCGTGGCCTGTTGTACGGCCAGCGCCGTTGTCGCATCGGCTGTTCCGTCGGGGCGGGTGAACTCGATGCCGAGCATGAGACCGTTGCCGCGGACGTCTCCGATGACGGAATGGTCCGCCTGGATCTTCTCGAGACCCGCCATGAGCTGTTCGCCACGCAGACGCGAGTTCTCGACCAAGGACTCCTCCTCGAAGACCTCGAGGGTGGCGCAGGCCGCCGCCGCCGCGACGGCGTTGCCGCCGTACGTGCCCCCTTGCGACCCCGGCCAGCCCCGGCCCATGAGCTCGGTGCTCGCCGCCATCGCGCTGATCGGGAAGCCCGAGGCGATGCCCTTGGCGGTGATGAGCATGTCCGGCGTGATGGACGAGTGCTGGTACCCCCAGAACGTGCCCGTACGACCGCAGCCCGCCTGCACCTCGTCCAGGATGAGCAGGATGCCGTGCTGGTCGGCCCGCTCGCGCAGGCCCTCGAGGAATGCCGGCGGGGTCGGCACGTAGCCACCGTCGCCGAGCGCGGGCTCGATGAGGAAGGCGGCGGTGTCGTCGGGAGCGGTCCGGGTGGCGAAGAGGTAGTCGAGCTCCTTCAGGCAGAACTCGACGGCGGTCGGGATGTCCCAGCCGTACCGGTAGGCGTAGGGGAAGGGCGCCATGTGCACCCCACCCATCAGCGGGGAGAACCCTGCGGAGAAGCGGGTGCCCGCGGTGGTCAGGGTGGCCGCGGCCACGGTCCGACCGTGGAAGCCGCCCTGGAAGACGACGATGTTGGGGCGGCCTGTGGCCATCCGGGCCAAGCGGATCGAGGCTTCGACGGCCTCCGAACCGGAGTTCGCATAGAACACGGAGTCCAGCCCCGTCGGCAGGACCTCGCCGAGCTTCGCGGTGAGACGCTGCAACGGCTGGTGCATCACGGTCGTGTACTGGGCGTGGATGATCTTCCCGCACTGCTCGCGGGCGGCCTCGACGACCTTGGGATGGCAGTGGCCGGTGCTCGTGACCCCGATGCCGGTGGTGAAGTCGAGGTAGTCCTGCCCGTCGGTCCCGTGGATCCAGCATCCTGCGGCGTGGTCGACGACCACCGGGGTAGCGGTCTTGAGCAGCGGTGAGAGCGAGGCCATGTTGCCGATCCTGCCGGAGCGAATTGCAGATTGTCAACAATCGCGCCTGTCGCTAGCCTGCAGACGTGGTCACCCCTCAGAGCGAGCCCTCGAAAGCACC
>JBBRGO010000087.1:0-11339 GCA_038224055.1 Actinomycetales bacterium
GCAACCGGCGGGCTCAGCCCCACCGCAGCCGGACGTGCTGCCCGGGACGCAGCTGGGCCGCACGCCCGAGGTGGGCGCGGCGGACCACCCCGATCACGGGATAGCCACCGGTGACCGGGTGGTCGGCGAGAAAGAGCACCGGTTGGCCCGAGGGCGGCACCTGGATCGCGCCCGCGACCAGGCCCTCGGTCGGGAGCTCGCGTCCGGCGTGGCTGGCGGCACGCTCGATCCTGACGCCGTCGAGCCGGAGCCCGACGCGGTTGCTCCGGTCCGAGACCGTCCACGGCCGCTCCTCGAGAACGCCCAGGTCGTCGAACCAGTCGCTGCGTGGACCGGGGAGCACCTCGATCGTCGGCTCGTCTGCGAGCTCGGGGGTCGGCGCGAGCTCCACGGTGGGGAAGGTGCGCGGCGCCGGTCCGACGGCGAGCACGTCCCCGTCGGCGACGACGGGTGGCCCGACTCCGGCGAGCACGTCGCGCGAACGGGAGCCCAGCACCGACGGGACTTCCACCCCGCCCCGGACCGAGAGATAGGTGCGCAGACCACGGGCAGGGCGGGCGAGCGCGAGGGACTGGCCGTCCGCGAGCACGAACGGCGCGGCGTGGGGCACGGGCGACCCCTCGACGGACCCGACGGCCCGGGCCCCGGTCAGCGCGAGGACGACCTCGCCGCGGGCGCGGACGACGAGGCCGCCGAGGACCACTTCCAGTGCTGCCGGCCCGGGTGCCTGGCCGACGAGTCGGGCCCCGAGCTCGTATGCCGCCAGGTCGGCGGCGCCCGATCTGCCCACTCCCGCGTCACCGAGTCCGAAGCGCCCGAGGTCCTCGGTGAGGGTGAGTGGGCCGCTGCGCACCACCTCGAGCGCGGCGCTGCGGGCTGGGTGGCCTGCGTCCGTGTCCGGTGCGGGCTCCGGGGAGGTCGGTGGCGGAGCGACGTCGCCGCCCGCCGCATCGGAGTCGTCGGCAGCCTCGGCGTCCACGAAGCGCACGACGTCCCCCGGGGCGAAGAGTGCGGGTGGGTCGCGGTCGACGTCCCAGGCCCGGGCCGACGTGCGCCCGATGAGCTGCCAGCCCCCCGGCGATGCGCTCGGGTAGACGGCGGAGAAACCGGCCGCGAGGGCGACCGACCCGGCGGGGACGGCGGTCCTCGGGTCGTCGCGGCGGGGCACGGCCAGCCGCGGGTCACCGTCGACGAGGTAGGCGAAACCGGGGGCGAAGCCGCCGAAGCCGACCCGCCACGGGCGGCGGCAGTGCGCGGCGACGACCTCGGCCCGCGTGAGCCCGGTCGCGGCGGCCACGTCGTCGAGGTCCGGACCGTCGTAGCGGACGGGCACCTCGACCACACGCACCGTCCCCCGGTCCGACCCGCGTCGGGCCTCACGCAGGAGCGACAGCAGGGTGGCGCCGACCTTCGCCGGGTCGCCACCACCGGCCAGCCGGACGAGCAGGGTGTTCGCGCCGACGACGAGATCGGTGAGGTCGCCGAGGTCGATCTCGGCGTCCCCAGGCGTCGACCCCGGAGCCGTATGCCGCCGGATCGCGGCCCGCAGGTCGAGCGCCTCGTCCGTGTCGGTCACCTCGAGGAGCACCGCACGGTCCCCGTACGGGAGCAGCCGGGGCGCGCTCATCGGGTGAAGGCGGCGATCTCGACGCCAGCAGCAGCGAGGGCCAGTCGAGTCGCGCGGGCCATGGCCACCGCCCCGGGGGTGTCGCCGTGGAGGCACACCGAGCGGGCCGGCACCGTGACGTCGGTGCCGTCGACGGAGCGCACGACCCCCTCGGTGACGAGGCGGACGACCCGGGCGGCCACCTGCTCCGGATCAGTCAGCAGGGCCCCCGGCTCGGTCCGGGGGACGAGCCGACCCGACGACGTGTAGCCGCGGTCGGCGAAGGCCTCGGTCACCGTCGGCAGCCCCGCCCGCTCCGCGAGCCTCAGCACGGCGCTCCCCGGCAGACCGAGGATCGTCAGGTCCGATCCCGCCGCCGAGACGGCCTCGACCACGGCGGCCGCCTGCTCCTCGTGGTGGACGACGGCGTTGTAGAGGGCGCCGTGGGGCTTGACGTAGGAGACCCGGGCCCCCTCCGCCCGGGCGAGCGCCCGGAGGGCCCCGATCTGGTAGAGCACGTCGGCCGCGAGGTCCCCGGGGGCGACGTCGAGGAAGCGTCGACCGAAGCCGGCGAGGTCGCGGTAGCCCACCTGGGCCCCGACCGCGACACCGCGCTGAGCGGCATACGCGCACGTCCGGCGGAGGGTCGTCGGGTCACCGGCGTGAAAGCCGCAGGCGACGTTGGCGCTCGTCACGACGTCGAGGATCGCCGCGTCGTCGCCGAGGCGCCACGCACCGAAGGACTCGCCGACGTCGGCGTTGAGGTCGATGCGCATGGCTCGATCCTCCCGCAGGGTCGGCAGGGACTCCACCCCTCGATCCGGCGGCCGGACCACGTGGCAGGCTGCGGCCATGACGTCGATTACCTCGCAGGAGCAGGTCGAGGCCGCCCTGGCCCGGATGGACGAGGTCGACGACCTCGTCCGGTCGGTGTGCACACGCAGTGAGACGGCGCTCGACACGGCGCGTGACCGGGACCGCGAGCGCCGCGAGGGCACCGTGCGCGGCCCGCTCCACGGGCGCCCGATCCTCGTCAAGGACAACATCGACACCGCCGACCTCCCGACGACGGCCGGGTCGCTCGCGTTGGCCGCGCTGCCCCACCCCGCCAGGGACGCGACGCTCGTGGCCCGGCTCCGTGCCGCCGGGATGGTCCTGATCGGCAAGACCAACCTCAGCGAGTGGGCCAACATCCGCGACGAGAGCTCGACGTCAGGGTGGAGCGCCTACGGGGGCCTGACCCGCAACCCCCACGCCCTCAACCGCTCGGCGGGTGGCTCCAGCTCAGGCAGCGGCGCGGCCGTGGCCGTGGGGATCAGCCCGTTCGCCGTCGGCACCGAGACCGACGGCTCGATCTCGTGCCCCGCCGCCTTCACCGGGTGCGTCGGCCTCAAGCCCACCGTGGGCCTGGTCCCCACCGACGGCGTCGTCCCGATCTCCCGGTCGCAGGACGCGCCGGGGCCGATGACCCGCAGCGTGCGCGATGCGGCGGCCCTGCTCGACGTACTCGCGGACACCGGCACGCGGCACGCCTCGGCGGCGGTCGACGGGCGACTGGTCGGCAAGCGGATCGGCGTCCCCCGGCGCGACTTCTGGGGCAACAGCAGCCACGCCGACGCCCACGCCGAGCACGCCCTCGGGGTCCTGGCCGCCCAGGGCGCGACCATCGTTGACCACACCGACCTCTACTCGCTCACCGGCTTCGACTGGGAGGACGAGCTGACCGTGCTGCTGGCCGAGCTGCGCTCCGGGCTCTCGCAGTACCTGGCCGTCCGCCACGGGGACGGCCCCCGCACTCTCGAGGACGTCGTCGCCTTCAACCTCGCCCACGCCGACGTCGAGCTCGCCCACTTCGGGCAGTCCCTCTTCGAGAAGGCGCTCGCCGGCCCCGACGTCGACAGCGAGGAGTACGCGTCGGCGCGGGCCCGGTGCCTGCGCCACACCCGCGACGACGGCATCGACGCCGTGCTCGCGGCCCACGGGCTCGACGCCCTCGTCACCCCCTCGTTCACCCCGGCGTTCCCCATCGACCTCGTCAACGCCGAGGCGAACAGCGGCGGATGCAGCGGGCCGACGGCGATCGCCGGCTACCCCCTGCTCACCGTGCCCTCCGGGATGGCGGCCGGGCTGCCGGTCGCCGTGAGCTTCTGGGGCGCTGCCGGCAGCGAGACGGCGCTCGTCGAGATCGGCCACGGCTACGAGCGCGCCCGCGACCTCGACACCGGCCCGATGCCCGACCCTGCGCTGGCCCCCTTCGTCTGAGGTCCCACCACCCAGTCGAGTGGGCACTTTCTTCCGGGGTCAGGCGTCCCTGAAGACGGAGTCGAGGGTGGGGATCCGCCCGCGGTAGCCGGCGAGGAGAGCCCGCGCCGTCGTCACCGAGTCGACGAGGGGATGGAGCGCGAAGGCCTCGACGGCCCTCGCCTCGGACCGCTCGAGCACCGCGGCGATGACGAGCTCGTCGACGGCCTTGACCTGCTGGGCGAGGCCGAGGGCGTGACCGGGCAGCGGAGTGACCCGCCGCGGCGCGGGCCCGGCGGCATCGACGTGGCACGGCACCTCGACGACGGCGTCCTCCGGCAGCCCCGGGACGGTCGTGCCGTTGCGGACGTTGAGGATCGCCGTCGATGGCTCGTCGCGCGCGATCGCGGCCATCAGCGCGAGCGCGACCCCTTCGTAACCGCCGCCCTCGACGTCGGCCTCGGCGCGCTCCCCGTCCTCGTCGCGGGTCTCCTGCATGTAGGTCGCATTGCGCTCGCGCCGCACCCGGTCCCAGCTGTCCCACGCCGCACCGGGTGTCGCACCCACGGCCGCGTAGAAGTCGGACTGCTGCTTCAGCAGGTACTCCCCGCGCGTCTCCGGCGCGGCCGTGATCGACGCGATCGCGTCGCGGGTGAAGTAGTAGTAGTAGAGGTACTCGTTGGGCAGCATCCCCAGGGTCTGGAGCCAGTCGGTGCCGAAGAGGTGCCCCTCCTCGATGCCCGCGAGCGCCTCGGCGTCCTCGAGCAGGTCGGGCAGCAGGTTGCGACCGTCCTGGTGCAGTCCCTGGAGCCAACCGAGGTGGTTGAGACCGGCGTAGTCGATCTCGAGGTCCGCGAGGGGGCAACCGAGCGCACCGGCCGCCCGGGTGGCGAGGCCGAGCGGGGAGTCACAGATCCCGATGACCCGGTCTCCGAGGACGGTCTGCATCGCCTGGGTCACCATGCCGGCCGGGTTGGTGAAGTTGATGACCCAGGCGTCCGGCGCGACCGTGCGCACCCGGTGTGCGAGCTCGAGGGCGACCGGCACGGTGCGCAGGCCGTAGGCGACACCACCGGGACCCGTCGTCTCCTGGCCGAGGACGCCGAGATCGAGGGCGACCCGCTCGTCCGCCGTCCGGCCGTCGAGGCCGCCGACCCGCATCGCGGAGAAGACGAAGTCGGCCCCGGTCAGCGCCTCGTCGAGCCGGGTCGTCGTGCGCACCGTGGGCGGCGCGAACTCGGTGGTGGGGCTGTGCTCGGCCTGCTGGGCGAGGACCCGCTCGATCGCGCGCAGGCGCACCGGGTCGGTGTCGTGCAGGACGACCTCGGTCACCCGCCGGTCACCCGTGCCACCCGTGCCACCCGAGGCGCCCGAGGCGCCCGTGCCACCCGTGTCGCCGAGCAGGGCGCCGTGCACGAGGGGGACCCGGAAGCCGCCCCCGCCGAGGATCGTCAGCTGCATCGGCGCTCCATGGCTCGACGCTACCGCGCCGCGAGCCACGCGGACCCGCCGATGTCCGAGACCACGGGCCCTGCGTGCGAGACGATGGGGGGGATGCCGATCCATGCTTTCGACCCGCTCGCGGCCCGGCGCTCCGACGCCGCGCCCGACTTCGACCTGCTCGTCTCGGGGACCGTCTTCCTCGACATGATCTTCGCCGGGCTGCCGGCGGCCCCCGCGGCGGGCACGGAGGTGTGGGCCGACGGCCTCGCCTCGTGCCCGGGTGGCATCGCGAACCTCGCGGTGGCCGCCCGTCGCCTCGGCCTGCGCACCTCGCTCGCCGCCGCGTTCAGCGACGACGACTACGGCGACTTCTGCTGGCGCACCCTGTCGGAGCAGGAGGGCATCGACCTCCAGCGCAGCCGCCGGTTCACCGACTGGCACAGCCCGGTCACCGTCTCGATGTCGGTCGACCACGACCGGAGCATGGTCTCGCACGGACACCCGGCCCCGGTGGGCGCGAACGACCTCATCGGCGTGCCCCCCTCGACCCGGGCCGTCGTCGCCGACCTCAGCGACGACGACGCCTTCGGGTCCGGGGCCCCGACCTGGGTCGACCGCGCCCGCGCCGACGGCGCCCTCGTCTTCGCCGACGTGGGTTGGGACCCCGACGAGGAGTGGTCGGACTCGGTGCTCGACCGCCTCGATCGGTGCGACGTCTTCATGCCCAACGCCGTCGAGGCGATGGGCTACACCGGCAAGCGCACGACCATCGAGGCCGTCTACGCCCTCGCCGACCGGGTCCCCGTCGCCGTCGTCACCGACGGCGCCAACGGCGCGATCGGCATCGATGCCCGCACCGGCGAGGAGGCGCGGGTGCCCTCGCTCCGGGTCCGCGAGGTGGACCCCACCGGAGCCGGCGACGTCTTCGGAGCCGCCCTGCTCGTCGGCACCCTCTCGGAGTGGCCGCTCGAGCAGCGGCTCACCTTCGCGACCCTGTGCGCGGGCCTGGCCCTCCAGCAGTACGGCGGCTCGCTCGCCGCTCCCGGGTGGGGCGACGTCGCCGACTGGTGGAACGCCCTGGCCGCCGACCCGAGCGACGACGCCTACCACCGCTCGCTGCGGCGACGGTTCCGCTTCCTCGACGAGATCGTCCCCCGGGTGCCGGTGCTCGCCTGCCGCCGGGCCACGGCGACGATCGCCCGCCGCGCGGACGTGCACGACCTGCGCTGACGCGACACCCGCCCGCGACCGGCGCGGTCCGGGCTCAGCTCAACGCGCGCTCGAGGAAGGTCGCGGTCCGCCGGATCGACAGCGGCCACTGCGACGTGAAGGTATGCCGCTGCCCGGGGTAGGTGTAGGACGTCACGTCCGCTCCTGCTGACTTCAGCGCCGCCACCGTCTCCGTCGTCCAGGCGATCGGGCACTCCTCGTCCGCGGTGCCGTGGTGGATGAGCACCGGCTCGGTGATCCGGTCGAAGGAGCCCCGGGGACTCGCGGCGGCCCACGCCTGCGGCTGCGCCTCGGGCGTGCCGATCCGAGCGATGACGGCCGCCGCCGTGCCCGACCTCGCGTCGTCGTCGCGCACCCACCGGTTGAAGTTGTCGACGGCATCGGAGCTGACGGGCGAGTAGGCGACCCCCGCCCGGAAGAGGCCCGGCCGGACGACGAGGGCGTTGTAGACGACGCCCCCGCCCATCGAACGACCGATGAGCGCGATCCGGTCCGGGTCGACCCGGGCGTCCTTCTGCAGGGCCAACGCCGCGGTGATCGCGTCCTCGGTGTAGCCGAGCCGCAGCCGGGCGTCGTTGCCGGGGTCGTCGTCGGACTGCGCGTGGTTGCGGTAGTCGATGTGGAGCGTGACGTAACCCTGCCGCGCGAGGTAGTCCCGCTCGCGAAGCATCGTCTGACCGTTGCGGTACTCGTCGGGGTCGACGTAGCCGTGCGCGAGGACGACCGCGGGGAAGGGGCCCTTCCCCCGCGGGATGTTGATCCGCCCGGAGATCGTCAGGCTGTTGCCCTCGTAGGTCGCGTAGTACTGCCGGTAGGCGCTCGTGCTGCCACCCTCGCGCCCGAGCTTCAGTGCACGCCCGTCGTAGCTGCGGTCGATGAGCGCCTGGATCGACACCGGGTTCGACACCGGGTTCGACACCGGGTTCGACATCGGGTCCGGGACCGGCGTGGGCGTCGGGGTCGCCGTGGCGGTCGCCGTGGCGGTGACGGCGGCGGTGGGGGTGGCGGTGGGGGTCGGGATCCTGGCCGGCGTCGTGCTCCCCGGACCCGGAGCCGCCGCCGGGGAGGCCGCGGGCGGTGAGGTCGCGTCGGTGCACCCCGCGAGCAGCGCGACGCCGAGCAGGCTGCCGGTGAGCGCTCGAACGAGGTCCATCACCCGAGTCTCGCCCAGGAGCGCCTCGAAGGCGAGGCCGCGGCGGCCCCTGCGCCGGATCAGTCTGCGGATCAGTCTGCGGGTGCGGTCGTCAGGGCAGCACCGGACGCGGACTGATCTGCAGTCTGACCTCACCGACAGCCGGGGCTCGCGGCCTTCGACGACCCGGCCCAGCGGCATACCGCGTCGGTATGCCGCTCCGTGGTCCCAGCGCGCTCAGTCGCCGCCCATGCCGGAGCGCTCGACGCCCTCGACGATCCAGCGCTGGAGGAAGAGGAACATCAGCAGCAGCGGCACGATGGCGACGAGCGCGGCCATGAAGAGCTGGCTGACCTGCACCGACTGGGCGGTGAGGAAGGTCGACAGGGCGATCTGCACCGTCCAGGAGTCCTGGTCGCGGCCGATGACGAGGGGCCAGAGGAAGGCGTTCCACGAGCCGATGAAGGTGATCGTCCCGATGGCCGCGACGAAGCCGAAGGAGTTGGGCACGACGATCCGCCAGAAGGTGCCCCACCAGCTCAGGCCGTCGAGGAAGGCGGCCTCCTCGATCTCCTTGGGGAAGCTGAGGAAGAACTGGCGGAAGAGGAAGGTCGCGAGCGCCTGGAAGAGGCCGGGGATGATCAGGCCCCGCAGCGTCGAGATCCACCCCAGGGTCGAGACGAGCACGAAGCTCGGCACGAACGTCACGGCGGCGGGGATGAGCAGGGTCGCGGTGATCGCGTAGAACACGGCGTTGGACCGCCGGTAGGGGATCCGGGCCAGCCCGTAACCGGCGAGGCCCGACAGGAAGAGGACCCCGGCGGTCTGGGTCACCGCGATGAGCAGCGAGTTGAGCAGGCTCCGGGCCATCGGGATCGCCGGGTTGCTGAAGAGGCCGGTGAGGTTCTCGGTGTTCCACTCCGGCGGCAGCCAGTGGAAGACCGGCGAGCTGAGGTCGGCCTCGCGCATGAACGCGCTGCGCAGCAGCAGGTAGAAGGGGATGAGGAAGAGGATCGCCCCGACGATGAGGGTGCTGTAGCGGGCCAGGCCGGAGAGGCGGCTCTGGCGGCGGCTGCGGACGATGGCCATCAGTCGCCCCGGTCGCCGAGTCGGAGCAGTCGGCCCTGGGTGAGCGCGATGATGGCGATGATGAGCGTGAGGATGACGGCGCCGGCGCTGCCGTGGCCGAAGTCCTGCCCCGAACCGAGGGCCGTGTAGTAGAGGTAGACGAGCGGCGGCCGGGCGTAGGGCGGGTAGGTGCCGAACGTCGAGAGGATGTTGTAGAACTCGTCGAAGGCCTGGAAGGCGTTGATGAGCAGCAGGAGCAGGACGGCCACCGACGTCGCCCGCAGCTGGGGAAAGGTGATGTGCCGGAAGACCTTCCAGCCCTCGGCGCCGTCGATCGCGGCCGCCTCGTAGAGGGTCGGGCTGATCCGCTGGATCCCGGCGAGGAAGAGGATCATGTAGAAACCGATCTGGAGCCACAGCCGCGCGGTGACGATGACGAGCCAGTACCACGGCGGGTGCGTGACGCTCAGCCACGGCACGGAGTCGGCACCGAACCAGCCGAGCACCGCGTTGGCGAGGCCGGACCGGATCCCGGAGAAGATCGACATCTTCCAGATCAGCGCCGCGACGACGTAGGAGCAGGCCGTCGGCAGGAAGAAGACCGACCGGAAGAACGACTGCATGACGTTGGTGCGGGCCACGAGCAGCGCCGTCCCGAGGGAGAGCACGAACGTCACCGGGACGATGAGCGCCGCGAAGACGAGGAAGGTGAGCAGGCTGCTGCGGAAGGCCGGGTCGCTCAGCATGTCGGCGTAGTTGCCGAAGCCGACGAACTCCGTCGGCGAGACGGTGTTGTAGGCGCTGAAGAACGAGAGGTAGATCGACCAGGCGATCGGGACGTAGACGAAGACGGCGAGCCCGAGCACGAAGGGCCCGACGAAGATCCAGAACCAGAGGTTCTGGTCCTGGCGCCCACGCAGGCGCTGCCCGAGCGACGGTTTCACCGCCGGTGGGTATGCCGCTGGGCGCGGCGGCGCCTGCGTGGTCACCTCGGTCTTCGCCTCGGTCGCTCGGGCGCGGTGCTCAGGCCTTGACCCGCTTGAGCTCCGGCTCGGCAACCGCCTTGACCTTGGCGATCTCGCCGGCCGGGTCGGCGCCGTCCTTGACGATGCGGCTCATCGCGTCGCCGAACGCGGTGGCGCACTTGGGCGTCCACAGCAGCGGGCTCTGGGCGCGGCCGACGTCGGTGGCGAGCTTGGCCGCGTCGGCGCCCTGCCCGGTCTGGAGGGTGGTCGCCTTGGGGATGAGGCTCGTGCGGGACGGGATGTGGAAGCCGTAGGCCGTGGCGAAGTCGAGCTGGTAGTCGGTCTGGTCGACCCAGAGCCACTTCGCGAAGGCCTTGGCGCCCGCGACGTCCTTGCTCTTGGCGCTGACGCAGGAGCCGTAGGCACCGACCGGCACCGAGGCCGCACCCTGGTCGTCGAGCTTGGGCCAGGGCATGACGCCGAAGTCGTCGCCGAGGGCCTTCTTGACGTCGGGGAGGGTCCAGAGTCCGGTGAACTGCATCGCGGTCAGGCCCGAGGTGAGGGCTGAGGCGTCGAACCAGTCCTTGGGCGCGCCGAGCAGCACGACCTTGGCGTCCCACATCTCCCGGAGCTTGCCGAGGGCGGTGGCCGCGCGGGGGTCGTCGAAGCCGAACTCGTTGTTGTCGGTGAGGTAGTCGAGCCCGGCGGACCAGAGCATCGAGCCGCCCATCAGGCCAGCCCCGCCGTCGTTGCCGAGGAAGATCCCCTTCATGTCGCCGGTCGTGAGCTTCTTGGCGGCGGCGATGAGCTCGTCGATCGTCTCCGGAGGCGTGACGCCCGCCTTGTCGAGGACCGACTTGCGGTAGACGAGCATCTGCATGTCGATGACCTGCGGGATCGCCCAGATCTTGTCCTGGTAGGTCATCCGCTTGAGGATCGAGGCGTTGAAGTCGCTCTTGGCTTCACCGAAGACGTCGGTCATGTCGACGACCTGGCCGCCCTTGATCATGTCGATGCTCGGGCCGGCGCCGTACTCGAAGACGTCGGGTCCGGCGTCGGTGAGCAGGGAGGCGGCGGTGGACTGGTCGTAGTCGCCCGGCTTCCAGAGGACCTTGACGGTCGCGTCCTTGTAGGCGGCGGCATACTTCTCGACGGCCTGCTGCGTCCCTGCCTCGCCGTACTGGTGGTACCACTGGTTGAGCGTGGCGCCGGATCCGCCGCCGGTCGCCCCGGAGGCGGCGGGTGCGGTCGTCTCGCGGCCGGTGTTGCCGCCGCACGCGGCGAGGACGCCCGTCACGGCTGCCGCACCGCCAAGGGCGAAGAGGGAACGTCGGTCGAGGTGACGACCAAAGGCTGAGGTGCTTTCCGACATCGCTGCTCCCGTGCTCGCTGAACCGTGTCGTTCGATCCTACGCAGAGACAGTCGGGTTCCCGTCGATTGACGGTGATACCGGCGCGTGGGCCCCTGCCGAAACCACCTCGAACCGGGAGACGCGCGCGAAGTCAGCGGCGCAGGTAGAGGGCTCGGGCGGGGCACAGCGCGATGGCCGGGGCCGCCTCGCTCGGGTCGATCGCCCCCGGGCGCACGTCGATGATCGGGTAGCCCCACTCGTCGAGCCGGACCCCGGAGAGCAGCTGCGCGCACACCCCGTGG
>JBBRGO010000088.1:0-11314 GCA_038224055.1 Actinomycetales bacterium
CGGATCGACCGGCTCGCCGAGCAGGAGGAGCTCGCTGCCGTGCGGCCCGAGCTCGACGGCAACGAGATCGCGGCGGCTCTCGGCATCCGGCCCGGGCCCGTCGTGGGCGAGGCCTACCGCTACCTGCTCTCGGTGCGCCTCGACGACGGCCTCATCGGCCAGGACGCGGCGCGGGACAAGCTGCTGGCCTGGTGGTCGGGGCGCGCGGACGCCTGACCACCCGGCTCCGACGATGGGGAGTTCTCCCCATCGTCAACGTCCGGGTCTCGGCCTAGGCTCGTTGGAGGTGCCGTCCGGGCGCCCCCGACACCGAGGAGCCGCGCCCATGAGCGAGACCACGATCGCGCTCTCAATCGGCTCGGCGAGCGACGTCGGCCAGGTCCGCCGCGACAACGAGGACACGGCGCGGGTGGCCGGTCCGGTGTTCGTGGTGGCCGACGGGATGGGGGGGCACGCAGCGGGGGAGGTTGCGAGCCGGATCGCCGCCGAGACCATCGCGCAGAGCTCGCCCCAAGGCCCGGGTCTGCAGGTGCGCGATCTCGTCGATCGGGTCGTCGAGGCCAACCGTCGCATCCTCGCCTCGGCAGCTCGCCATCCCGAGCAGACCGGGATGGGCACGACGGCGACCGGTCTCGCGGTCGTGTCCGTCGGGGGGTCGCGTCACTGGGCGGTCTTCAACGTCGGCGACTCGCGGGTGTACCGCCTGCTCGACGGCCGGCTCTCCCAGGTGACCGTGGACCACTCCGAGGTGTGGGAGCTCGTCATCCGGGGCGAGCTCACCCCGGAGCAGGCTCAGCACCATCCGGGCCGCAACGTCGTGACCCGGTCACTCGGACGGGAGCCGATGGGGCCGGTCGACACGTGGGTCTTTCCGCCGTATGCCGGGGAGTCGTTCCTCCTCTGCTCCGACGGTCTGTCCAACGAGCTGACGCTCGAGCAGATGGAAGCCGTGCTCGGCGCCGGTCGCGACGCGCAGGAGACCGCGGAGGAGCTCGTCCGGCGAGCCGTCGCAGCAGGTGGCCGGGACAACGTCACTGCTATCGTCGTCGCGTCCCGGGGGGAACAGCACAGTCCGGACGCCGACGAGGACACGACCCCCCGAGACATCGTGAGTCGTTCGTCAGGGGAGAGCAGCACGTGAGTGGACCCGTCGTCGTCGTCGAGCGGGCGCCCGAGGGGTGGACCCACATCGGCGGACCCGGCCTGCACCTGCTCATCGCCCTCGACGAGGACGATGACCGCACCCTGGCGGCGAGCGACGCCGCCGACGGGGGAGACCTCGACGACGTCATCGACGTGCTGACCGCCGGCGGCCTGCGTCAGGCCATCGCCTTCGTCGGCGTGCACTCGAAGCCGAGGACCCGCATCGTGGCGCTCGGGCCGGTCGCGGCCGAGGTCACCGTCGGGAGCGGGACGCCCCCCGTCGTGCACGAGGTCCGCCCCACGAGCCGCCGGGTGTGGACCGACGTCGAGCTGGCCGACCACCCGGAGCGGGTCGTCATCAAGGTGCTCGACGGCGCCGGCGCGTCCGACGCCCCCTCCGCCGGGGTGCTCCCCATCCGGATCGGGCCTGCGGTGACGTCGCCCGAGGCCGCCGCTGCGCACGATCCCGATCCGGCACCGGCGCCCACCCCGGCACCGGCAGCGCAGACGGCGATGGAGCCGGAGACGGCGCCGCCGACCGCGGCGCCCGCACCCCTCGAACCGGCGCCGGTGCTGCCGACGTTCGCGCCCTCCCCTCCCGCGGCTGACACGTCCGGCTCGCGGGAGCAGACGTCCGGCTCGCGGGAGCAGACGTCCGGCTCGCGGGAGCAGGACGTCGAGTCCACGTGGGCGGGCCGCCCCGTGCAGGACGGGGGCGCGCCACGAGCGGCCGCGGCTCCCGACGGGGCGTCCGTCCCGGCCGGGACGGACGGGTTGCCGAGCTATGACTACCTCTTCGGGCAGACCGTTGCCGCCGACGCGCACCGTAAGGTCCTGGCGGACCTCGGCCGGGCCACCGGCCCCGATGAGCCCGATGAGCCCGACGACGAGCCCGACCCCGACGACGGCACCGACGGGGGAGCGGGAGCCGGCGTGGACGGTCCCACTGCTGCGGGAGGCGCTGCGGCGCCCGGCCGGCCCGCCGCGAGCGCGGCCCCGTCGAGCCGGCTCATCTCGTCCGTCCCCTGGGCCACGAGCACCTCGACCGGGACGGCCGGCGAGACGGCCTCGGGTCTCCTCCCGGCGCCACCCACCGTCCCCACCTTCGCCGGTCGGCGCACGCCACCACCGGCGCCGAGCCTGCTGCCCCCGGCGCTCACCCCCGCACTCGCCCCGCCCCCGTCCGCGACGAAACCGGCCGCAGGGCCACGGACCGAGCCCACCGAGCCCACCGAGCTCACCGAGCCCACCGAACGCACCGAGCCGGCCCCACCCGACCAAGGGCACCTGCCGGTCCAACCGGTGAGCGAGGAGGAGGAGTCCGCGCTGACGGTGGACCGGAGCGCCCTGCTCGATGCCCGGCACGCGGCCCGCACGTCGACCGGCTCTGGACCGAGCGTCCTCGCCGTCCTCTGCGCGCTCGGCCACCCCTCACCACCGCATGCCGGCGGGTGCCGGGTCTGCGGCGGGGAGATCCCCACGCAGGAGCCCTTCGCGATGCCCCGACCCTCGCTGGGCGTGCTGCGGCTGTCGTCCGGGGACGTCGTCACGCTCGACCGCAGCGTCCTGCTGGGGCGCTCGCCGAAGCCCGGGGACGGGCTCGCCGCCTCCGACCGTCCGCACGTCGTCAAGGTCCCGAGTCCGGAGCGCGACGTGTCCCGCAACCACCTCGAGGTGGTGCTCGAGGGGTGGCACGTCCTCGTCCGCGACCTCGGCACGACGAACGGCAGCACCGTCACCCTCCCGGGGCGCGGCCCCGTCCGGGTGCGGGCCCACGACCAGCAGGTCCTCGAGCCCGGCTCCGTCGTCTCGATGGCCGACGAGGTCAGCTTCACCTTCGAGGTGCAGGAGTGAGGCGCGACGCCCCCCCGTCGATCCCCGGGCTCGTCTTCGTCCAACCGCTGGGGTCCGGCGGCTACGCCGACGTCTACCTCTACGAGCAGCAGAGCCCACGGATGCCCGTGGCCGTCAAGGTGCTCAGGTCGGAGGGGCTGACCGACGCCCTTCGGCGGCAGTTCGTCGACGAGGCCGACACGATGGCCCAGCTCGGCGACCACCCCTACATCGTGCAGGTCTTCCGGGCCGGGACGTCCCAGGACGGTCGCCCGTACCTCGTGATGAAGTACTACCCCCCGCCGAACCTCGCGACCCGGGCGCGCTCCGAGCGCTTCTCGGTCGAGGACGTCCTGCGCACCGGGATCCAGCTCGCCAGCGCCGTCGAGACCGCCCACCGGGCGCAGATCACGCACCGCGACATCAAGCCGGCCAACGTCCTCGTCAGCGCGTACGGCGCCCCCGGACTCACCGACTTCGGCATCGCCGGTCGCGGCCTGCGCGAGGGCGACGGGGCCCCGCTCGACGTGGATGGCGCGGCGACGACGGATGACGTGGGGGTGTCGGTCCCGTGGGCCGCCCCCGAGGTGCTCTACGGCCAGAGCAACGGCGACGGCCGCTCCGACGTCTACTCCCTCGCGGCCACCCTGTGGCAGCTGCTCGTGGGACGCTCGCCGTTCGAGGTGCCGGGCGGGGACAACTCGGCCTACGCCCTCATGCCGCGGATCCGGAGCACGCCGCCCCCGCCGACCGGTCGCCCGGACGTGCCCACCGGACTCGAGCGCCTCCTCGGCCAGGCCCTGTCCAAGGACCCCTCGCGACGACCCGCCACGGCTCTCGAGCTCGCCCGGGCCCTGCAGTCCGTCGAGCAGCAGCAACGGCTCGCGCGGACGCCCATCGTCGTGCTCGACGAGCAGGGCCACACCACCCTGGTGAGCCAGACCCAGGGGTCACCGACCGGCGCGGCCGTCGGCGTCGATGACGACCGGACCCGGGTCAAGGCGCCGCAGACGGTGCTCGCGCAGCCACTGCTGCCCTCCCTCACCCCGGGCCCGGGCCCGGGAGAACCGGCAGGCACTCGAGGAGCCGGCGACCTCGATGACGAGACCCGTCGCCGTGGCCCCGGTGTCGGGGGCCGCCCGTCACCCCCTCCGAGCACGAATGCCGCCCGGGCCCACGGTCCTGCGGGGGCTGTCGACGCTCCGCTGCGCCCGTCGGCCCGCACCGAGCCGACGGCGAGCCAGACGACCCCGTGGGGCGGCACCGGTGACGAGGCGGACGAGGCGACCGCGCGACGTCCGCCTGGCGCCGGAGGCCCGCCGGACGCGGTCGGGGTGGCCGTGCCGACGCCGGACCCCGGCGGACGGTGGCCTCGCGGACCGGTCGTGCTCGCCCTGTCCGGCGCCTTCGTCGTGCTCGTCGGAGTCGTCGCCTTCCTGCTCCTGCGCGGCCCCGGAGCGGTCGAGCCCGTCGCCGCGCCCCGCCCCACGGTGTCGATGCCGGTGGACGACAACGCCGCGCCGGGTGCGATCTTCGACCGCCCCGTGCTCACCGCCGCACCCGCGACCGGGGGTGTCGTCTTCAGCTGGCGATATCCCCAGCGCGACGCCAAGGACACCTTCCGGCTCTTCGCCGGACCGACCGCGGCCGAGGCGGGCCGAGCCGACCCGCTCACGGTCCGGGCGACCCCCCACACCGTCACCGCGAGCCGGGGCAACCAGGTCTGCGCCTACGTCGTGGTGAACCGCGGTGGTCAGGCGTCCCCGTCATCGGAGCCGAAGTGCGAGACTGCGCGGTAGAAGTCGGTACACAACACATCAAACAGGCGGAATGGGACGAGTCGGGAACCCGTCCTACGATGTGCGCGACGGCGTGTCAAAGGTCAGGGGCCTCTACGTGATCCACAGCAAGGTGTCGGTGTCGTTCTGCGGCGAGGAGTATGCCGTCGACCCGGAAGTCGGTCTGACGATCGGCCGGTCGGGCGACCTCGAGGTCGATGACAACCCCTACCTGCACCGCACCTTCCTGACGATCACCCACGACAATGACTTCTGGTGGCTGAGCAACACCGGCTCGACCCTCACCGCGACCGTCGGCGACGAGCAGGGGCTCTTCCAGGCGTGGCTCGGCCCCGGTGCCCGGATCCCGCTGGCGCTGAAGAGGCTCGTCGTCTGGTTCACGGCCGGTCCGACGACCTACGACTTCGAGATCCACGTCGCGAGCCCCGCCTTCCAGTCCGTGACCTCGGGCACGCCGACCGGACCCGACGCGGGCGAGGGGGAGCTCGGTGAGGCCACCGTCGGCAGAGTCTCGCTCACCCCCGACCAGAAGCTGCTCGTCGTCGCGCTCTGCGAGCCGTTCCTGCGCCGACGCGAGGCCGGGACGAGCCAGATCCCGTCCTCCGCCGTCGCTGCCGAACGTCTCGGCTGGACGTTGACCCGCTTCAATCGCAAGCTCGACAACGTCTGCCAGAAGCTGGCCGACGCCGGCACCCGCGGCCTGCACGGCGGGGTCGGCAAGCTCGCCAGCAACCGGAAGTCACGACTCGTCGAGCACGCCCTGTCGACCCAGCTCGTCACCGAGGAGGACCTCGCGCTCCTCGAGCCCGACCCCACCGCCGACCCCACCACCGACCCCACCGCCGACCCCACCGCCGACCCCACCGTGGCCACGGCGGTCGCCGGTGGTCGGGGGAGTGCATGAGCGCCGCCGCCACCAAGCGACGGATCGGGGTCGTCGGCGCGGTGGTGCTCGCCCTCGTCGCCGGTCTCCTCATCTGGGTCGCGACGCGGTCCGAGGGCGAGGTCGTGCGCAAGGCCGACCTCAACGACGGTGGCATCTGGGTGACCAACGCCGAGCAGGCACGCTACGGCCGGCTCAACAAGGCCGCCGCCCAGCTCGACGCGGGAGTGCTCTCCGACGGCACGAGCGGATCGGGTCTGGATGTCTTCCAGGACGGCAGCGCCGTCGTCGGCCTCTCGCGGGCAAGCAACCAGGTCGTCCCGATCAACGCCGCCGAGGGCACCCTCGCCGCCGAGCAGTCGATCGTCCTGCCCAAGGCCACCCCCGCCACCGGCAACCGGGTCTTCACGGCGCCCGTGGTCGACCTTCGCGGCGGGACGATCGCCGTCATCGACCCGGCCAAGGGCCAGGTGCGGGCGCAACGGGTCGACACCCGGGCCGGCATCACCGCCCTCGACCAGCTCCAGAGCCAGGCGAAGCCACTCGCGACCGTCGGCGGCAACGCCGCGGTCGCCGTCGGGGTCGACGGTGCCGTGCACGCCCTCTCGGCCGAGAAGGGCGTCGTCGTGACGCTCCGCCCCGAGGGCGCCGGCTTCGCCAAGCCCGTCCGGGTCTCGCTCGGTTTCTCCTCGAAGTCCGCGCAGGTGACCGCGGTGGGCGGCCACTGGGTCGTGTGGGACTCCGCGACCGGTCTGCTCTACTCCGACGCGCTCGCCCAGCCCACGAAGGCCGCCGTCGGGACCGGTGAGCCGGGCACTGCGGCATACGCAGCCCTCCAGCAGCCCGGGCCCGACGCGGACTCCGTCCTCATCGAGGACTCCGCTGCCCTCTCCGCCGTCGCGCTCTCCACGGACTCCCGGCCGATGGGCGGCGTCACCCTCGCCCAGGCCGCCCCGGGCCAGCAGCTGTTCCTGTCGGCGCCGGTGCGGCTCGGCTCCTGCGCCCACGCGGCGTGGGCCGGACCGTCCCACGCCTTCTACGGTCGCAACTGCGGTTCGCCCGGTGCGGCGGACACCGCCGACCTCGGACCGATGGCGAAGGGGGTCCGGGTCGACGGGGTCAAGCTCCGGGTCAACCGCGGCCTCATCGTGCTCAACGACCTCGACTCCGGCGGCATCTGGGACGTCGACCGCGACGAGGTGAAGATCGACAACTGGAACTCCGTCATCCCGCCGCCCCAGACCGACGACAAGAACACGAAGAAGGACGAGAACCTCGTCGACGACGAGGTGAGCCGGACCCCGCCCAAGGCACTGCCCGACAACCTCCAGGTCCGGGCCGGGCGCACCTCGACGCTCCACGTGCTCGACAACGACGCCGACTCGCAGGGCTCGATCCTCGCGATCTCCCCGGGCGACGTCGCGGCCTCGGACGTCGAGGGCATCAGCACGAGCGCGTCCGCCGACGGCCAGACCGTGCAGGTGACCGTCCCGGAGGAGCCGACCGCCGGCGCGTTCTCGTTCAGCTACACCGTCAACAACGGGACGACGGCCAAGAACGGGCGAGCCAGCGCCAAGGTCAAGGTCCGCATCGTCGGCGCCGACGTCAACACCGCGCCGACCCTGCGGCCCGGGCAGAACCGGCTCGCCGACGCGACCTACCCCGTCGTGGCGAGCGGCTCGGTCAGGGTCGGGGTCATCGCCGACTGGCGGGACGCGGAGAACGACCCCCTCCAGATCACCCCCTCGGACGCCCGGACCGGAGTGGACGGAGCCGGCGCCCTGATGATCCGGGCCCAGGCGAAGAAGGGCGACCAGGTCGCCGACTACGTGGTCGAGGACGGCCGGGGCGGCGCGACCAAGGCGTCGGTGACGCTCGCCGTCCTCGGTGACGACGACAAGGCGGTGGCGCCGAGGACGCAGCCCGACGTGCTCCGGGCCGTCGTCGGCAAGCCGGTCCAGCTCCAGCCCCTCGGCAACGACGTCCCCGGCGCCGACCCGAGCGACCCGGAGGCGCGGATGCGCCTCGCCCAGGACGTCCAGGGCCCCGGACAGCTGACGATCGACACCAACCTCGACACCAACGTGCTCACCGTGACCGGCCGCACCCCCGGCACCTCGACCATCACGTATGCCGCCCAGAACGGCTCCGGGGTGAGCGTGGGCCGGGTGCGCGTCGACATCCTGCCCCCGCCGAGCGACGACCTCCCGCCGGTGGCGACGCCGGACTCCGCGGTGGTGCGGGGCCAGATCCCCGTCGTCGCCGACGTGCTCACCAACGACTACAGCCCGCGCAGCGATGTCCTCGTCGTGCAGCGGGTCACGACGGACAGCGCCTGGCTGCGGGTGTCGGTCGTGCAGGGCCGGTGGATCCGCGCCGTCGCGACCGCCCCCATCATCGACCAGGCGGAGAAGCGGGGCACGGTCGAGTACACGATCTCCGACGGGACGAAGACCGCCATGGGCCAGCTCTCCGTCGTGCAGAAGCCGGTGCCGAAGGAGCAGACCCTGCCCACGGTCGTCGACGACAACGCCGTCGTCCGGATCGGGGACGCGGTGACCGTGCCCGTCCTCGACAACGACTCGATGTCCGAGGGGATCCCCCTCGCGCTCGACCCCGGTGGGGTCCGGGTCGTGTCGGGCGGTGGTCAGGCCTTCGCGTCGGGCACCGTCGTGCGCTACGTCCCCGAGGCCGGGGCCCTCACCTCGCCGGCCACCGCGATCATCGAGTACTCGACCTATCCGGAGGGGCTGCGGGCCCGGGCCGTGACCGGCCGCATCACGATCACGGTCAACCCGCTGCCCGACCCGGTCAAGAGACCCGACGCGGCCCCGTCGGCGCGCAGCTTCTCGGCGAGCGTCACCGCGGGTGACACCCTCTCGATCACGGTGCCGACGAGCGGGGTGGACCCCGACGGCGACCTCACCTTCGTCTCGGGCATCGTCGGCGAGCAGGGCCAGGCCGTCGACCTCCGGCTCGGTCGCGTCGTCGGCTTCGGGGCCGCGACGATCCGCTACGAGGCCTACCCCCGCAGCGCCGGCACGGAGGTGATCCGCTACCAGCTGCGGGACCGCTTCGGTCTGAGCAGCGAGGGCTTCGTCCGGGTCGGGATCGTCCAGCCCGGCGACCCCCAGCCGCCGGTGGCCGTCGAGGACGACATCGTCGCCGCGCCCGGTCGCACGGTCCACGTCGACCTGCTCGCCAACGACCTCGTCGCCGATGGGGACTCCGTCCAGTTCGAGGACTTCTCCACGCTCAACGACGCCGCGGTCCTCAAGGACTTCCAGAAGCAGCAGGACCTCTCCTTCAAGGCCGTCGCACCGCCGGAGGGTCCCGCCAAGGTCCTCACCTACGGCATCTCCGACGGACTGTTCGACCCGTCCCGGGCCACCCTCACCGTCCGGGGACGCACGGACTTCAACAACCCGCCCGTGGCGGTCGACGACACGGGGGAGGCCAAGCCGGGGGAGACCTCGATCCTCGTCGACGCCCTGGCCAACGACCGCGACCTCGACGGTGACCGGTCGAGCCTCACCATCACCTCGGTCGTCGGCGACGGCGCCACGGTCGAGGGGCGCAAGGTGCGGATCTCGCTGCGGCCCGAGGCCCGCGTCGTCCCCTACGTCATCGAGGACGCCGACGGCGCCGTCGCCATGGCGCTCATCTACGTGCCGGCCGGCAACAACGGGCTGCCCTATGTCGTGCAGGGCAAGCCGATCCGGATGGGCGTCGACGCCACGGTCGACGTCGCCCTCGCGGACCACGTCCTCGACCCGCGTGGGGGCACCGTCTCGCTCACCTCCCCCGACACGGTGTCGACGGCGCCGTCGGCGGACCTCCAGCAGGAGGCGACCTCGGCCACCTCCCTGACGCTCACGTCCACGAACGGCTACGTGGGCCCGGCCGCGCTCATGCTCGAGGTGACCAATGCCGCCGGCTCCGGCGACACGGGCGCCCAGACCACCTACGTCACGATCCCGGTCCAGATCGGACCGGACATCCCGGTCCTGCGCTGCCCGACCTTCGCCGTCTCCATCCTCGCCGGTGGCGACCCCCGTCGGATCGACATCCCGCGGCTGTGCCATGCCTGGCTGCCGACGGGCCTGCCCGAGTCGAAGGCGGCCTACGAGGCCTCGTGGGACCCCGGCATCGACGCCGTGAACCTGACCCAGCAGGGCGTGGGCGGCCGCCAGGTCGTCCTCGTCGCGGAGGAGTCCGCGCCCGGCGGGGCGACCGGTGCGGTCGTCGTCCGGGCCAAGGGGAGCAGCGAGAGCTTCAAGATCGGGGTCCGGGTCATCGGCGCGCCCAAACCGGAGGCGCCGAAGGCGGACACGCCCGACGCCCCCGTACCGGTGCCCATCGCGACGCTGCGACCGATGCGGATCGAGGGTCTCGTCGCCGGCACGAGCCAGCAGGTCAACGTCGCGCAGTTCCTCGACAGCAAGCTCGGGACGTCCCGGTGCGCCGTCACGGGCGCGACCGTCTCGTCCGGGTCGGGCGTCTCAGCGACGGCGTCGGGCTGCCGGCTCACGGTGAGCGCCACCGCTCAGGCCCGGGGAGAGGCGCGCCTGCTCATCCGGGCGGTCGACGGCCCCGGCCGGCCCGCGGCCGTCGGGGAGCTCGTCGTCACGCTCCGGGGGAAGCCGGACCCGATGGCTGCCCCGGTCGCGGTTGCCGACCGGATCCTCGGTGGGACCGCGCGCGTGGACTGGCGACCGCCGGCCTACGACGGCGGCCTGCCGATCCAGGAGTACGAGGTGAGCGCGAAGGGTGGCCCGATGCAGAAGTGCGGCGCCGCGCCGTGCACCGTCACCGGCCTGACGAACGGCACCGCCTACACCTTCACGGTGCGTTCCCGCAACGCCGTCGGCTGGTCCGAGCCGAGCCCGGCCTCCAACGCGGCGACGCCGGACAAGAAGCCCGAGGTGACCCGGATCGACTCCCTCGTCGCGGGCGACCGCAAGCTCACCGTCCGCTGGGCCGCCCCGGTCAACAAGGGCAGCGCCGTGGTCCGCTACCGCATCCAGTGGGTCAACGTCGGGGCCGCCGCCGGCGCCGGTGGCCAGGCCGAGGTGGCCGCCCCCGGACTCACGAAAGTCATCTCGGGCCTGGTCAACAACGACGCCTACCAGGTCCGGGTCCAGGCCCGGAACGGCGCCGGCTGGGGCCCCTACGGGCCGCAGGTCAAGGGCCAGTCCTTCGGCCAGCCCACGCCCGTCGCCGCCCCGAACCTCGCCCCACGGACCCCGACGCCGAGCGCCTCGAACGCCCAGGTGACGATCACCTGGCCCGCGACGAACGCCAACGGTCCGGCGATCACGAGGTACGAGGTCTTCCGGCGCATCGGTGCCGGCGGCGCGTGGCGGTCCATCACGACCGTCTCGGGCGGCTCCCAGCGCGTCGCGACCGACTCGATCCCCTACCAGGGGCAGACGGTCCAGTACACGGTGACCGCGACGAACGGTGGACCGGCCACGTCGGCGAAGACGAACTACAGCTCCTACGTCGCCAACGGCATACCGCAGACCCCCAGCCTGCGGGCCGTCTCCACCCCGAAACCGAACTACTCCGCCAACGCCTCCTTCACCCTCGGCGACTCCCGGGCGGCGGGCTACCAGTCGGTGCGGTGGCGCACGAGCGCCGGACGCAACGGCAC
>JBBRGO010000089.1:0-11298 GCA_038224055.1 Actinomycetales bacterium
GGGCAAAACGGCTAATGTGAGCGGCCTATGAGTTCCGGGGCCGCCTTCCATCTCCCTCCAGCCTTCCCCGAGCGGGCGGCCTGGGGCACTGCCTCCAAGCTGCGCGCCTGGCAGCAGGAGGCCCTCGACCGCTACCTGCTCACCTCCCCCCGCGACTTCCTCGCCGTCGCGACCCCGGGTGCGGGCAAGACGACCTACGCCCTGCGCGTCGCGACTGAGCTGCTGAGCGCCGGGGTGGTCCAGCGGATCACCGTCGTCGCCCCGACCGAGCACCTCAAGACCCAGTGGGCGGATGCGGCGGCGCGGGTCGGGATCAGCCTCGACCCCAAGTTCAGCAACAGCGTCGGACGCCACAGCGAGGACTACCACGGCGTCGCGGTGACCTACGCCCAGGTCGCCTCCCGACCCTCGCTCCACCGGGAGCTGACGACGACCCGTCCCACCCTCGTCATCCTCGACGAGGTGCACCACGGCGGCGACGCGAAGAGCTGGGGCGACGGCATCCGCGAGGCCTTCGACCCGGCCACGCGGCGGCTGTCGCTCACCGGGACACCCTTCCGGTCCGACACCTCCCCGATCCCCTTCGTCACCTACGAGCTCGACCCCGAGGGCACCCTGATCAGCTCGAGCGACTACACCTACGGCTACGCGGAGGCGCTGCGCGACAGCGTCGTGCGGCCGGTGCTCTTCCTCGCCTACGGCGGCAGCATGCGCTGGCGCACCAAGGCCGGCGACGAGCTCGAGGCCAACCTCGGCGAGCCGATGACGCGGGACATGGTCGCGCACGCCTGGCGCACGGCGCTCGACCCCAAGGGGGAGTGGATCCCCGCCGTCCTCGCCGCGGCCGACAGGCGGCTCACCGAGGTGCGCCGCCACGTCGAGGACGCCGGCGGACTGGTCATCGCCTCCAACCAGACCCAGGCTCGGGCGTATGCCGCCATCCTCCGATCGCTGACGGGCGAGGCGCCGACCGTGGTGCTGTCCGACGACGCCGGCTCCTCCCGGCGGATCGAGGAGTTCGGCGAGGGTGACGCCCGCTGGATGGTCGCGGTCCGGATGGTGTCCGAGGGGGTCGACGTGCCGCGGCTCTGTGTCGGGGTCTACGCGACGTCCACCTCGACGCCCCTGTTCTTCGCCCAGGCCGTCGGCCGCTTCGTCCGCGCCCGGCGGCGCGGCGAGACCGCGTCGGTCTTCCTCCCGTCGGTCCCGGTCGTGCTCGACCACGCCTCGCGCCTCGAGGAGCAGCGCGACCACGCCCTCGACCGCGCCCCGAATCCCGAGGACGTCGGGGCCATGTGGGCGCAGGAGCAGGACCTCATCGACGACGCCAACCGGGCGGCGAAGGCTGTCGGCGCCGACGAGGGCTCCTTCGAGGCGCTCGAGTCCGACGCGCACTTCGACCACGTGCTCTTCGACAAGCAGCAGTGGGGCATGCACGCCCAGATCGGCTCCGAGGACGAGCAGGACTACCTCGGCCTGCCCGGCCTGCTCGAGCCCGACCAGGTGACGGCCCTGCTCCACGAGCGCCAGAACCGCCAGGTGAAGAAGGGCCCGGCGCCGCAGGGCGCCCCCGTCGCCGCCCACCGGGCACTCGCCGCCCAGCGCAAGGAGCTCAACAAGCTTGTCGCTGCCTACGCCCGACAGAAGGGCTTCCCACACGCGAACGTCCACGCCGACCTGCGCCGCGCCTGCGGCGGGCCGGACCTCGCCGCCGCGAGCTCCGAGCAGGTGCTCGAGCGGGTCGACAAGGTGCGGCTCTGGCTCGTCGGCCGGCGCTGACCGGCTCTGGCTCGTCGGCCGGCGTGACCGGCGCTGCTCAGCGCCAGCCCGGCACCGGTCCGGTCTGCCCGACCGCACGAGTGGCCGGCTCGCTTCGCGACCCGGCGCCTGACCCGTCGCTGCCCACCGGGCGGATCTCGATGACGGCGAGCAGCGTGTCACCCGGGCGCACCGTCGGCGCGTCGCTCGGCCTCGGCGCGCGCGGCCGACGCCCCGGGTCGGTGGGCAGCAGGACCCGACGGGTGCGGGACAGCGGCGCGCCCGTGGCGGCGGGCAGCCGGCTCGGACGCGGGGTGTGCACGAGGGTCCGGCGGCCGCCTCCTGGCTCGTCGGCGAGGATCTCGATCCACTCCTCGAAGCGGGGCGGCGTCCCGTCCGTGGAGCTCTCCTGCTCGCTGAACTCGAGCCGGTAGCCGACGGTCACGGCGGCGTCGGTCCACGAGCCACCGGAGACCGCCAGCGTCAGGTCACGGATCGTCGGCATGGGCGACTCCTCGGTCCCGGGGCCGCCCCACTGGCACCCCTCCGGGCGTCAGTGTCGGGAACGTCCCGGTTGATACGTCGTTCTTGACTTTCCCTTGACCATCGCCGTCGGGGCGTCGGACTAGGGTCGGGCCTTGCGCCCGTGGCGCAGCGTCATCCGGACACGACTCTCAAGAGGACGACATGAACGAGACCACCACCCCCGACCTCGGCTCGAGGACCACCCGGCGCCAGCTGCTCGCGATGGCCGCCGTCGGCGGCGCCGGCCTTGCGGCCGTCGGCGCGGCCACGCCCGCCGCCGCCGATGGCAAGGACGAGCACCGGGACAAGGACAAGCACGAGCACCACGACGGCCACACCTTCCGCCTCACGGTGCTCGGCACGACCGACCTGCACGGCAACGTCTACAACTGGGACTACTTCAACAACCGCGAGTTCACCGACCGCAGCAACAACGACGTCGGCCTGGCGAAGGCGTCCACCCTGATCAAGACGATCCGCGCCGAGGTCGGCGCCGACACGTGCATCACGCTCGACGCCGGGGACACGATCCAGGGCACGCCGCTGGCCTACTACTACGCGAAGATCGACCCGATCACCGGCGGCTCGACCCACCCGATGGCTGCCGCCATGAACGAGGTCGGCTACGACGCCGCGGCGCTCGGCAACCACGAGTACAACTACGGCCTCGACACCCTCCGGGCCTTCGAGAAGCAGCTGGACTTCCCGCTCCTGTCGGCCAACTCCGTCGACTGGCGGACCGGCGCCCCGGTCTTCAAGCCGTGGGTCATCAAGACGGTCAAGGTGCACGGCCAGAAGCCGATCAAGGTCGGCATCCTCGGCCTCGTCACCCCCGGAGTGGCGATCTGGGACAAGGCCAACGTCGAGGGCAAGGTGCGCTTCCCCGGCATCGTCGAGCAGGCCAAGGTCTTCGTGCCCCGGCTCAAGGCCGCCGGCGCCGACGTCGTCATCGTCGCGTGCCACTCGGGCTCGAAGACGGGCTCCTCCTACGGCGACGCGCTGCCCTACCCGGAGAACGCGTCCTCGCTCCTCGCCGAGGAGGTCGAGGGCATCGACGCGATCCTCGTCGGGCACGCCCACGTCGAGATCCCGCAGCTGCTCGTCGCCAACAAGAAGACCGGCAGGCAGGTCCTGCTCTCCGAGCCCTACTACTGGGGCATGCGCGTGACACGGATGTCGCTCGACCTCAAGAAGGTCCGCGGTCACTGGCAGGTCGTCCAGGCGGCCTCGGAGCTCTACAACTCGAACACGGTCCCGGAGGACCCGGAGGTCATCGACGCCGTCGCCTCCGCCCACGCGAAGACCCTCGCCTACGTGGGCAGCGTCATCGGCACGAGCCTCACCTCGATGTCGGCTTCGACCTCGCGCTACGAGGACACCGCGGCGATGGACTTCATCAACTACGTCCAGGCCGATGCGGTCAAGGCGGCGCTCGCTGGGACGCCCGAGGCTGGCCTGCCCGTCCTTTCGATCGCCGCGCCGTTCAACAAGCTCGCCGCCATCCCTGCCGGTGACGTGACGATCCGCGACGTGGCCGGGCTCTACATCTACGACAACACGTTGCTCGGCATCGTGCTGACCGGGGCGGAGGTCAAGGCCTACCTCGAGCAGTCCGCCACGTACTTCAAGCAGGTCACCGGGACGGGGCCGTTCGCGCCCGACGATCTCACCAACGCCGTCACGGCGACGGCACCGAACGGCACACCGGACTACAACTACGACATCATGGGCGGGCTCGACGCCGACCTCACCTATGACGTCGATGTGGCGAAGGCCCCAGGATCGCGGATCGCCAACCTCGCGTATGCCGGTCAGCCCGTCGCCGCGGACGCGAAGTTCGTCATCGCCATCAACAACTACCGGCAGTCCGGTGGCGGCAACTTCCCGGGGGTCACCACGGCGCCGGTCGTCTACAACCGGCAGATCGAGATCCGCCAGCTGATCATCGACTGGGTCACGGCCAACGAGGTCATCGACCCGACCCTCTTCTCGAGCACCGACTGGAGGCTCGTGAGCAACGGCAGCGCGATCACCATCACCGCCTGACCGGGCTACCGCGACGCGCAGGCGTGAACACGTGCCCACTCGACTCAACCAACGTCGAGTGGGCACTTTCGTCCGCGGCGGCAGCCGTCAGGCGCCGAGCAGGACCCGGTAGCCCCAGGCGGGCAGGGTCAGCTCGCCGTCGCGGACGAGGGTCGCGGCCTCACCGGTGAAGGCGTCGACCCAGGCGCCGGCCTGGGGGCCGTGGCCGAGCGTGACCGTGCGCTCCGTGTCGGTGAAGTTGAAGGCGCCGAAGACGCGGTCGTCATCGTGCGCCCGGACGAAGGAGAGCACCGAGGACTCGTCGTCGTGGGGCACCCGGACCATTCGGGCGCCCCACGCGCCGTTCCACAGCGCCGGATGGGCTTTCTTGAGCGCGAAGAGCGTGCGGTAGAGCTCACCCTGCGGGTCCTCGCGCCACTCGATCTCGTCCTTGTCGAAGAAGACGAGCCGGCGGTCGCTGCCGGCCTCCTGCCCGTTGTAGACGAGCGGCATCCCCTCACCGACGACGGACAGCACGATCGCAGCGTCGAGCGCGTCGCCGAACTGCTCGTACTCGGTGCCCTCCCAGGCGTTCTTGTCGTGGTTGCTCACGAAGGTCATCCGGATCGCGTCGCGCTGGTAGAAGCGGTCGTTCCACGCGTAGTAGACCTTGAGGGCGTCGACGGTGGCCTTGCCGTGGGCGATGTCGTGGAGGGTCTCGTTCCAGCTCCACGCGTAGGTCATGTCGAAGGCACGCGCGTGCAGGTCGCGCGACTCCCACTCGGCGAGCATGAAGACCGGCTTGATCTCGTCGAGCTCGCGACGCAGGTTGTCCCAGAAGTCGATCGGGATGAAACCCGCCGTGTCGCAACGGAAACCGTCGAAGTCGACCTCGCGCACCCAGTACGTCATGGCCTCCGTCATGTAGCGGCGCAGCCCCTCCTGGCCGTAGTCGAAGTCGATGATGTCGTCCCAGTCCCACCACGGGGTCGGGCGGAAGTCGCCCTTCCAGTCGCGGGCGTACCACTCCGGGTGCTCGGTCGTCAGCGGGTTGTCCCAGGCGCTGTGGTTGGGGACCCAGTCGAGGATGACGTGCAGGCCGAGTGCGTGGGCCTCGCCGATGAAGTGCTTGAGGTCCACCAGGTCGCCGAACTCGGGGTTGACGCCGTAGAAGTCGAGGACGGCGTAGGGACTGCCGAGGCGACCCTTGCGGTTCTGCGTGCCGATGGGGTTGACCGGCATCAGCCAGATGATGTCGACGCCGAGGTCGCGCAGGCGGGGCAGGTGGGCCTCCGCGGCCCGGAAGGTCCCCTCGGGGGTGAAGTGCCGCTGGTTGATCTGGTAGATCGTCGCGTCCTTGGACCACTCGGGGTGGGTGAGGCGGACGTCGGGGCGCGGCTCGTAGGGGTTGACGCTCACGGGTGGCTCGCTCCTGCTCGGTCGGGCTCGTCGAGGATGGACTCGACGAGGGGGATGGTCCTGTGGTCGATTCTGGTGGCCAACGAGATCACGGTCGAGGCGCGGTTCACGTGTGCGTCGTCCACGACCCGGTCGATGACCCGCTGGAGGTCGGCGTTGTCGCGCCCGACGATGCGGATGAGCAGGTCCCCCGACCCGGTGATCGTGTGGGCCTCGAGGACCTCCGGGATCGCGCCGAGGTGCTCGATGACCGGCTCGTGCCCCTGGCCCTGGCGGATCTCCAGGGTGCAGAAGGCGGTGACGGGGAAGCCGAGGCCGGCCGGGTCGACGTGCGGCGCGAGCGATGACAGGGCCCCGGCGCGCTGGAGCCGGTCGATGCGGGCCTGGACCGTGCCCCGGGCCACGCCGAGCCGGCGAGACGCGCCGAGGACCCCGACGCCCGGCTCGGTGAGCAGCAGCAACAGGATCCGGCAGTCGAGGTCGTCAACCGGGGACGCCGAGCGGGGTGACATGGGCACAGTGTCCACCACTGGGCGGCATACGGCCAGCAGTTTGTGCACGGTGTGCAACCGGAAAGGGTGCAGTTGACCACCCGGGGGGTGTCCGTCACTCTCGGGACCATGACCGACACGATGCCGCAGTCAGCCACCCACACCTCCGACCTCACCGAGCAGGAGCGGGAGGCCGACCTCGACCTCGCCCAGCTCAAGCAGCTCGTCGGGCTCGTGGAGTACGACGAGGACGCCGACGTCTTCCCCGTGACCGGCTGGGACGCGATCGTCTTCGTGTCCGGCAACGCGACGCAGAGCGCGCACTACTACCAGAGCGCGTGGGGGATGCAGCTCGTCGCCTACTCCGGCCCGGAGAACGGCAACCGCGACCACAAGTCCTTCGTCCTCAAGAGCGGCTCGATCCGCTTCGTGATCACCGGCGCCGTCGACCCCGACAGCCCGCTCGCCGACCACCACCGCCGCCATGGCGACGGCGTCGTCGACATCGCCCTCGAGGTGCCCGACGTCGACCGCTGCATCGCGCAGGCGAAGAAGGCCGGCGCGACCGTCCTCGAGGAGCCGGCCGACCGCACCGACGAGCACGGCACCGTGCGGGTCGCCGCGATCGCGACCTACGGCGAGACCCGCCACACGCTCGTGCAGCGCACCATCGACGGCCAGACGTATGCCGGCCCGTACCTGCCGGGCTACGTCGCCGCCGCCTCGACCCACGTGGCGCGCGAGGGCCAGCCGAAGCGCCTCTTCCAGGCCCTCGACCACATCGTCGGCAACGTCGAGCTCGGCAAGATGGACGAGTGGGTCGGCTTCTACAACCGCGTCATGGGCTTCGTGAACATGGCGGAGTTCATCGGCGACGACATCGCCACCGACTACTCCGCGCTGATGAGCAAGGTCGTCGCCAACGGCAACCACCGGGTGAAGTTCCCGCTCAACGAGCCGGCGATCGCGAAGAAGAAGAGCCAGATCGACGAGTACCTCGAGTTCTACCGCGGGGCCGGCGCCCAGCACCTCGCCGTGGCGACGAACGACATCCTCGCCTCCGTCGACGCGTTGCGTGCGAACGGCGTGGAGTTCCTCGAGACCCCGGACAGCTACTACGAGGACCCGGCGCTGCGCGAGCGCATCGGCAACGTCCGCGTGCCGATCGAGGAGCTCCAGGCGCGCAAGATCCTCGTCGACCGCGACGAGGACGGCTACCTGCTCCAGATCTTCACCAAGCCGCTCGGCGACCGGCCGACCGTCTTCTTCGAGCTCATCGAGCGGCACGGCTCGCTCGGCTTCGGCAAGGGCAACTTCAAGGCCCTTTTCCAGGCGATCGAGCGCGAGCAGGACAAGCGCGGCAACCTCTGAGCGGCGCGGCGTCGGCTCCCGACGCCAGAAGGGGTCATGATCGCCGTCTCGGCCACGCCGGGAGGTGTGATCGTGGCCCCCTCGCCGTGCGGGGCCTGCGATCGTGACCCCTTCGGCGCGACGGGCGCGTCGAGGTGGAAGGTGGCCGGCCCGGTGCATGGCACAGTTGGGGCATGAGCCCGCAGCCCCCCGGTTGGTACCAGGACCCGAGCAACCCCGACCAGCTCCGCTACTGGGACGGGGTCTCGTGGAGCAACCACACGACTCCGAAGAAGTCGCCGACGGCGTCGCAGAGCCAGGGCGGCCTCGCCCAAGCCGCCTCGGACGCCAAGGCGGGTCAGGCGGGTCCGCCCGTGCCAACGACCCCGATGCCGCGGGGCAGCGGATGGCACGGTCAGGCGCGCGGCGGGCAGTCACCGCAGGCCGCACCGCAGGTCGACCAGCCCCGGGCCGGCTGGGCGACCGGGGTGCCGACGACGGCAGACGGCGTGCTGCTGTCCGGTTACGGCAAGCGCGTCCTCGCCCGGATCCTCGACTACCTCATCACCGCCTTCATCGGCATCATCGTCGGCTGGTCCTGGGTCAGCGACCTCGTCACCTGGTACACCGGGGTCCTCCAGCGCGCCGCCGACACGGGGGTGCTGCCGGACACGGCCGCCCTCCAGGTCGAGATGAGCTCGCGCCTCACGCCAGTTCTGCTCGTGTCCGGCATCGTCGCGCTCGTCTACGAGACCGGCTTCCTCGTCTGGCGCGGCGCGACCCCGGGCAAGATGGCAGCCGGCATCCACGTCCGTCGCACCGGCCGACCCGGACCGCTCAGCATCCTCGATGCCCTGAAGCGCCAGGCCCTCACCATCGCCGGCTGGGCGCTCGGCTCCCTCCCGGTCCTCAGCACCGTGCTCGGCTTCGTCATCATCCTCGACTACGCGTGGCCGCTCTGGGACTCCAAGCGCCAGGCCCTGCACGACAAGATCGCCGACACCCAGGTCGTCGTCGGCAAGCAGGAGCGGACCGCCACCACGCCCTGACCGACCACGGTCGTCGGCTCCTCGCGGGTGCCATGCTCGGGTGATGGAGACAGTCTTCGGCGCAGCCGGCGGCAGGGCGGGACTGCTGCGGCTGGCTCGCGCGTGGCACGAGCGCGTGCTGGCTGACGAGGTCGTGGCCCACGCCTCCAGCCACGGCTTCCGCGACGACCACGGCGAGCGACTCGCTGCCTACCGGGGAGAGGCGCTCGGTGGGCCATCGGTCTACTCCGAGACCCTGGCCGACGAGACGTTCGTCGTCCGACTGCACAGCGGCAACGGTGAGCACGAGGAGTTGAACCGGCGGGCGATCTCGTGATTCGACGACGCACTGAGCGACGTGGGTCTGGGCGGTGGACCAGTCGCCGCGGTGCTGCACGACTACTTCGCGTGGGCCACGACGACGACGATGTACCGCTACCACTCCGGAGCCGACGCGGTGCCGGAGGGGCTCGGTATCCCGACGTGGTCGTGGGACGGGCTCGGTATCCCGACGTGGTCGGGGGACGGGCTGCAGTCCTAGGCTGCCGGCCTGATGGTGCCGGTCACCTCCGCGATGCCGATGCGGGACCCGTCCGGACCCGGCGCCCACGCGGTCATCGTCACGGTGTCGCCGTCCTCGAGGAAGCCGCGGGTCGTGCCGTCCGCCAGGGTGAGCGGCTCGGTGCCGTTCCACGTCAGCTCGAGCAGGCTGCCTCGGGAGCCCTTCGTCGGACCGCTGATCGTGCCCGAGCCGAAGAGGTCCCCGTCGCGCAGCGAGGCACCGTTGACGGTGAGGTGGGCGAGCATCTGCGCCGGTGACCAGTACATGCCGGCGTGCTCCGGCCGCGAGATGACCGTGCCGTTGACCGACACCTCCACGTGGACGTCGAGCCCGAACGCGTCCCCCCGCAGGTAGTCGAGCACCGGGGGCTCCTGCTGACCGGGCAGGTCGACGCGGGCCGCGTCGAGGGCTGCGAGCGGCGTCACCCAGGCCGAGATCGAGGTGGCGAAGGACTTGCCGAGGAACGGCCCGAGCGGCACGTACTCCCAGGCCTGCAGGTCCCGCGCGCTCCAGTCGTTGAGCAGGACGACCCCGAAGAGGTGCTCCGGAGCCTCGTCCACGGTGACCCGGGAGCCGAGGGCCGTCGCGCCGCCCACGACGTAGCCGAGCTCGGCCTCGATGTCGAGACGGATGCTCGGCCCGAACACCGGGGCCGCGTCGGCCGGGGCCTTGCGCTGACCGGTCGGGCGCACGACGTCGGTGCCGGACACGACGACGGTGCCGGACCGGCCGTGGTAGCCGATCGGCAGGTGCTTCCAGTTCGGGGGGAGGGCCGCGTTGTCCGGGCGGAAGATCTGGCCGACGTTGCCGGCGTGGTCCTCGCTGGCGTAGAAATCGACGTAGTCGGCCACCTCGACGGGCAGGTGGAGCACGACCTCCTCGAGCGGGATGAGGTGGGGCTCGACCGCGGCGCGGTGCACCTCGTCGGTGAGGACCTCCGTGAGCCAGGTGCGGGCGGTCGCCCAGGCCGGCCGGCCCAGGGCAAGGAAGGCATTGAGGCTCGGGCTCGCCCACGCCGCAGCGAGAGCCGGCCCGTCTCCGGGGTCTCCGCCGAGGGCGGCGACGGCTGACACGTCGAGGACGTGGTCCCCGACCCGGACGCCGACCCGACGCGCGTCCGGGTCAGCGGCCCGGGAGAAGACCCCGTAGGCAAGGGTCTGGATGCCGAAGGGGTGGTCGGCTTCGATGTCGAGCCACGTGGTCACGGGTCATCTCCTCTGGAGCGGGTGGGCGGGGGTCTCAGGCGTGGGTCTCAGGCGTGGGTCTCAGGCGGGCGTCGAGCAGGCCGAGGGCGGTGAGCTCACCGATGGGGTCGAGCACCCCGCAGCAGCCGTATGCCGTGAAGCTGGCTCGGACGCGCGTCGCGGCGTCGGTGTCGAGCCGGATCGCGCGGCCGACGAGGGTCTCGGCGGAGGTCTGGGCGAGGATGCCGGCGAGCTCGTCGCACTCGGCGCCGTCGAGGGCCTCGTGCGTGGCGACGATCACATTGAGCACACCGTGCTGCGAGGGGCCCTCGAGCGTGCGGACGGCGTGGTGCAGCCCCCCGGTCAGCTTGAAGGCAAGACCACGCAGGATGACGCCGTCGATGAAGCGGGCGAGGGCGTGCTCGTCCGGCCAGGGCCAGGTCGGGGTGGCGCCGGTGCGGAACTTGGCCTGGACGTCGGCCTCGTCGTCGACGGCGGACGCGATGTCGTCCAGAGCCCGGTCCTGCTCGGCGCCGAGGCCGACCTCGACGGCGAGGGGCACCTCGAGGTCGAGCGCCGACCGCCAGTCGTCCGACCAGCCGAGCTCGGCGCCGGTGACGAGCAGGTGCGGGTCGTCACGGAGCAGCGCCAGGGCGTCGGCCAGCGGCAGCAGCGGCACGCCGGGCCGGACAATGAGGGCGACCTCGAGCGGGTCGGCCGCGCACCGGCCATCGGCGGCGGCGAGGAGGGCGAGCTCGGACGCAGCGGTCGCCGGCACGAGGAGCGGGCCGAGGTGGGCGGCATACGGGCTGCGTCGGCGGTCGAGGTGCTCCCGGACCGCGACGTCGAGGGGTGCGTTTCCCGGCGGGAAGACGGCGGCGTCGTCGACGAGACGGAGCAGCAGCGGCGACCTTGACATGGTCCGCAGGCTACTCCACTGTGGCAGGAACGATACG
>JBBRGO010000090.1:0-11258 GCA_038224055.1 Actinomycetales bacterium
CACGTCGTCGGTGAGCGTGATCCGGGCGCCGGACTCCGCGGCATACCGGTGCGCGGCGGCGACGACATTCGGCGCGGGCCACAGCGAGCGCGGCGCGACGATGCGCACGTCCATCCCGAGCATCGCGCCGGTGACGAGCAGCGAGTTGCCCATGTTGAAGCGGGCGTCGCCGACGTAGGCGAAGGCGATCTCGGTGTCGGGCTTGCCCGAGTGCTCGCGCATCGTGAGGGCGTCGCAGAGGGACTGGGTCGGGTGCCAGTCGTCGGTGAGCCCGTTCCAGACCGGCACGCCGGCCCAGGCCCCGAGCGTCTCGACGACGTCGTGGGCGCCCCCGCGGTACTCGATCCCGTCGTAGTAGCGGCCGAGGACGCGGGCGGTGTCCTTGGCCGACTCCTTGTGCCCGATCTGGGATCCGCTCGGGTCGAGGTAGGTCGTCGTGGCGCCCTGGTCGGAGGCCGCGACCTCGAACGCACACCGGGTCCGGGTCGACGTCTTCTCGAAGACGAGGGCGATGGTGCGGCCGCTCAGTCGGCGCTCCTCGCGGCCCTCGCGCTTGGCCGCCTTGAGCTCGGCGGCGAGGTTGAGCAGCGCGCGGAACTCCTCGGGGGAGAGGTCGATCTCCTTGAGGACGTTGCGGCGGTGCAGGGCGGCGAGCGTCATGCACCGATGCTGTCAGGGCCGCACGGGCGCAGGCAACGCGGTCTCAGGGTCGGTGGGACGAGAGGCCCGCCCGACGCAGCAGGTGCCGGCCCCGCTCGACGAGCGCGCGGGCGTGGAGCGGTGGATGCCGGGTCGCCCGGCCACCGTTCGGAACGCGTCGCGCGCGGTGCGGAGCACCTCGGGGGGCAGGAACGGGGACGGCTCGTCCGGCCAGTCCTTCCCGCCCTGCCCGGCGAGAGCGGTCGGCCCCGTCGTGCGGTGCTCGATGGGGCCGACCGGCTGGCGGAGGATGGGGGATTTGAACCCCCGAGGGTTTTAACCCAACACGATTTCCAATCGTGCGCACTAGGCCACTATGCGAATCCTCCGTGGGGGAGGCTACCGGAGCGGGGGGCCCGCCATGAAATCGGCGGAGGATTTCTGGCCGCGGTGGCTCACGGCATACACTCGTCGTCGGCACCCCGCGTGGTGGTACCTCTCCGAACTCCCCCAGGGCAGGAATGCAGCAAGGGCAGGAGAGCTCTTCCAGGTACGCGGGGTGTCCCCTTTCCCGGGGCGTATGCCGCTCAGCGAGGAGGCGCCGTCGTGGTGCCCACCCGCAGCGTCACCGTCTGGGTGCGAGAGCGGGGCCGCGTGCCGTCGAGGGCGCGGCGGACCATCTCGCCGAGCAGCCGGCCCTTCTCGTGGCCGCCCTGGTCGATCGTCGTCAACCGGTGCGGCAGCCAGGGCAGCTCGACGCCGTCGAAGCCGGTCACGCTGAGGTCCTCCGGCACCCGCAGCCCGAGGTCCTCGGCCGCGCGGATGACGCCGGCGGCGATGACGTCGGACTGGGCGACGACCGCCGTGGGCCGCGTGGCGGGGGCGACGTCGAGGAGCAGCCGCCCGGCCGCCAGCCCGCCCTCGACGGAGGACCCGTCCGCCGTCTGGACCGCGGGGGCGTCGGGGCCGAAGACGTCACGGAAGCCGAGGAGTCGCTCGGTCGACGGGGCGCTGCCGGAGCGGACGTCGGGGTCGTCGCGCGAGACCACGCCGGCGACCGCCCACGTCGAGAGCGGCATCGTCACCGTCGCGACCCGGGTGTGGCCGAGGTCGCGGACGTGGCCGGCGACCTGCGCGAACGCGGCCCGCTCGTCGATCCGCACCTGGGTGACGCGCGGGTCATCGGGCACCCCGGTGCTGAACATCGGGATCCCCCGGGCGGCGAGGTGGGCCACCGCGGGGTTCTCCCCGGGGCCGCAGAGGGAGAAGACGACGGCGTCGACGGCGAGGCCGGCGAGCTGCGGCACGAGGGAAGCGGGGTCGTCGGTGGTCTGGCCGACGAGGAGCATCCCGGTCGGGACGGTGTCGAGGACCTCCGCGAGACCGTCGAGCACGGCGATGGCGAAGGGGTCGCGGAAGGCCATCCGCAGGCGGCCCTCCACGAGGACGCCCACGGCTCCGGCCCGGCCGTGTCGCAGCGACGAGGCCCGGGGGTCCGGTCCGGTGAAGCCGATCTGCTCGGCGGCGGCGCGCACCCGGTCCGCCGTGGCGGGGGCGACCGGCCCCTTGCCGCTGAAGACGAGGGACGCCGTCGAGACCGACACCCGGGCGAGATCGGCGACCTGCCGCAGGGTCGCGCGGGCTTGACGAGGGGAGGCCATGGGGGAGATGCTATCGAAACGATTCGAGTCGGAACGATTCGATGATGACCCTCGTCCGACCGAGAAGGCCACCACCACCGATGTCACTCACAGCCCCGCCGGGCGCGGTGCTGACTGCGCGCAACGCCGTCTTCACCGCCTTTGCCGTCAACGGCGCGGCCTTCGCGGCTTTTGCCTCTCGCGTCCCGGACCTCAAGTTCCACCTCGACCTCAGCGCCGGCGAGCTCGGGCTGACGCTGCTCGCAGCCTCTCTCGGCTCGGTCATCGGGCTGCCCCTCTCGGGCTGGTTCGTCCACCGCTTCGGCGCGGCCCACACGCTCGTGGCCGCGGCCAGCGTCCAGTCCGTCGGCCTGCTGGGCGTCGGCCTCGGCGTCGACGTGCTCGACAGTCGGGTCGTGGTGATGGCCGCCCTCGTGCTCGTCGGATTCGGCGTCGGCGTCTTCGACGTCGGCATGAACCTCGAGGGCGCTGCCGTCGAGCAGCTCCTCGGCCACTCGATCATGCCCCGCTTCCACGCCGCCTTCAGCGGGGGCACCGTCGTCAGCGCCCTCATCGGGGCGGGACTGTCGTTCCTGCACGTCTCCGTCCTCGTGCACCTCGTCGGCGTCGTCCTCGTCCTCGCGGCGGTCTGCCCCCTCGTGCTGCGTGCCTTCCTGCCCCGGGAGGTCGAGAAGGACGAGCACGGCGCCGAGGTGCGGTCCGGGGCCGGCATCGGGGCCGCCTGGCGGGAGTCGCGCACGCTGCTCATCGGCGTCGTCGTCTTCGCCGCGGCCTTCACCGAGGGGACGGCCAACGACTGGATCGGCGTGGCCCTCTCGGAGGGCTACGGCCTGCCTCGTTGGTCCGGTGTCCTCGGCTTCGCCGTCTTCCTCTCGGCGATGACCCTGGGCCGGCTCTACGGCACGAACGTGCTCGACGCCCGCGGCCGCCTGCCCGTCCTGCGCATCCTCTTCGTCGCGGCCGTGGTCGGGTGCGTCCTCGTCGTCTTCGGCGGACCGGTCCTCGCCTTCGTCGGCGCGGCGATCTGGGGGCTCGGGGCCAGCCTCGGCTTCCCCGTCGGGATGAGCGCGGCCGCGGACGAGCCGGCCCGGGCCGCCGCCCGGATGAGCGTCGTCACGACGATCGGCTACACCGCGTTCCTCGCCGGACCGCCGCTGCTCGGCTTCCTCGGGGACCACGTCGGGACCCTGCACTCCCTCCTCGTCGTGGGCGCGATGGCCCTCTTCGCGCTGTTCGCCCTTCCGTCGGTCCGTGAGACCACTCGCGCCTGACCTCCCGCTCCCTCCCGATTCCTCCCGCTTCCGCAGGGGTGGCCGGGGTCGCGCCCGGCGTCGGCGGCCCCTCGGTATGCCGGTGAGCTGGCTTCCAGCGTCGGGGGCCGCCGCCGATGCCGCTCTCCCCGACCCCCTCGCTCTCGCTCCACCGACCGCCCCCTCCCGCTGGTTCGATGTAATACCGCACGCCAGGGGGCGCCGTTTTACATCGAATGGCGGTGGGGGGCGGGATCAGAAGTACTCGGTGAGGGCGGGGGTGCCGGCGAAGATCGCGTCGAGGGCGGTGTCATCGGCAGGGGAGCCGCCCGTGACGAGGCCGGCCTGGCGCAGCCGCGACGTCGTCCAGCCGCACCACAGGCCGGCCAGACCCCGCGGCCCCACCCGGGCTGGGCCGGCGTCTGGTGATGCGTCTGGTGCTGCGGTTGGAGCGCGGGTGGCCGAACCGGAACCGGCCTCGACGGAGAGGGTCCAGCGGCCGGTGTTGCCGGGAGCCTCGGCGTCGGTGACGACGAGGTCGGCGCTCGCCGTCACGTGCGGCGAGAAGCCGCGCGCTCCCACGGCCGCCGGCAGGTCGATGACCCGGAGCATCCACGGGATCTCCTCCACCGAGACCCGGGGCAGGTCACCGAGGAGCAGACGCACGGGGTCTCGCGGCTCGAGGTGCACCTTCACCGTGGGCGCCGCCGACGAGCCCGACCCGACGACGCTCCACAGCGCGGCCGCCGTCCCGGCCGAGCCCGCGACGAGGTCGGCGACGGTCAGCACCTCGTCGGCCAGGCCGTAGGCGACGTAGCCGTCGTCGGCGAGGTAGACGATCGCGGCCGGGTCGGCGAGCTCGTCGCGCCACCCCTCGGCGCTGCGGACCATCGCCCCGCTGAGGGCGTGGCGGGCGTGGTGCTCACGGGTCAGGGCCTCGAGGCGCTCGGCGTCGGCGGGCCCGGCCGGTCGCAACCGGGACGAGGCCCCGGGCGAGGGTGCGCGCAGACCGCGCAGGGCGTGAGCGGCATACGTCCAGCGGGACCGGACCCCGCCGACCTCGTAGCCGGCGCCGCGGTAGAGGGTCGCAGTCGTGGGGAAGAGGCAGGAGACGATGTCGCCGAGCTCGGCCATGCGGGTGATCAGGCCGCGGGTGAGCAGGGTCGCGACCCCACGGCCGCGCGCGCTCGGCTCGACGTAGACGCCGGCCACGCCGCCCATCGGCAGAGCGCGGCCACCCCAGACCTGCTCGAAGGGGCGGATCCGGCCGGTGCCGAGGAGGGTGTCGTCCTCGTCGACGACGGCGAGCATCCGCCCGCCGAGCGTCTCCGCGCTGGCCCGCTGCCACCACGCGTCACCGCCGGAGCCGAGCGGCCCGAAGGAGCGGGACCGGATCCGCAGCGCGGCGGCAAGGTCGGCATCGGTGACGTCACGCAGGTGGAGGTCGCTCATGCCGCCGAACCTAGGCCCTCGGCCGTCAGGGGCGCGGGAGCAGGGCCGTGCCCTCGCGCAGCTCGAACACGAGCTGGGTCTCGGTGGAGCGCACGACACGGTGCACCGTGATGTGGTCGAGGACGAGATCGCGCAGGGCCTGCGCATCGGCCACCGCGACGTAGAGGTGGAAGTCGTCGGCGCCGGCGACGTGGTAGACGCGCAGCACCCCGGGCACGGTGACGAGGTCGTCGTAGAGCGCGATGACCAGCTCCTGGCTGTGACTCTGGAGGCGCACCTTGACGATGGCTTCGAGCGGCCGGCCGAGGGCCGCGAGGTCCACCACGAGACGGGTGCCGCGGATGACACCCCGCTCCCGCAGGGCGCGGATCCGGTAGGCCGCGGTCGACTCGGCGAGTCCGAGCCGGTGAGCCAGCGCCTTGACGGTGACGGCCGCGTCCTCGAGGAGGGCGCCGAGGATCACCAGGTCGACGTCGTCGAGCGGTGCCGGGGTGCTCCGCGGGGCGCGCGCGGGCGCCGGACGGCGTTGCTTGCTCACCAAGGCGAACTCCACGAGGCACGGCTCTTCTTGCTCATGATGACAGGATCACACGTCAGGGTTGCTGATGGAGCAGGATCCATGGCCGAATCTCGTTCTCACGGTGATGATGAGGGTATGCCTGAGGATGAGCTGCACCTGGAGTCGCTGGCGGTCCACGGAGGCAGGGAGGACCTCACTGCCCTCGGCGTCCACGCCCTGCCGATCGACCTGTCCACGACGAACCCGCTGCCCGACATCGACCACGGCGGGGCGTCCTACGAGTCGATGGCGACCGGCGGCCATCCGCTCGCCGACGGTGGCTTCGTCTACCAGCGGCTGTGGAACCCGACCGTGGCCCGCTTCGAGTCCGCGCTCGCGACCCTCGAGCATGCCGAGGCCGCGGTCGCCTTCGCCTCGGGGATGGCCGCGATGACCGCGGCCGTCCTCGCGAGCACCGCCGAGACCGGCCGCCGGCACATCGTCGCCGTCCGGCCCCTCTACGGGGGCACCGACCACCTCTTCGCCACCGGCCTGCTCGGGACCGAGGTGACCTTCTGCACCGCAGACCTGGTGGGCGCCTCCCTCCGGGCCGACACCGGGCTCGTCGTCCTCGAGACCCCCGCCAACCCCACGCTCGACCTCGTCGACATCGCCGCCGTCGTCGAGCAGGCCGGTGACGTGCCGGTCCTCGTCGACAACACGTTCGCGACGCCGGTGCTGCAGAACCCGCTCGACCTCGGTGCCACGCTGTCCCTGCACAGCGCGACCAAGTACCTCGGCGGCCACGGTGACGTCATCGGCGGCGTCATCGCGTGCGACGAGCACACCGCCGAGGGGCTGCGCCGGGTGCGCGCCGTCACCGGCGGCCTGCTCCATCCGCTCGGCGCCTACCTCCTGCACCGCGGCCTCGCGACCCTCCCGGTCCGCGTCCGCACGCAGCAGGAGGGCGCCCGCACGGTGGCCGAGGCGATGTCCCGGCACCCGGCCGTGGACCGTGTCCACTACCCGGGGTTCGACGGGGACCCGCACGGGATCCTCGGCCGGCAGATGCGCGGTCCCGGCGCGATGGTCGCCCTCGAGCTGCGCGGCGGCTACGCGGCGGCAGCCGACCTCACCTCAGCGGTCCGGCTGTTCACCCACGCCGTCTCCCTCGGCGGGGTCGACTCGCTCATCCAGCACCCGGCCGCGCTGACGCACCGCCCGGTGGCGTCGGATGCGAAGCCGGCGGCGAACCTCGTGCGGCTCTCGATCGGGCTCGAGCACCCCGACGACCTGCTCGCCGACCTCGAGCGGGGACTGACCGCGCGGGTGCCGCCGCCGCGTGGCGTCGTGCACGCGCCGGTGTCGTCGCCGGCGCCGCATTCGGACCTGCCGCTGGTGGGGTCCCGCCACTGAGCCTGCACTGACCGTCGCGCGGGCTCGGCCGGCCGGAGGGGCGTCGCTCGCCCGTGCTCAGACGCGGTGGGCGAGGGCGAGCTTGTCGACCCGGAGCAGTCCCCAGCCCACGACGAGGACCGCGAGCGGCAGGGCCCAGGTCAGCCCCGTCGTCGTGTTGCGGACGAGCCACGTGGTGAAGGTCCCGAGGACGAGCACGACCAGGCCCGGCAGGACGTACCAGAAGACGAGCGTCGTCGGTCCGCTGCTCGAGGCGAAGGCCGCCTGGGGCGGGCTGCCGCGGAACGCCGCGAGCAGGTGCCCGCCGGCGAGCAGGCCGACGAGCACCGGTGCCATCAGGGCCCCCGCGACGACGTCCCCGCCAGATCGCGACGACACGAGCAGCCCGACCGCGAGCGCGAGGACCGTGAGCAGGGTCGGCACGACGAGGTGGGCCCAGGCCTGGAGCCGCTCGGTGGCGCCGAGCAGCGACGGCGTCCCGGCGTTGTCGGCCTGCAGGCGCAGCCCCTCGGCCCACGCACCGAACCCGAGGTATGCCGGGAGCAGCCCGAGCGTGATCGCGAGCACCGGCGCGGCGGGGTGGGTCAGCGTCCACACGATGACGGCCGTGCCCATCGCGGTGAAGGCGAGGCCGGTCCAGAAGCTGCTCGGGATCCGGCGCAGCCCGAGCACGTCGCGCCGCACGAGGACGGCGAACGGTCCCGCGGGGCGCAGCCGGGCGCGGCGGGCGTGCCGCACCGGCCGGGCGAGCTGGAGCCGGGCGGTGCGCAGGTTGCCCGCCATGACCGAGCCACCGATCGTCGAGGTGTTGGCCGAGTGGGTGCGCAGGCCCTCGATGTGCAGGCCGCGCAGGGCGTCGGCGTGCCGGAGGACGAGCCGCGGTCCGCGCGGGCCGCCGGGCCAGGACCGGACCTGGCCCCAGAGCCAGATCGAGCCGGCCAGCCAGCCGAGGCCCGCACCGACGAGCGTGGCGAGCACAACGGCATACCAGGGCGCGATCCCGGCGAAGGCGATCCCGCCGCCGAGCACGAGACCGGTGAGCGCGCCGCCGAAGATCGAGGCACCGAGGGAGACCTGCCACCAGCGCCGGACCGCGAGGGCGCGGTCGATGGGGGTGGTGACGACGTGGTCGATCCAGGGCAGGGGTGGCACGACGGGGCCGCGGACCGAGCCGGCGGAGTAGAGCGCCCAGAGGATGCCGGCGATGCTGAGGACGACACCACCGAGGGCGACCGGTGAGCTGAGCTGCTGGCGCAGCCAGGCCGGGTCCGTCGTGCGGAACACGGCCTGGGCGACGGGGAAGCCGTAGGCGAGGGCGCCGAGGAAGGCGACGTAGGCGCCGTACCAGGCCTGCTTGCGCCCCTTCTGCGCCTCCTCGCCGCCGATGACCCAGTCGGCCTGGCCGATCACGTCGAGATCGTCGATCTCCAGGGTGGCCGGGGCCGGCGCGGAGCCGGCTGCGGGTGGGGTCATCGCGCCGGGTCGATGTCGACGATGTGGTCGGCCAGCGCCGCGGTCATCTCCGGGTCGTGGCAGGCGAGGATGACGGTCGCCCCGGCCGCGGTCCGCTCGAGGATGAGATCGCCGACGATGCCGCGCTTGACGGTGTCGAGGCGCTGCTCGGGCTCGTCGAGCAGCACGACGGAGGCCGGGCGGGCGAAGGTCAGCGCGAGGCGGAAGAGCTGTTGCTGGCCGGATGACAGCTCGTGCGGGAACCGGTCGTCGAGGTGCTCGATGCCGAGCCGGGCCATCAGCGCGAGGCCGCGCTCGTCGGAGGTGTTGGGGTCGCCACCCCACGTCGAGTCGACGAGGACGAGGTGGTCGATGAGGGTGAGGTCGCGATAGGTCGTCGGCGTGCCGAGCAGGGCGCCGACGGCGTTGCGGACCCGGGGGATGCGCTCGTCGGCGCGGACGCCCCCGATGGTCGCCGTGCCGTCGGTCGGGTCGAGCAGCCCGCCGATGATGCGCAGCAGGGTCGTCTTGCCCGAGCCGTTGGGGCCGCGCAGCACGACGCAGTCGCCCGGGTCGGCGTGGACCGTCGTCGGCAGCAGCAGCGTCGTCTCGTCGATGGTCTTGGTGACCTTGTCGGCACGGACCTCGCCGCTCAGCAGGGTGATGGTGCTCATGGGGGCGGGTCCTTCGTCGACGGCGGTGCGGGTGGTGGGCCCAGTGTTCCATCCCCGGGTGACCGGGCCGCGGCGACGGGGCGCCGACTCGGGTGAGAGGGTCGGCGGCGACGGTTAGGGTTCGGGAATGGCAACCGCGCTGTATCGCCGCTACCGACCCGAGAGCTTCGCCGACGTGATCGGTCAGGAGCACGTCACGGAGCCGCTCATGCAGGCGCTGCGCACCGGCCGGGTCAACCACGCCTACCTCTTCAGCGGGCCGCGCGGCTGCGGCAAGACGACGAGTGCGCGCATCCTCGCCCGCTGCCTCAACTGCGAGCAGGGACCGACGCCGACGCCGTGCGGGGTGTGCGACTCCTGCGTGGCGCTGGCCCGCGGCGGCGCCGGGAGCGTCGACGTGATCGAGATCGACGCCGCGAGCCACGGTGGCGTCGACGACGCGCGCGACCTGCGCGAGCGGGCCAGCTACGGCCCCGCGCAGAGCCGCTACAAGATCTACATCATCGACGAGGCGCACATGGTGACGCCGCAGGGTTTCAACGCGCTGCTCAAGATCGTCGAGGAGCCGCCTGACCACGTGAAGTTCGTCTTCGCCACGACGGAGCCCGACAAGGTCATCGGGACGATCCGGTCGCGCACCCACCACTACCCCTTCCACCTCGTCCCGCCGGCCAAGCTCGGTGCCTACATGCAGACGCTCTGCGAGCAGGAGGGGGTGCAGGTCGCTCCCGGCGTGCTGTCCTTCGTGACACGGGCCGGTGGCGGGTCGGTGCGTGACTCGCTCTCGGTCCTCGACCAGCTCATCGCCGGCTCGGGTGACGACGGGCTCACCTACGACGGGGCGGTGTCGCTGCTCGGCTTCACCGACGCGGAGCTGCTCGACGCGACGATCGACGCGCTCGCGGCCGCCGACGGCGCGGCGACCTTCCGCCAGGTCGACAAGGTCATCGAGTCCGGGCACGACCCGCGGCGTTTCGTCGAGGACCTCCTCGAGCGGCTCCGCGACCTCATCATCGTGGCGGCCGTCCAGGAGGGCGCCGGGCAGGTGCTGCGCGAAGTCCCCGAGGACCAGCTCGAGCGGATGCGCGTCCAGCAGGCCGCCTTCGGCCCGGGCGCCCTGTCGCGGGCCGCCGACATCGTCAACAGCGGGCTCACCGAGATGACCGGCGCCAACTCCCCGCGCCTCCAGCTCGAGCTGATCTGCGCGCGGGTGCTGCTGCCTGCCGCCTCCGGTGAGCAGGGGTATGCCGCTCGCCTCGACCGTCTCGAGCGCCGCCTCGACGTCGGCGGCGTCCCGAGCCAGGCCCAGGGGCCGAGCCGCCCCGCCCCGGGGACCCCACCGGTCGGCGCCCCCCAGAGCGCTCCGGCGCCGGGCAGCGGCCCCGGTGCACCGCCGCTGAGCCCTCCGAGCCGCACGGTGGCGGACCGGACGCCGCCGCGCGCGGGCGTCTCCGCCTCGTCGCGCGAGACCGCGCCGGCGGCGGGCGGGATGGGTGGCGGTGGTCGTTCGGCCGCTCCGGACGGGGCCGGACGAGTCGATGCCGCCCGGGCCGAGGCCGGGGCGCCCCCGATCGCGACACCGAGGGAGTCGGTCGGGGGGCCGTCCACCACCGAGCAGCCCGGCCCCGAGCGGTCCGAGGGCGAACGGTCTGACGGCGGGCGGTCCGAGGGCGAACGGTCTGAAGGCGAACGGTCTGACGGCGAGCCCGGTGCTCACACACCGGACGACACCCCGGCGACCGGTGCGGCCGCGTCGACGGAACCGGCCCCTCCCGGTCGTTCGGGCGGCATGGACACCGACGCGATTCGCCGGGCGTGGCCCGACGTGCTCGGCCGGATCTTCGGCATGCGGCGGCTCACCTGGACCTTCGTGTCCCAGAACGCCCAGGTCACGGCCTTCGACGGCAGGACCCTCACGCTCGGCATCGCCACGGTCGGCCTGACCAACACCTTCCGGGCCGGCAACCACGCCGACGTCGTCCGACAGGCCCTCATCGACGAGCTGGGGGTGGACGCCGTCGTCGACGGCAAGCACGTCGAGGAGGTGGCGATGGGGCAGGCCGCGGTCGCGCCCCCCTCGGGCCCCTCGTTGCCGCGCCCGGACGAGGCGCGAGGTCTGGACGCCGGAGGAGGCTCGCCCGGCGGGCCGGCCGGTGGCGGCAGCGACCGGGCTTCGTGGGGAGACGCCGGCGCGGGTCACTCGGGCCCGTCGACC
>JBBRGO010000091.1:0-11169 GCA_038224055.1 Actinomycetales bacterium
CTTCTTAATTTATATTCATCATAATATCGATATGGCAAAGCATATAAATAAGCATTTGCGGGCATAGTTTGATGAAATGCAGTATCAAAAACTGCAACTTGCGAAACATTTGGTAAAAGATGTTTCATTGCCAAAATTCCATTCAAATTTGCAGGATTGTGGAGTGGAGCCAAATCAATACAATTACGAATATTATCAATAACTTCTTGATTTATCAATACACTATTACTAAATGCTTCACCTCCATGAACAACTCTATGTCCAACGGCTTTAATTTCTTCAATTTTTGAAATTACACCATACTCTTTATTTAATAGAGCATCAATAATTAATTGAGTCGCTATTTCATGATTAGGAGCAGAAATAGCTTCTTTAAAAACAATACCATCTTTTCTTTTATGAGTAATTGCTGCATTTTCAAGACCAATACTTTCGATCATTCCTTTTGCCAAAAGATCATATACATCATTCATTTCTAAAAATTGATACTTGATTGATGAACTTCCACAATTTAGTACTAAAATTTTCATGTATTTATTTTTTAGTTATTTTTCTCGAGTCCTTCGGCATCGCCGCCCTCGAGGCGCGCACCGTGGGGCTGCCCGTGATCGGCCGATCCGGTTCTGGTGTGGGCGAGTTCGTGAGCAATGAGGTCAACGGACTTGTCGTGGCGAGCGATTCGGAGATGTCCGCAGCCATCGCCCGACTCGCCGGTGACCCTGCCGCCGTGGCGAGGATGCGGGGCTGGAACGTCGAGCACCCGCCCACGCAGGACTGGGCAGCCGTCGTCGACGTCGCGGTCGCTGAGTACGAGCGGGCGATCCGGGAGGTGCGGAGGTGAGGACCAACGTGCCCGCCGGCGTCGTCGTCGTCGGGGTGGACGGCTCGGGCCGGCGCGTGGCGCAGGCCCGGCTCCACCACGGGTCCCACCCCGACTCGCTGCTGGCCGCGCAGGGCTGGAGCGCCGGGTCGACGGTGTCGGCCGGTGCTCGTCACGACGGGGCGATCGAGCTGACCTACCGCGTGAGCGAGCTGGACGGCACACCTCCCGGTGCTGCGCCCGCCGGCCGCGACGCCGACGTCGCTCCGGGGGAGGAGGGCGAGCCCCACCAGCGGGTGGCCGCCTACGCGGTGGTGACCGGCGCCCCGGGCCTGCTGCTGACCCAGTTCACGTCGCGGACGCACGTGCCCGGGTCGTGGGGGCTGCCCGGCGGCGGGCTCGACCCGGGGGAGTCACCTGCCGCGGGGGTGCACCGCGAGGTGTGGGAGGAGACCGGGCAGCGGGTGGTCCTCGGCGACCTCGTCACCGTCCAGTCGCAGCACTGGGTCGGGCGCGCCCCCTCCGGCGCCCTCGAGGACTTCCACGCGATCCGCATCGTCTACGCGGCGACGTGCCCGGAGCCGACGGACATCGTCATCCACGACGTCGGCGGCACGACGGCGGACGCGCGGTGGTTCCGGCAGCCCGAGCTCGACGAGCTGCCGATGTCGAGCTCGTGGCGGGACCTCGCCACCCTGCTGGGGTCCGCGAGCCGCTCACTAGGCTGACCGCATGGACATCCTGCACAAGCTCATCCTGGCCCTCCACCTCCTCGGGATGGCGGCCGTCGTGGGCGGCTGGATCGCGGTGCGCTCCGGTCGGACCGTGACCGCCCCCATCGTCTGGGGCGCCCGGGCCCAGCTCGTCACCGGGCTCCTGCTCGTCGGGCTCGCAGAGAGTAGCTCGACCGACGACTTCTCGGTCAACCACGCCAAGATCGGCGTCAAGCTCCTGCTCGCGCTCGTCGTCGTCGCGGCCGCCGAGATGGGCGCCGCCCGCGCGCGCAAGGGCCGCGACACGGGGCGCCTGCTCGACGTCGCGGGTGGTGCCGCCATCGCGGCCACCCTCGTTGCCGCCCTGTGGTGACCGGCCGCGTGGCGACCGGCCGCGTGGCTGCCGGCTACGTGCGGGAGCGCGCCTGATGCGGTGGAACGCCGGCATCCTCGCCGGTCTGCTCATCGGTCTGGTCTGGGTGCTGGCGGGCACGACCCTCGTCGTCATCGGGCGACGCCGCGAGCGCCGCTCCGACCGGGACGGCGTGGGTGGGGCCGCCATCGTCGGGATCTTCCTGCTCGTCGTGGCTGGCCTGACGTGGTTCGCCACGCTCCTGCTCGCCGTCGTCCCCGGCCAGCCCTGACCGCCGGACCCACGAGGCCAGGCTCGTCACGCCATGCGTGCGGGCGTCGCGGGAGGGCCGAGTGGTTTGGGGGTCTGAGCGGTCACGAGGGCCACGGCCCGCACGAGGACCGAATGGACCCACGCCCGGTGGAACATCACCTGCTCCCAGGTGAAGCGCACCACGCGCCACCCGGCGAGGAGCAGCTCGTCGTAGCGCCAGCAGTCACTCGTCAGACGTTGCCGGCCGGTGTGGAACTCGTGGCTGTCCGCCTCGAGCACGAGGCCGAGGCCGACGTCGACGAGGTCGGGCACCACCCTCACCCCGCCGGCGACCCGGATACCGACCTGGGGCACGACGACCAGGCCCGGGACGTCGAGCGCGATGGCCCGCAGGGACGACTCGAACGGGTTGGCCGCCTCGGCCTGTGCGTGGGTGAGGACCCGCAGCACGCGCGCCCGGCCCGCGCCCTGCGCGCTCGCTGCCGCACGGGCGAGGTCGGCCGGCCGCAGCACCCGGCTCCGCAGCGCGGAGTCGGCCACCGCCAGCGCCTCGTCGAAAGGCAGGTGGCGAGCGCAGTCGACGACGGTGCGCAGTGGGGCCGTGACCCCGCGCTCGATCTCGTACGGGTCGAGTGGGGACCGACGGATCAGGGCGCGCGGTCGTGACTGCGCGCGCACCTTCCGGTCGCGCGGCACGATGACCTCGGGCCGCTCCGGCACGGTCCGCACCTTCCACCCGTGGGCCAGCGCGGCCGAGCGCAGGCCGACCACGCCGGACAGCTCATGGGCGACGCGACGTGACTCAGCCACCTGGGGCAGGACGTAGCGTCCGCGCCGCGGTCGGTGGACCGAGCCCTCCGCCAGTGCGCGGTTGATCTCGGCGCGGCTCGCCACCTCGAGCAGCTCACGCCGGGTCGCGACGCCGCCGAGCCGGGTCATCGTGTCGACGATCGAGGTCACCTCGCCACTCTGGCGGCCCGGCCCCGGGCGGCGCCGAGGTCATCCACAGGCCCGTCGGACCCACGAACCCGCCGGTGTTGACGCCAGTCCTGCTCAGACGGTGGCTACCGCCCCGCTTCGTGGGTCCGGGCGACCCGCTGTGGTCAGGTATGCCGCTGGGCTCACTCCGCGGTGTAGGCGGACTCACCGCCGATGACGGTCTCGAGCACCCGCGCGTCGCGGATCGAGGCGGCGTCGCGCTCCTCGAGCGCCCAGAGGTCGCGGTCGACGCAGACGAGGTCGGCGAGCTGACCGGGGGCGAGCCGGCCTGCGTCGGTCCGTCCGGCCGCGGCGTGGGCGCCCACCGTGTGGGCGTGGACGGCCTCGTCCAGCGTCACCCGTTGCTCGGGGTGCCACCCGCGAAGGGGGGTCCCGTCGGCGCGCTGCCGCGTCACGGCGGCGTGCAGGGAGTGGAACGGGTTGGGGTCCTCGACCGGCGCGTCGGAGCCGAAGGCGAGCCGGACCCCGGCGTCGAGGAAGGTTCGCCACGCGTAGGTGGCCACCCGCCGCGGCCCGATCAGGGCATCGACGATCTCGTGGTCGGCGGTGCAGTGGCTCGGCTGCATCGAGGCGATGACGTCGAGCGCCCGGAAGCGTGGGACGTCGACCGGCCGGACGTGCTGGGCGTGCTCGATCCGCAGCCCCCCGGTGCGACCCTCGGAGCGGAGCTCGGTGTAGGCGTCGAGGACGAGCCGGTTGGCCTCGTCGCCGATGGCGTGCGTGGCGACGTCGAGCCCGGCAGCGAGCGACATCCGGGCCCGCTCGACCAGGACGGGGTAGGGCGTCACGGCGATGCCGCAGCCCTCGTGGCCGACGAGGGCCTCGGTCATGTGTGCGGTCTGGGAGCCGAGGGCCCCGTCGCTGAAGAACTTGACCGGACCGACTCGCAGGAGGTCGTCGCCGTGGCCGGAGCGACGGCCCTGCGCGATCGCGAGCTCGAGGTCGCCGTCGCGGACCGCCTTGGTGACGCGCAGCCGCAGCCGCCCGTCGGCGCGCATGCCGACGTAGGCCTCTCGCGCGTCCTCGCCGTCGAAGTCGGTGATCGCGGTGAGGCCGACGGACAGGAGGTGGTCGTGGCAGCGCTCGACGAGCGGTCGCAACGCGTCGTCGTCGAGCACCCCGAGGACGAGCTCCTGGGCGGCCTCCCGCAGCAGCCCGGTGGGCTCGCCCGAGGCGTCGTGGACGATCTCTCCGCCGACCGGGTCGGGGGTGTCCCGGGTGATGCCGGCCCGTTGCAGGGCGAGGGAGTTGGCCCACATGGTGTGTCCGTCGACGCTGTCGAGGACGGCGACCCGGTCGGGGCAGACGGTGTCGAGGGAGTGCCGGTCGGGCTGCGCGGGGACGGACCAGCGGTTGTGGTTCCACCGGCCGCTGCCCACCGACTGGCCGGCGGCCAGGCCGGCGACATGGGTCCGGAGCAGCTCGAGGGTCTCCTCGAGCGACGCGGCCTCGCGCAGGTCGACCGATGCGAGGTCGCGAGAGACCCAGGCGGTGTGGATGTGGGCATCGTGCAGCCCCGGCATCACGAGCGCCCCGGGGAGGTCGACGACGTCACTGCCGCCACCGAGCCCGCGGGCCTCGGCCCCGACGGCGAGGACCCGTCCGTCGTCGACGAGCAGGGCGTCGGTCCACGGCGCGTCGCCGACGCCGGTCCAGATCCGCGCGTGCCGGAAGAGGGTGCGGCTCATGCGCCGGGGACCAGGATCAGCTTGCCCGTCGTGCGCCGTCCCTCGAGCGCCTCGTATGCCGCGGCAGCGCCCTCGAACGGATACCGGCCTCCGATCTCGAGACGCAGCGAACCGTCCGCGATGGCGCCGAGCACCTCGCCGGCCCGCCACTCGTACTCCTCGCGGTCTGCCATGTGGTGCGTCAGGGTCGGGCGCGTCACGAAGAGCGACCCGCCCGCGTTGAGCCGTTGGAGGTCGAAGGGTGGCACCTGCCCGCTCGCCCCGCCGAAGAGGACCATCATCCCGCGCGGGCGCAGCGACGCGAGCGAGGCGTCGAAGGTGGACCTGCCGACCCCGTCGTAGACCACGTCGACCCCGCGGCCGGCCACCTCGCGGACCGCGCCGGCGAGGTCATCGACAGTGGAGTAGTTGATCAGGTGCTGGGCGCCGAGCTGCTCCGCCACAGCGAGCTTCTCGTCGGAACCAGCCGTGGCCACGACGGTGGCACCCCTGGCGGTGACCATCTGCACGAGCAGCTGCCCGACCCCGCCCGCAGCAGCGTGGACGAGGGCGATGTCACCGGGCTGGACGGCATACGTGCTCGTCACGAGGTAGTGCGCGGTGAGGCCCTGGAGCATCGCGGCGGCGGCGACCTCGAGGTCGAGTCCGTCGGGGACCGGGACGAGGGCGGAGGTCGGCTTGTTGACGACGGTCGACTCGCTGCCGGGCGACTGGCACCAGGCGACGCGGTCGCCGACGGCCAGGCCGGTCACCCCCGCGCCGAGCGCGGTGACGGTGCCCGCGCCCTCCTCGCCGAGGACGAACGGGGTCGGCACCGGGTAGACGCCCTGGCGCTTGTAGACGTCGATGAAGTTCACACCCGCGGCCGCCACCTCGATCTGCACCTCACCGGCACCGGGATCGGACAGGTCATGGGTCCGGACGTCGAGGACGCTGCGGTCGCCGGGCTCGCTGACGTAGACGCTGGTCGCTGAGGTCATGCGGCAACCCTACGACGCGGCTGCGCTGCCGCTCAGGGGTGGACGGGCTGGACGTCGGCGAGGGCGACCGTCGCCGCGAGCTCTCGCTCGAAGGCCGCGAGCAGCGCCTCCGGGTCGGTCACGACCGTCGCGTCCGCCATGATCCCGACCCGGACGGTCTCCGCGTAGGTGAAGATGCAGACGCCGACCGTGTGCCGGCCGGACCCGGGCACCCAGCCGAGCACGCCCGTCACGTCGACCCCGGCGAGCCGGCGCTGCTCCCGGGGGCCGGCGACGTTGGTCGTGACCCCGATCGCCTTGTCGGCGAAGAAGTCGACGACAACGCGTTCGAGGGCCCCCGTCGTGCGGCCGATGACGGCGATGAGGGCCGCCGTCATCGCGACCTCGGGCGAGCCCTTGAGCCAGTCCATCCGGTGCTTCGTCTCGACGAGCCGCTCCCGCGTGGTCCCGGCCCGGCTCGGCAGCGGGAGGAAGAGCAGCGCGAAGCGGTTGCCGAGCTCGCGGGGCAGGGGGCGGTCGAGCGGTCGGAGGTTGACCGGGACCATCGTCACGAGGTCCCGCGGGGACGCGCCGTGCTCGACCTGGTAGGCGTGCAGGGCCCCCGCCACCCCACTCAGCAGCACGTCGTTGAGGGTGGCGTCGACGAGGCTCCCGGCCCGTTTCAGACCCGCGAGGGGCAGCGGCGCGCTCCACAGCACGCGCTTGCGGTGTCCCGGGGTGCCGCCGACGTCGCTGGCCGGGTTGCGCGTGAGGAGCAGTTGGCGCAGCGTCGGCACGAGTCGCGCGGCCCCCGTGAGGACGGTCCGGGTGGCGGCGGAGCGGGAGCGCGCCGGGCGGCGCACGGGGGCGACGGCGGGCGCGCCGGGGAGGGCGTCGGTCAGCTCGAGCAGGACCCGGGTCAGGGCCATCCCGTCGGCGAGGGCGTGGTGGATCCGGAAGACGAGGGCGGCGCCCCCGCCGTGTCCCTCGACGAGGTGGACCTCCCACAGCGGCCGCGAGCGGTCGAGCGGCTGGTGCAGGTGCTCCTCGACGTAGGCCTGCAGGGCGGCATCGGTGCCGGCCCCGGGCAGGGTCGTGCGCCGGACGTGTCGCTCGAGGTCGAAGTCGGGGTCGTCGTGCCACCGGGGGCGCCCCCAGCGCCGCTGCGCCGGGCGGGCGACCTGGCCGAAGACCGGGTGCCGCTGCACCATCCGCTCCCGGACCACCGCGAGCACCTCGTCCCAGTCGGGACGCGCCTCGAGCAGGACGAGCGCGACGATGACCATGAGGTTGTTGGGCCGGTCGAGGTCGAGCCAGAGCGCGTCGGCGGGGGAGAGCGGTCGGCCGGCCTCGCGGGCCATCTCAGCCGCTCGAGCCGGCGAGGGTCGTCAGCGCGTCGCCGTCGACCCGGAAGGTGGTCCACGCGTCCTGCGAGACCGCGCCCTGCGAGCGGTAGAACTCGATCGAGGGGGTGTTCCAGTCGAGGACCCACCACTCGAAGCGGGTCCAGTCGCGCTCGACGCAGATCGCGGCGAGGCGCACGAGCAGGGCCTTGCCGATGCCGAGGCCGCGCTGCTCGGGCTCGACGAAGAGGTCCTCGAGCCACAGCCCGTGCCGCCCGGTCCACGTCGAGAAGCTGGTGAACCAGATCGCCATCCCGACGACCCGCCCGTCCCGCTCGGCGACGAGGGCGTATGCCGCCGGGTTGCCGTCCTCGGGGAAGAGCGCCGCCGCGAACTGGTCCTCCGTGGCCGTCGCCGCGTCGGGCTCCTTCTCGTAGAGCGCCAGCTCGCGGACCAGCCGGACCAGTTCGGGCACGTCGTCCCGGGTGGCGTCGCGCACCGTGAAGCGGGCGCAGGCGGCGGCGGGGGCAACGGCGTTGTCGGTCACCCCCGCATTGTTACCCGCGCGACCGACATCCGCACCGGTGCCCGCGCGGCCCGGCGGGGGTGTGGGCGGTTCGACGTAGGCTGGACGCCATCATGAGCACGCTCTTCGACGACCTCTCCTTCCCCGGCTTCGACCGCGACCAGGCCCGGTCCGCGCCCGGTTCCGACGTGACCGCCCAGGGGGTCCCGACGTGGGCCGAGGCGGCCGCGCGCGGGGGCGACGCGGGCGCCGACGGCGCTGGGCGGCATACCCCTGGGTCCGGCGGGGTCGACCCCGCGACGCTCCTCGACGGGCTCAACCCGAGCCAGCGCGAGGCCGTCGTCCACGAGGGCACCCCCCTGCTCATCGTCGCGGGGGCCGGCTCGGGCAAGACCCGGGTGCTCACGCACCGGATCGCCTGGCTGCTCGGGGAGCGGGGGGTCGCGCCGGGGCAGGTCCTCGCGATCACCTTCACCAACAAGGCGGCGGGCGAGATGCGGGAGCGGGTCGCCACCCTCGTGGGGCCGCGCGCCCGGGCGATGTGGGTGATGACCTTCCACTCGGCGTGCGTGCGGATCCTGCGCCGGGAGGCCGCCAAGATCGGGATGAAGTCGACCTTCTCGATCTACGACGCCGCCGACAGCCAGCGGCTGATGAGCCTCGTGCTGCGCGACCTCGACCTCGACCCGAAGCGCTACCCCGCCCGGGGCTTCACCCACCAGGTGAGCAACCTCAAGAACGAGCTCGTCGACGAGGAGACCTACGCGGCCCAGGTCGCCGAGGGCAACCACTACGACCGGATGGTCGCGGAGGCCTACTCGCACTACCAGCGGCGGCTGCGCCAGGCCAACGCGCTCGACTTCGACGACATCATCATGATGACCGTCAACGTGCTGCAGGCCTTCCCCGACGTCGCCGAGTACTACCGCCGCCGTTTCCGGCACGTACTCGTCGACGAGTACCAGGACACGAACCAGGCGCAGTACCAGCTGATCCGCGAGCTCGTCGGGCCGGTGCGGGGCCCCGAGGACTCGTATGCCGTCCCGCCGGCGGAGCTGTGCGTCGTCGGTGACTCCGACCAGTCCATCTACGCCTTCCGCGGGGCGAGCATCCGCAACATCCTCGAGTTCGAGCAGGACTACGCCGACGCGAGGACGATCCTGCTCGAGCAGAACTACCGCTCGACGCAGCGGATCCTCCGGGCGGCCAACGCCGTCATCGCGCGCAACGAGGGCCGCCGCGCCAAGAACCTCTGGACCGACTCCGGCGACGGCGCGATGATCACCGGTTACGTGGCGGACAACGAGCACGACGAGGCGTCCTTCATCGCCAAGCAGATCGATGACCTCGCCGAGACCGAGGGCGTGCGACCCGGCGACGTCGCGGTCTTCTACCGGACCAACGCCCAGAGCCGCGCGATCGAGGAGGTGCTCGTGCGCGTGGGGCTGCCCTACAAGGTCGTCGGCGGCACCCGCTTCTACGAGCGGCGCGAGGTCAAGGACGCGCTGGCCTACCTCCGGGTCATCTCGAACCCGGCCGACACCGTCAACCTGCGCCGCATCCTCAACACGCCGAAGCGCGGCATCGGTGACCGCGCCGAGGCGTGCGTGGCCGCGCTCGCCGAGCGGGAGCGGATCCCCTTCGTCGCGGCGCTGGGGCGGGCCGGGGACGCCCCCGGCATCGCGACCCGCTCCGTCGCCGCGATCGGCGGCTTCACCGGTCTGCTCGAGGGGCTCCGGGAGGTGCACGAGGGCGACGGGGGCATCGCCGAGCTGCTCGAGGCCGTCCTCGACCGCAGCGGCTACATCGCGGAGCTGCGCGCGAGCCACGACCCGCAGGACGAGACCCGCGTCGAGAACCTCGCCGAGCTCGTCGCCGTCGCCCAGGAGTTCGACGAGCGCCGGGCGCAGGAGATCGAGGAGTCCGGCGGTGAGCTCGCCCCCGGTCAGGAGCCGGAGGACGTCGGGCCGGCCGGGGCGCTGGAGGAGTTCCTCGAGCAGGTCTCCCTCGTGGCCGACGCCGACGGGATCCCCGACGGCCCGGAGGGTTCCGCCGGCCCCGACCTCGGGGTCGTCACCCTCATGACGCTGCACACGGCGAAGGGGCTGGAGTTCCCGGTCGTCTTCCTCACCGGTCTCGAGGACGGCACCTTCCCGCACCTGCGCTCCCTCGGTGACCCCAAGGAGCTCGAGGAGGAGCGCCGGCTCGCCTATGTCGGCATCACCCGGGCTCGCGAGCGGCTCTACCTGTCCCGGGCCGCCGTGCGGTCGGCCTGGGGCGCGCCGCAGTACAACCCCGCGTCACGCTTCCTGGACGAGATCCCGGCCGACCTGGTCGACTGGCAGCGGCTCGGGCCGTCCTTCAGCGGGGCCCGGGGTGCGGGCTCGCCCGCTGTGGCGACGCTCGCCGCTCGGCCCGGCGTACGCAGCCCCGGCAAGCGGCCGGTGGTCGCGCTCGCCTCGGGCGACCGGGTGACGCACGACGCCTTCGGGCTCGGCACGGTCGTGCGGGTGGAGGGCGCGGGGGACAAGTCGATGGCCCACGTCGACTTCGGCGAGGAGACCGGGACGAAGCGGCTGCTGCTGCGCTACGCCCCGCTCGTCAAGCTCTGAAGGTCTTGGCGGACGAGCCGCGCCGACGACGGGTCAGAGGGTGACGCCGTGCTTGGCGAGCCAGCTCATCGGGGGGACGGCGTCACCGTCACCGGGGTGGATCTCGAGGTGCACGTGCGGACCGGTGGAGCGGCCGGTGTTTCCGCTGTGGGCCACGACCTGGCCGGGCGCGACGCTCTGCCCGACGGCGACGTCGAGTCGGGTGTTGTGTGCCATCCACGAGACCGTGCCGTCCCAGTAGCGGATCTTGACGAGGTTGCCGTAGCCCTCGTTGGACCACCCGGCGGAGACGACGGTGCCGGAGGACAGGGCGTGGACCGGGGTGCCGACGGCGGTCGCGAGGTCCTGGGCCGGGTGCAGCTTGCCCCAGCGCATGCCGTAGCCGGAGGTGAGCGTGTAGCCGGAGAGCGGGGCGACCCAGCGCCGGGCCTTGGCCAGGGCGGCGGCCGCAGCGGCCTGCTTCGCCTGCGCAGCCTTCGCCTGCGCGGCCTTCGCCTGCGCGGCCTTCTCAGCCTTCTCAGCCTTGTCGGCCGCCGACTTCGCGGCGAGCGACGCCCGTGCCGTGACGGCGGCCGACGCATTCGCCAGGAGGGCGGCGTCACGGTCGCTGTCGCGCGAGGCGCGTGCAGTGTCCCGGTCGGCGCGCGCAGCCGCGAGGGCGCTCGCGTCCACGCCGCCGGCGCCTTGCGCCGCGTTGGCGCTCGCGCCGAGCTCGCTCGCGCCGGCGGAACGGATCACGAGGCCACCGGCCGCCGTCGAGGCGAGCAGGACGACCGGGACCACGAACTTCCGGGCGCGCGAGGGCGTGGACGAAGGGCGGTGTCGACCCGCATAGCTGTCTTGGGGCACGAAGAATTTACCTAACGCAGACCGGTGGGGGAGGT
>JBBRGO010000092.1:0-11166 GCA_038224055.1 Actinomycetales bacterium
TCCGGCATCGCGAACGGGCGGGCCTGCGCGCGCCGACGCCGGGCGCTCCCCCGCTGTGGTGGTGCGGTGCTCCGCCGGGCACCGCACCACCGCGCGCCGAATCGCAGGTATCTCATATATGAGTTATGTTGGTCAGCGTGACCCAGACCTACCTCACCCGCATCGGTACCCTCATCCGTGACGCCCGCCGGCACAAGTCGATGACCCAGACGGACCTCGCGGACCTGCTCGGGACCTCGCAGAGCGCCGTCGCCCGGATCGAGCAGGGCAAGCAGAATCTCAGTCTCGACATGCTCGCCAAGATCGGCGACGCCCTCGACTCGGAGTTCGTGTCGCTGGGTCACTCCGGTCCGCAGCACCTGCGGATCGTCGGTGGGCAGAAGCTGAGCGGGTCGATCGACGTCAAGACGTCCAAGAACGCGGCCGTCGCGCTGCTCTGCGCCGCCCTGCTCAACCGGGGCCGGACGACGCTGCGCAGCCTCGCCCGCATCGAGGAGGTCAACCGCATCCTCGAGGTGCTCGCCTCGATCGGCGTCCGGACGCGCTGGCTGCCGGACAGCAACGACCTCGAGATCATCCCGCCGGCGCAGCTCAACCTCGATGACATCGACGTCGAGGCAGCCCGCCGCACCCGCACCGTCATCATGTTCCTCGGCCCGCTGCTGCACGAGCTCGAGGAGTTCCAGCTGCCGTATGCCGGGGGCTGCGACCTCGGCACCCGCACCGTCGAGCCGCACCTCAGCGCCCTGCGCGCCTTCGGTCTCGAGGTGATGGCGACCCACGGGTTCTACGAGGCCAGGTCCGACCGCTCGGTCAGCCCGACGCGCCCGATCATCCTCACCGAGCGCGGTGACACGGTCACCGAGAACGTCGTCATGGCCGCGGCGCGTCACGAGGGCACCACGGTGATCCGCAACGCCAGCCCCAACTACATGGTCCAGGACCTCTGCTTCTTCCTCGAGAAGCTCGGCGTCCGGATCGAGGGCATCGGCACCACGACCCTGACCGTCCACGGCCGCAGGGAGATCGACGTCGACGTCGAGTACTCCCCCAGCGAGGACCCCATCGAGGCGATGAGCCTGCTCGCCGCAGCGGTCGTCACCGACTCGGCCATCACGATCCGCCGGGTGCCGATCGAGTTCATCGAGATCGAGCTCGCCACCCTCGACGGGATGGGGATGACGTACGAGCTGTCGGACGAGTACTTCTCGGCCAACGGCAAGACCCGTCTCGTCGACCTCACGACGATCCCCGGCCCGCTGCACGCCCCGACCGACAAGATCCACCCGATGCCCTTCCCGGGCCTCAACATCGACAACCTGCCCTTCTTCGCACTCATCGGTGCGGTTGCCGAGGGCAGCACGATGATCCACGACTGGGTGTACGAGAACCGCGCGATCTACCTCACCGAGCTGACGAAGGTCGGAGCCCGGGTGCAGCTGCTCGACCCGCACCGCGTCATCGTCGAGGGCCCGACCCGGTGGCGCGCTGCCGAGGTCGTCTGCCCGCCGGCGCTGCGACCCGCTGTTGTCGTGCTCCTCGCGATGCTCGCGGCCCCCGGCACGTCGGTGCTCCGCAACGTCTACGTCATCAACCGCGGCTACGAGGACCTCGCCGAGCGGCTCAACGCCCTCGGCGCCACGATCGAGGTCTTCCGCGACATCTGAGCAGTCCCGCCCACGGTGGTGTCACGGGGAGGCCCGGTGAGCGCACGCCACATCCCATCGCCGCTTTTGTGTCCGCCCACCACACAGGGCGAGTCGGCGTGCCTCAATAGTCTTCCGGAATGCCCGACGCCCGCACCGACGCCCGCGAGGACCCGCCGACCGACGCCACGCCCGAGCGACAGGCCGGTGCACCGGCCGCCAACGCACCCGTCGACCTCACCGGCCGCACCGCCCTCGTCACCGGCGCGGCGAGTGGCATCGGCGCCGCCATCGCCCGGTCCCTGGTGGCGGCCGGGGCCGTCGTGCACGCCGTCGACCGGGACCCCGTCGGGCTGGCGGAGCTGCCCGCGGTGCCGGGCCTGACGACGCACGTCGCCGACCTCTCAGACCTCGGCTCCCTGGCGCAGCTGCCCGCGGACGTCGACATCCTCGTCAACAACGCAGGTATCCAGCATGTCAGCCCCATCGAGGACTTCCCGGTCGAGGCCTTCGACCGCATCCTCGACCTCATGCTCGTGTGTCCCTTCCGGCTCGTGCGCCAGTCGCTGCCACACATGTACGAGCAGGGCTGGGGGCGGGTCGTCAACGTCTCCAGCGTCCACGGACTGCGCGCGAGCCCCTTCAAGTCTGCCTACGTCACGGCGAAGCACGGCCTCGAGGGGCTGTCGAAGGTCATCGCCCTCGAGGGCGGGCCGCACGGCGTGACGTCGAACTGCGTCAACCCGGCCTACGTGCGGACTCCCCTCGTCGAGAAGCAGATCGCGGACCAGGCCCGCAGCCACGCCATGCCGGAGTCGGACGTCATCGACTCGATCATGCTCGCCCCCGTGGCGGTGAAGCGGCTCGTCGAGCCGGACGAGGTCGCGGCGCTCGCGCTCTTCCTGTGCGGACCGGCGTCGGCCTCGGTCAGTGGCACCTCGTTCGCGATGGACGGGGGATGGACGGCGCACTGAACGGCGCTGACCGGGCCCAGTCAGTCCACACCCACTCCCTCACCCACTCCCTCACCCGCCGCCGCACGCCGGCGCCTGCCTAGGATCGGCTCGTGCATCCCAGCGACGACCCCCACGACGACGACAGCGACCGGACCGAGACGGCGCGGGTGGTCCGCCTGCTCGAGCTGCTCGCGGCCGACGCGCCGCTCGCCGAGCTCGCCGCTGCCCCCGCGCCGTCCCCCGCTCGCGAGCTCGCCCTGCGGATCGGCTCGGCCCGCACCGTCCACCAGCAACGCGAGGCCGGCCTCTCCGCCCTGCTCGACACCGCCCGAGAGCTCGCCACCGAGCACGATCCCGGGCAGGTCCTCGACGAGATCGTCCGACGGGCCCGGACGCTGGTGCGCACCGACCTCGCCTACCTCACCCTCTACGACCCCGAGGCCGGTGACACCTTCATGCGGGCCACGGACGGCTCGGTGTCAGCAGCCTTCCAGTCAGTGCGTCTCGCGCTCGGCGCCGGGCTCGGTGGCCTCGTCGCGTCGACCCGGAAGCCCTACTGGACGGCCGACTACTGGTCGGACGAGCGCTTCGAGCACACGACCGCGATCGACGGCGCGGTGGGTGAGGAGGGCATCATCGCGATCTGCGGCACCCCGCTCATCGTCGAGTCGCACTTCGTCGGGGTGCTCTTCGCCGCGAACCGGACCCCCCGTCCGTTCACCCGCGAGGAGGTCGCCCTCCTCGGCAACCTCGCGACCCTGGCCGCGGTGACCCTCGTCCAGACGCGCGCGCTCGCGGACGCGGAGACCGCCCTGGCGGCCCTCTCCGGGGCCCATGAGACGGTGCGCCAGTATGCCGCGGGGGTGGAGAAGGCGGCGGCCGCCCACGACCGCTTCGCCTCCCTCGTCCTCGACGGCGGTGGCGTCGACGACATCACCCACGCCCTCGCGGAGCTGCTCGGCGGCTGGGCAGTCGTCGTCGACGACACCGGCGTCCGGCGCAGCGCCTCAGGTCCGGCGCCGAGCCCGTCGGAGCTGGTCGACCTCGAGGACCTCCCCGGTCTCGACGCAGGGCGGCTCGTGGAGCGTGACGGGGTCTACGGTCTCGTCATCACCGCCGCCCGGGAGCGGCTCGGCACGATCCATGTCGGGCGCGTGGGACTGCTCGCGGAGTCCGACCAGCGCACGGTGGAGCGGGCGGGGGTCGTCACCGCGCTCGTGCTGCTCTTCGAGCGCAACGCCGCCGACACGAGGCAGTCTGCCCGCAACCAGACGGTGAGCGACCTCGTCGTCGGTCGGGGGACGCGCGGCGAGCAGGTCGAGCGGGCCCGAGCGGTCGGCTTCGACCCGCTGGCGCCGTTCTGCCTGCTCGTCCTGCGCGGCGAGGACCCGTCCGCCCACCGCACCCTCGTGCTGTCCGCGAGCACGGCGACCGGGGACGGTGCCCTCGTCGGCAGCCACGAGGGCGACGTCCTCGCTTTCGTCCCCGGCTCCGACCCGGACGCCCTGGCCAAGGCGGTCTCCGGAAGGATCGGACGCCGGAGCGGGGTCACCGTCGCCGGCGTCGGCCCGGTCGACGGGGTCGGCGGGATCCCCGCCGCCCAGCAGGAGGGGGTGCGGACGGTCGGTGCGCTCATCGCCCTGGGTCACCGCGGCCACGGGGCCGCGGCCACCCGACTCGGCTTCGCCGGTCTCATCGTCGGGTCGGACCCCGACGTGACCGACTACGTGGGGCGGCTGCTCGGGCCGCTCGGGGACTACGACGAGCGCCGTGGCACGGACCTCGTCGGGACGCTGGACGCCTACTTCGCGGCGGGCTCCAGTCCGCGCCACGCCGCGGGGGCCCTGCACGTGCACGTCAACACCGTCTCCCAGCGCTTGGAGCGGATCAGCGCGCTCCTCGGTGACGACTGGCAGGCCCCGGACCACGCCCTCGAGCTCCAGCTCGCCCTGCGGCTGCGGCGCCTCCAGCGTCCGGACTGAGGCGGGACAAAGTGGGCACTCGACGTGACCTCCGTCGAGTGCCCACTTTCGCCCGCCCTGCCTCGAGTGCGCACTTTCGCCCGCCCCCCTGCGTCGAGTGGGGGGCATACGGCGGGCGGGCTGCGGGTAAAAATGCCCACTCGCCGAGGTCGGACGCGGACGAAAGTGCCCACTCGAGGGGCATCGGGCTAGGCCGGGGAGGCGAGCAGGCGGTCGATGGAGTCGACGACCGCGTCGACACCCCGCTCGCCGAGGATGACGTCGTAGTGGTTCGCGTCGACGCCACCTGTGTGCACCGTCGTGGGGACGACCAGGGCGGCGAGCCGGTCCTCGTCGTAGAGGCCCTGCGGTTCGTCGAGCAGCCCCCGGTGCGCCCAGACGAACTCGACCGGTGAGCCCTGGTCGACGGCGCGGCGAACCGCGCCGTGGGTGGCCGCGTCCGCCATCACGTCCGCACCGTCCGACCGGACCGCGTCGAGCACGCACGAGCTGCGCCACCGGCCGGGCTCCACCTCCGACGGCACCAGGTCGTGAGCGACGTAGGCCCGTGCCGCCTCACCAGCCGGTCCCGTCAGAACCGGCCCGAGCGCGGGGTGCTGAGCCCAGAACGCGAGGTAGGCGGCCTCGTCGTCGAAGTGCATTCGCAGCCGGTCCATGGCCGGGCCGATGACGCTCTGCAGGGCCGCGTCGATGTCGAGGTCGGGCGGGGTCGGGAAGGCCAGCCCCCCGTCGACGAGCACGGCGCCGCGGAAGCGGTCGGGCTGCGTCGCGAGGGCCAGGGCGGCGATGAACGCACCCATCGAGTGGCCGACGAGCAGCGGCTCCGACCCGAAGGCGGTGGCGATCGCCGTGAGGTCCTCGACGTGGGCGGCCAGTCCGTAGGGGGGTGGGACCTCCCGGCTGGCCGCGCGCCCGCGAAGGTCGGGGGCGAGGAAGCGGACGGCGCCCGGCCCGTGTCGGCGGTCGACCTCCTCCGCGACCCGGCGCCACGAGAGGCCGTTCGCGGTGATCCCGTGCACGGCGAGGACGACCGGGGCGCCGTCCACAGCCTCCCCCACCGTCAGGTCGTGGATCGCGAGACTCCCGTGCTCGAGCTCGATGACGAAGTCCGACTCCTGGTTCATGATCGGCCACCCTTCCGGATCAGGCGCCCACCGAGGCCGGCCAGGCCGCCGGGGGCGAAGTAGACGACGACGATGAAGAAGATACCGAGCACGAACAACGGCTCGGACAGCACCCGCTGGAGGACGTCGGGCAGCCCCGAGAGCACGTCGGCACCGCTCAGCTGGGTGAGGCGCGAGTCGGCGTAGTGGTAGAGGAACCCACCCACGAGGGCGCCCCACGTGCTTCCTGCTCCGCCGAGGACCACCATGACGAGCAGCGCCAGGGTGAACTCCGAGGTCGTGAGGTGCGGGTTGGATCCGCCGAGGACGAGGGCGTGCACGATGCCGCCGAGCGATCCCAGGGCCGAGCCGACGACGATGGCGAGCAGCTTCACCCGGTAGGTCGGCAGGCCGAGCACCGCGGCGCGGGCCTCGTTCTCACGGACCGCGGCCATCGCGTGCCCGGCCCGCGAACGCACGAGCAGCCCGACGACGCTCCAGGCGACCACGACGAAGGCGAGGGCGAGCCAATAGCGGTAGGGGGCGTTGGCGACGCCGACGAGCAGGTCGGGCAGCGCGGCCCGGTCGAGCGCCAGGCCCTCCTCGCCGCCCGTGACCCCGGCGGGGTTGCGCAGCACGATGATCGACGCGGCCTGTGCGAAGGCGAGGGTCACCATCGCGAAGGCGATGCCGCCGACGCGGAGGGCGATCGCCCCGACGACGAGCGCGAGCGCGGTCGAGACGACGAGGGCCAGCAGGGCCGCGACGGGCAGCGGGAGCGACCAGGTCGAGAGCGAGATGGTGAGCAGGTAGCTCCCCGCCGCGATGAAGAGCGCATGGCCGAAGCTGAGCAGACCCGTCCTGCCGAAGAGGACGTCGTAGCTCAGCGCGATGCCGGCCGTCACGAGGCAGGTGGCGAGCAGCTGCATGCTCCCGGGTCCGTTGACCCGTCCGGGAAGGAGCCACGGGACCTCGGCCGAGACGTAGGGCAGGTAGGCGAGCACGAGCAGGATGAGTACGGGCGGCAGCGCTCGCAGGGCCCGCGACCGACGACCCCCCGCCCGGGGTGACCTGGGGGGCGCCTCCTGCACGGCGCCGCCCGTCGGCCGGTCGGGGACGTCCACGACCCCCGTCGTCGTCTCGCCTCGTTCGGTGGAGGGCCCGCTCATGCGATGGCTCCCTTCAGGGATGACGGCCGCAGGAGCAGCACGAGAGCGAGCAGGAGCACGACCGAGAGGTCGCCCACCCCGCTCGCCGCGTAGTAGTTGGCCAGCTGCTGCACGAGTCCGACGGCGACGGCCGCCACGGCGGTTCCGACGAGGGAGCCCATGCCGCCGATGACGACGACGATGAAGGCGTAGATGAGCAACGTCCCGCCCTGGGCGGGCGACACCGTCCCGGCATACTGCGAGTAGAGGACGCCGGCGAGGGCTGCGGCCGCTCCCCCGATCCCGAAGACCACCGTGAAGGTGGCCTGCACGTTGATCCCGAGCGCCTCGACCATCGTCCGGTTCTCGACCCCGGCCCGGATCACGAGGCCGAGCCGCGTGAAGTGGAGCAGGGCGAGCAGCCCACCGAAGACGCCGAGCGCGACGACGATGTAGACGAACCGGTCGTTCGGCAGCAGGGCCCCGGCCAGCTCGGTCGTGCCGCGCATCCAGGTCGGTTTCGCGACGGCTCTCGGATCCGGCCCCCAGACTCCCTGGGCCACGGCGACGGCCGCGAGCGACAGCCCGACGGTCACGAGGACCTGCTGGATGTGCCGACGGTAGAGCGGGCGGATGAGGACGACCTCCACGACGACGCCGACGAGGGCCCCGACCGCGATCGCGACGGCTGCGCCCACACCGAGCCGGAGCCACTCCAGCAGGCCGGGTCCCAGGCCCTGCATCGTCATCCAGGCCGCGTAGGACCCTGCCATCATGAAGGCGCCGTGGGCGAAGTTGAGCACGCCCATCAGCCCGTAGATGAGGCTCAGGCCGCTGGCCGCGAGGAAGTAGAGGGCGCCGAGCCCGAGCCCGGTCACGAGGATGAGGACGAGGTTGCTCACGCGGCACCGTCCCGTCGCAAAGCGACGCCGAGGAGCTGGCGGGTGAGGTCGGCATCCGCCACGAGGGCGGCCGCACCACCGCGGTGCACGACCCGGCCCGCGTCGAGGACCACGACCGTGTCGGCGATCCGGCGCACGAGCGGGAGGTTCTGCTCGACGAGCAGGATCGGGGTGGTCCGGGCGACCTCGGCGAGCACGTCCGCGACCTCGGTCACGAGCTTGGGAGCGAGGCCCTTGGTCGGCTCGTCCACGAGCAGGAGGGCGTTGTCGCGCAGCAGGACGCGCGCGAGGGCGACCATCTGCTGCTGCCCCCCGGACAGCGTCCCCGCCCGCTGGGCGCGCCGCTGGACGAGGTCGGGGAAGAGCTCGCCGACGACGGGTGCGTCCACGCCGAGCGCGGGGTCGACGAGTCGGAGATTCTCCTCGACGGTCAGGCTGCCGAAGACCTCTCGGTCCTCGGGCACGTAGCCGATGCCACTCCGCACGATGCGCGTGGTCGATGAGCTCTGGATCTCGCTGCTGCGCAGACGGATCCGTCCGGTACGCGGCGCCAGTCCGAGGATCGCCTTGAGGGTGGTGGTCTTGCCGACGCCGTTGCGGCCCAGCAGGGCCGTCACGCCCGTGGCCGGCACCTCGAAGGAGACGCCCTGCAGGATGTGGGATCCGCCGTAGCGGACGTGGACGTCGTCGAGCTCGAGCACCGCCTCGGGTGCGCCCGATCGGGGGCTCGTTTCGGGTGTCACAGCGCTTCTCCCAGGTAGGCCTCTTGGACCCGCTCGTCGGACGTGACCTCGGTCGGGGTGCCGGCCGCGAGCAGCTGGCCGTGGTGCAGCACGGCCACGGAGTCGGCCAGGCCGAGCACGACGTGCATGTGGTGCTCGACCATGACGACGGCGACCCCGGAGTCGCGCACGCCGCCGATGATCTCCGTCAGCCCCTCGACGTCCTCCGCGGAGACGCCCGCCATCGGTTCGTCGAGGAGCAGGGCTGCGGGATCCGAGGCGAGCGCCATGGCCAGCTCGAGCTTGCGCCGGTCGCCGTGCGACAGGTCGCCCGCGAGGGTCTCGGCCCGACCCGGCATCCGCACGCGGTCGAGCAACCGGTCGATGCGCTCGCCCGAGGCGCGCCCGGCGCCGCGGAACGGCGAGAACGGGCTGGGGCCGACGGCCTGGACGGCGAGCCGCACGTTCTCCCCCGCCGTCAACCCGTCGAACAGAGCCGAGGTCTGGAACGAGCGGGACAGCCCCATCCGCGCGCGATGGGTGGCACTGACCCTAGTGACCTCCTTGTCCCGCAACGTGATCCGACCCGTGGTGGGCCGGGTGACCCCGCTCAGGATGTTGACCAGCGTCGACTTGCCCGCCCCGTTGGGGCCGATGACGCCGAGCAGCTCACCGGCCCCCACCCGGAGGGAGACGTCATCGAGGATCTGGGCGCCACCGACGCGCCACCCGATGCCGTGCGCTTCGATCACGTGAACGGCGTGACGGGAGGCGCGACGGCAGCCGGGTCGAGGGTCTTGCCGAGGACCGGCACGACGGTGTCACCCTCCTTCTTCAGCGTGGCGGTGAACATCGGCTGGAGCACCGCGTGGTCCTCGGCCCGGATCTTCAAGGAGCCCTTGGGACCCTCGAAGGACCAGCCCTCGAGGGCGCCGACCATCGCGTCCGCGTCGTCGCCACTGGCCTCGAGCGCGTGGACGATCATCTGGGCCGCGACGAAGCCGTCGTTGGTGAAGAGGTCGACGGTGCTGCCCTGCTTCTTCAGACCCGCGTCGAGGGCCTGGTAGGCGGCGTTGTCGGCGGCCCCTTCGAAGAAGTGCGAGAGGAAGTCGATCTTCGTGCCGGCGTCGCCGAAGAGGGCGTGGGTGGGCTTGATGTCGAGTCCGGTGACGACCTTGGTCGTGTCGAAGACGCCCTGCTGCTCGAGCGTCGTCCACATGGCCGTCGCGTTGGCGCCCGCCCAGGCGACGAAGAGCAGGTCGGGCTTGGCCGTCTTCACCTTCGTCGCGAACGGGGTCAGGTCGGTCGCGGCCGCCGGGACCTCCACCGAGTCGACGGTGGCGCCCTTGCCGCCGAGCACTGCGCTGACGGCGGCGATGTTGGCCTTGCCGAAGGCGCTGTCCTGCGCCATGACCGTCACCTTCTGGCCCGTCACGTCGCCGAGGATGGTGCCCGCCGTCGCGACGTCCTGGAAGGTCTGTCGACCCGACCGGAAGGTGTACTTGTTCGCGCCCGTCACGGCGTCCGCCGCCGCGGGGCCCGAGATGAAGAGCACCTTGTTGTCCATGGCGAGCGGGGCCACCTGCAGGGCGACGCCGGAGGACGTCGAGCCCGCGATGATCGTGTTGCCCTGACCGATCAGGGTGGTGGCCGCGGCGACCGCCTTGGCGGGGTCTCCCCCGTCGTCCTGCTCGGAGATCTCGATGGTGTGACCGCCCACCGCGCCGGTCCCGTCGGTCGCGTAGTCGAGACCTGCGGTGAGACCTTGTCGGTACTGCTCGCCGTAGGTGGCGAGCGGGCCGGACTTCGAGTAGACGAGGCCGACCTTGTACGGGGCGCCGCCGCCCGTCGACCCGCCCGAGGCGACGCCTGCCGCGGGGGCTCCGGGCTCACCGGGCGACCCGCAGGCCGCGACCGTGACGGAGAGCATCGCGCCCACGAGGGCCAGACTCCAACGCTTGGACATGGGACGTCCTCCACCTCGGCGGGCGCTCGCGCCTTTGCTGCAACGAGATTCGTCGACGCCCAACCGTTGAGCACGAAGGTAGTTGAGGGGTCAGGACGCCGTCATGGGTACTCCGCCCATAGTGTCGGGGGCCACGTGTGAGGCGCGACCACAGCGCTTCGGAGGTCAGTGCCGGTCGACGAGAAGGTACGAGGCGCCGGCGCTGACAGCGGCCACGCTGAGGACCGAGGGCCAGGCGCCGACCTTCTTGGCCAGCGGGTGAGAGGCCCCGAAGCCGCCGAGGTAGATGGCCGAGAGGGCCACCGTCGCAGGCACCCCGGCCTTCGCGAGCCAGGAGCGACCGGCATACAGCCCCGCGGCTCCGAGGACGACACCGCCGAGGGGCCGGATGCCGGTCGCGCTCGCTGCGAGGTAGCCCCCGACGAGGCCGAACGCGGCGATGGGGGCGGTGGTGACGTCGGTTGCGCGGCGAAGCTCCATGCCGCGAGCGTAATCCGCGTCGCTGGGAGGCGACCGGGCGCCCGTCAGGACAGGCGCGGCTCGAGGTCGGTGACGACGTGGTCGGAGGTCAGGCCGAGGTCCTCGAGGATCTGGCCGCGCGAGGCGTGCTCGAGGAACGCCTTCGGGATGCCGTAGAGGTGGACCGGCACGTCGCTGCGCGCCGAGCGCAGGGCGAGGGTCACCGCCGACCCGACTCCGCCGCTGACGAGGTTGTCCTCGACGACGGCCACCGCACCGGCC
>JBBRGO010000093.1:0-11157 GCA_038224055.1 Actinomycetales bacterium
AGCGCGGTGAGGGCAGCGGCATACGACGCGGACCCGGCCGCGCGGTCGACCGGGATGTGCTTCATCCCGCGCATGAGGGGCCCGCTCACCGGGTGGGAGAAGACGCCGTCCTTGGCCATGAAGCGGACGAGCCGGCGGGACCTGTGCGCGGCGAGACCGGCATACGCGAAGTCGAAGTAGCCCGTGTGGTTGATCACCATGACCGCCCCGCCGCGCGTCGGTACGTTGTCCTCGCCGAGGATCGTGAACTTCAGGCCCTGGGCGGCGAAGTAGCTGCGGGCGAACCCGATGACCGATGAGTAGACAGGCTCCATGGGGACACTCTGCCCTGCGCCGCAGCGTCGCGGGGGCTCCCCGGACAACTGGGCCGGACAACTGGGCCGGACAACTCGGTCGTGGGCACCCTCGGCGCCGTGGAAGGATTGCGGCCATGACTGACGCACCTGCCAGCACGACCTCACGGATCCCCGAGCGGCCCACGCTCGACGGCCTCGAGGACAAGTGGATGCAGGTATGGGCGCACGAGCGGACCTTCGCCTTCGACCGGGAGCGCGCGCTGGCCCTTCCCCGCGACCGGGTCTTCGCCATCGACACCCCGCCGCCGACGGCGAGCGGGAGCCTCCACGTCGGGCACGTCTTCAGCTACACCCACACCGACTGCATGGCGCGCTACAAGCGGATGCGGGGCTTCGAGGTGTTCTACCCGATCGGCTGGGACGACAACGGCCTGCCGACCGAGCGCCGCGTCCAGAACTACTACGGCGTGCGCGGTGACGCGACGCTGCCCTACGAGGAGGGCTTCACCCCGCCTTTCCAGGGGGGTGTCGACGCGAACGGCAAGGCGATCAAGCCGGCCGACCAGCGCCCGATCAGCCGCAAGAACTTCATCGAGCTGTGCGACGTGCTCACCGTCGAGGACGAGGTGACCTTCGAGGCGCTCTTCCGCCGGATGGGCTTCAGCCTCGACTGGGACGTCTCCTACCGCACCATCGACGAGCGTTCCCGCGCCGTCGCCCAGCAGGCCTTCCTGCGCAACCTCGAGCGCGGCGAGGCCTACCAGGCCGAGGCGCCCGGGCTCTGGGACGTCACCTTCCAGACGGCCGTGGCGCAGGCCGAGCTCGAGGCCCGCGACTACCCCGGCGCCTACCACCGGGTGGCCTTCGCCCGCCCCGATGGGACGCCGGTCCACATCGAGACGACCCGCCCCGAGCTCATCCCGTCGGTCGTGGCGCTCATCGCCCACCCCGACGACGAGCGCTACCGCGACCTCTTCGGCACGACCGTCACCTCGCCGCTGTTCGGGGTCGCGGTGCCCGTGCTCGCCCACCCGCTCGCAGAGATGGACAAGGGCGCCGGCATCGCGATGTGCTGCACGTTCGGTGACCTCACCGACGTGACGTGGTGGCGGGAGCTCCAGCTGCCGATGAGGTCGGTGATCACCCGCAACGGGCGCCTCCAGGCCGAGACCCCCGCGTGGCTCGTCGGCGGCCCCGGTGAGCAGCTGTATGCCGCCGGGCTCGCGACGAAGACGACCTTCAGCGCGCGTGAGGCCGTCGTCACGGCCCTGCGCGAGTCCGGGGACCTCGACGGCGAGCCGGTGAAGACGCAGCGCAAGGCGAACTTCTACGAGAAGGGCGACAAGCCGCTCGAGATCGTCAGCTCGCGGCAGTGGTACATCCGCAACGGCGGTCGTGACGCCGACCTGCGGGCCGGCTTCGTGGCCCGCGGCACCGAGATCGACTTCCACCCGGCGTTCATGCGCTCGCGCTACGCCAACTGGGTCGACGGCCTCAACGGCGACTGGCTGATCAGCAGGCAGCGGTTCTTCGGCGTGCCCTTCCCCGTCTGGTACCCGCTCGACGCGGAGGGCGAGGTCGACCACGACCACCCCCTCACGCCGCCCGAGTCTGCGCTGCCGGTCGACCCGCAGATCGAGGTGCCCGAGGGCTACACCGAGGAGCAGCGCGGCGCGGCGGGCGGCTTCGTCGCCGACCCCGACATCATGGACACGTGGGCGACGTCGTCGCTCTCACCCCAGATCGCGACCGGCTGGCCCGTCGGTGACGGCTCGGGCCTGCGCTCGGACCGCGAGCTGCACGAGGCCATCTTCCCGATGGACCTGCGCCCGCAGGGTCACGACATCATCCGCACCTGGCTCTTCGCGACGATCGTGCGGGCGCACTACGAGAGCGGCACCGTGCCGTGGCACCACGCCGCCGTCAGCGGCTGGATCCTCGACCCCGACCGCAAGAAGATGAGCAAGTCCAAGGGCAACGCGGAGACGCCCGAGGACGTCGTGCGGGCCAACGGCGCCGACGCGGTGCGCTACTGGGCGGCCTCCGGGCGCCTCGGGACGGACGCCGCCTACGACACCGGCCAGATGAAGGTGGGCCGCCGTCTCGCGATCAAGATCCTCAACGCCTCGAAGTTCGCCCTCGGCTTCGGGGACGCCGCGGCCGGTGGGTCCGTCGACGCGGATCTCGCTGCCGCGGTGACGAACCCGCTTGACCAGGCGATGCTCGCCGCTCTGGGCGACGTCGTCGACAAGGCCACGGCCGGCTTCGAGTCGTGGGACTACACCCGGTCCCTCGAGGTCACCGAGACCTTCTTCTGGACGTTCTGCGACGACTACCTCGAGCTCGTCAAGGACCGCGCGTACGGCGGACAGGGCGACGAGGCCGCCGCGAGCGCCCGGGCCTCGCTCCGGATCGCGCTCACCACCGTGCTGCGCCTCCTCGCGCCCTTCATCCCCTACGCGACGGAGGAGGTCTGGTCCTGGGTCGGTGACGGCTCGGTGCACCGCCAGCCCTGGCCGGTGCGCTCGGAGCTGCCGGCCGGTGGCGACGCCACCTTGCTCACCTCGCTCGGCGACGCCCTGGCCCGGGTCCGCAAGGTGAAGTCGGAGGCGAAGGTCGGCATGCGGGCCGAGGTGCGCAGCATGACGCTGGCCGGACCCGAGGCGGTGCTCGACCACGTCCGCACGGCCGAGGGCGACCTGCGCGCGAGTGGACACATCACGCGGCTGTCGTATGCCGCCGCCGACGTGCTCGAGGTCCGGGACGCCGAGCTCGTCCCGGTGGAGAAGGCGCCGCGCGCCTGACGTTGGGGTTCGCCGGTGGCGCGTGACCTCCGACTAGGGTCGGAGGCATGTCGAGACGGGGGCTCACCGCCGCGGTCCTCGGCGCGTCCGTCGCGATGGCGGCGCTCCTGCTCGCGGCCACGGGCGACGCCGTGCCGATCGTCGCTCGGCCCGTGGGTGACGGGGCACGCGCGACGGTCCCGGACCTGCGCGACCTGCGGACCCTGACGCAGGCCCCGACGCCGACGGCGACCCCGACGGCCGCCGACAGCAGCTGGGACCTCGGCCCGCTCGTCGGCGTCCTGCTCCAGATCCTCTTCGCGCTCGTCGCCCTCGCAGTCGCCCTCGCCGTCCTCCACCTCGTCCGGGAGGCCTACCGCCGTCGCCCCCAGGTGAGCGTCGTCCGCGAGCCGGCCTTCGCGGTGCCCCCGGTGCCGGAGGAGATGCTCCGCACGGCTCGCGACCAGATCGGTCGGCTGGAGCGGGGAGAGCCGCGCAACGCCATCGTCGCCGCCTGGCTCGACCTCGAGGCGGCGGCCGCGGGCAGCGGCCTGGCGCGCGAGGCGGCCGAGACCTCCTCCGAGTACACGGCCCGCGTCATCGGGACGTGGGAGGTCGACCGGGCCCGGCTCGCCGACCTGGGGGCCCTCTACCGCGAGGCGCGCTTCTCGACCCACCCGCTCGGGGAGGACCACCGCCGCCGGGCGATCCGTGACCTCGAGGTCCTGCACGACGACCTCGAGCAGGTGGCGCGCGCCCAGGCCCGAGCTGCCGACGCGGGTGCGCCGTGAGAGCGGCCCTCGACCCGTGGCGTCGGCGCCTCGTCCTGCTGCTCGTCACCTGGGTGGTCGCGTCGGTCGTGCTGGCCGCCCTGGGCCTGCGGCCCGACGTGCCGCACCTGCTCTCCATCCTGCTCGCGGGAGCCGCGCTCGCCTGGTACGCCCTCGACCACAGCGGCGCGCACCACCGCACCGTGTGGCCGCTCGTCGACGGCATGGTCGGCGGCGGCACTCGCGGCAACGACTTCCGGGCGACCAGCCTCGCGGCGCGGATCGAGGCCGCCAACGCCCGCCGCGAGGGCCGCGAGACCCTCGTCAAGGACCTGCACTCTCAGCTGTCGACGATCATCCGCGAGCGGCTCTGGGCCAAGCACGGGCTCGTCATCGAGGAGGAGCCTCGCTGGTCGGAGGGCGTGATGCCCGCCGAGCTGTGGACCTTCCTCGTCACCCTTCCACCCCCCGACCTCTACCGGCCCGAGCGGCTCGACGAGGTCCTTTCGCGAATCGAGCACTGGTGACCATGCAGCTCCGTGAGGTCAGCGACCTCAGCCAGTCCGTCCTCGACGAGGTCGAGCGCGCCGTCGTCGGCAAGCGGGAGGCCCTGCGTCTCGTGCTCTCCGGCATCCTCGCCGGGGGCCACGTGCTGATGGAGGACTTCCCCGGCCTCGGCAAGACCCTCGCCGCCCGCAGCTTTGCCCAGACCCTCGGCCTCGACTTCAAGCGGGCCCAGTTCACCCCGGACCTGCTGCCCGGTGACATCACCGGCTCGTTCGTCTTCGACCAGCGGGTGGGTCAGTTCGAGTTCCGCGAGGGCCCGCTCTTCACCGGGCTGCTCCTCGCCGACGAGATCAACCGGACGCCGCCGAAGACGCAGAGTGCGCTGCTCGAGGCGATGCAGGAGAAGCAGGTGACGGTCGAGGGTCGGACCTTCCCGCTCCCCCGCCCCTTCCACGTCCTCGCCACCGCGAACCCCGTCGAGTACGAGGGGACCTACCCGCTCCCCGAGGCCCAGCTGGACCGCTTCCTCATGCGGGTGTCCTTCGGCTACCCGTCGCTCGACGAGGAGTGGGCGATCCTCTCCAGCCGGATGCTCCGCCGCCAGGAGGAACAGACCCTCGACGCCGTCGTGAGCGGCGAGCGCCTCCTCGAGATGCAGGCTTCGGTCGAGGCGACGGAGGTCGACGAGTCCATTGGCCGCTACTGCGTGGCCCTCGCCGCCGCGACCCGCACCCACGGCGACGTGCTCATGGGAGCGTCACCGCGCGGCTCCCTCGGGCTGCTGCTCTGCTCCCGGGCGTATGCCGTCACCGACGGCCGCGACTACGTGACCCCGGAGGACGTCAAGGCGGTCGCGCTCCCCGTCCTCGCGCACCGCATCACCGTCAAGCCCGAGCTGTGGATGAGCAACGTGAGCGGGGCCAGCGTCGTCGGCTCCGTCCTGCGGTCCGTCCCGACTCCGTCCGCCCGCGAGCTCGGCGCGGCGGGCTGAGGCGCCTCGTGCCCCCCTCCCGCCGCCCCTCGTCGTCGAGGCGCCCGCTCGGCGAGTGGGAGCCGACGGCCGCGCACGTGCGGGCCGTCCTGCTCACCGGCGCCTTCGCGGTGCTGGCCGTGCTCGGGCGCCGGGTGGACCTGCTCGTCCTCGTGACGCCGCTCGCCGTGGCGGCGCTGTGGGGACAGCTGGGCCGACCGACCCGGGAGGTCACGGCCTCCGTGGAGCTCACCGGCGGGACGCTGCGCGAGGGCGGGGTGACGACCGCGCTCGTCCGCGCCGAGCCCGACCCCGGGCCCGTCGACGGCGTGGTCACCCTGGCCCGGACGCAGTGGGTCGAGCGGAAGCCGGCGACCGGCGTCGTCCCGCTCGAGGCCGGCATCGCGGTGCTGGGGCTGCGCACGCTGCGCTGGGGTCGGCACCGCATCGGCACCGTGAGCGTGGCCCTGAGCAGCCCGTGGGGAGCCTTCCGCGTCGGACCCACGGACCTGCCGGACCTCGACAGCTTCACCCTGCCCGTGCCGGCGGCCTTCGACGCCAACGCACCGACGCCGCACCCGCGCGGGATCGTCGGCCAGAACCGCTCGTCGCGGCCGGGGTCCGGCAGCGAGTTCAACACGATCCGCGAGTTCCACCCGGGCGACCGCCTGCGTCGGATCCACTGGCCCGTGTCCCTGCGCACCGGCCGGCTCCACGTGACCTCGACCTACACCGACGAGGACGCCCACGTCTTCCTCCTCGTCGACGCCTACACCGACCTCGGACCCCGCGAGGGCATCGACGGGAGACCCACCAGCCTCGACGTCACCGTCCGCGCCGCGGGCGCGATCAGCGAGCACTTCCTCCGGGCCAACGACCGGCTGACCCTGCGGACCGTCGGCGCCGCCGACGTGCCGACGCTGGGGGTCGGGTCCGGCATCCACCACCTGCGCCGGGTACTCGACATCCTCGCCACCATCGCCCCCGCCACCGAGCGCCGCGACGACGGACAGCGTGCGATCCGCGGGGTCGACCCCATGGCCCTCTGCCTCGTCCTGTCGCCCCTCATCGAGCCGACGATGGTCGAGCTCGCCCACACCCTCGCCGCGCGCGGCATGACCGTCGTCGTCATCGACACCTTCCCCGACCACCTCGTCGAGAACCCCGTCGACGTCAGCCAGTCGCTCGCCTGGCGGATCCGCTTGCTCTCCAGGGCCGCCCAGGTTCACAGTCTCTCGACGCGCGGCGTGCCGCTCGTACGATGGAAGGGCCCCGGCTCGCTCGACCACGTCCTGCGCGACGTCGCCCGCCGCGCCGCCGCCCCCCGCATGGCGAGGCGGTGACCCCGTGACGAGCCGACCCGACGGCACGGCACCACCACCGCACCCACCGACACGCGAGCGGCGCACGATCCACTTCGGCACGGGCCCGCAGTGGTCCCTCACGCAGCTCGGTCTCGGCGCGATGACGATGGCCGGGGTGGCCCTCTTCCTCTACTCGCTCGACCGCGCCTCGGGCGCGCTCGACGGGGTGTGGTGGGCGCTGCTCCTCATCCCCCTCACCACCCTCTCGTGGGCGGGGTCGGGCCTGCCGCTGGCCCAGTGGGCCCTCATGCTCTTCCTCTGGTTCGTGCTCACCGAGGCCGGCAGCTTCTCGTGGTGGTCCCTGCCTGGGGCCACCGGCGTCCTGCTCGCCCACGTCGCGACGTCCCTGTCCGCCACGACGCCCCCGGGCGGCGACGTCGGCGTGGTCTCGCTGCGGCGGTGGGCCCGGTGGACCGCCGCCGCTCTCGCCGTCGTCGCTGTCGTCGGTGCCTGCGCGGGAGCGCTCGTGGGCCGCGGCGGGGCAGCCGGCCCAACGGCATACGTCATCGGGCTCCTCGGTCTCGCTGCCGGCCTGCTCCTCGTGCGGACGAACCCTCCGGCCGACCGGACCTGAACCGGCCACGGACTGCCTGCTCTCGACGCAGTTGCGCACCCGCGCGCCGGGACGTACCGTTTAGTTGAGAACGAAACAGTTTCGTTTCGTCGAGCGGGAGGATGGGCATGACGGCAGAGACCGGCACGACCCACCGACCCCGCGTCGTCGGGGACCGGGAGGCCGAGCTGCTGCAGGCGGGCCTCGTGGTGCTGCGTGACGTCGGCTACGACCGGCTCACCTTCGACGCCGTCGCGGCGGAGGCCAGGGCCTCCAAGGCGACCCTCTACCGGCGCTGGCCGCACAAGCGCGACCTCGTCATCGACGTCGTCGGCCTCTTCATCGGCTGTCCTGCCGAGCAGGACCCCGATACGGGCTCCCTCCGCGGGGACCTGCTCGCGCAGGCCTGCGCCGCGGGCGGCCTGCACGACGACGCCCTGCTGGAGACGTGGGGGGCCCTGCTCCCCGTCATCCACCGGGACGTCGAGCTCGCCGGCCGGATCCGCGAGCGCTTCGTGGAGCCGAAGCTCGACGCCGCGCGGACCGTGCTGCGCCACGCCCAGCAGCGTGGGGAGATCGGCCCCGACGCCGACCTCGAGACGCTCCTGACCATCCTCCCCGCCCTCTCGTTCCACGAGTCGATGCTCTCGGGCAAGCCTCCGGGACGCGAACGCCTCAGCCATTTCGTGGACACCGTCGTCCTCCCGGCGTGTGCCGCCACCGTCATTGACCGGTCCTGAGACCCACCGGCCTTCCCGGCCGTGACGGCGACCCGCCTTCTCCCATCACGCACGTCTTCATCCGAGAGGTACCACCATGTCTTCGACCAAGGTCGACGAGGTCAGCGAGCCCACCGGCGAGTTCACCTCTCACGACACGCCGCCCAAACGGCTTGGCCTGGCGCTCTTCGTCATCTGCGCGGCCCAGCTCATGATCGTGCTCGACGGCACGATCGTGAACATCGCCCTCCCCCACATCCAGGTCGACCTCGGCTTCACCGCGGCCAACCTCCAGTGGGTCGTCACGATCTACACGCTCGCCTTCGGTGGCGTCCTGCTCCTCGGCGGTCGCCTCGGCGACCTCTACGGCCGCCGCAAGCTCTTCATCCTCGGCATCGTCCTGTTCACGGTCGCCTCGCTCGCAGCGGGCATCGCGCAGAACGAGACGCTCATGCTCGTGGCCCGGGCCGTCCAGGGCCTTGGTGGCGCGATGGCCGCCCCCAACGCCCTCGCCCTCATCACGACGACCTTCCCGGCAGGCAAGGAGCGCAACAAGGCGATGGGCGTCTTCGCGGCCATGTCCGGCGCCGGTGCCGCGATCGGTCTCATCCTCGGTGGCGTCCTCACCGAGGTCGACTGGCGCTGGAACTTCTTCATCAACCTGCCGATCGGCATCGTCGTCACGATCCTCGCGATCCGCACCCTGACCGAGTCCGAGGACGGCAGGGGTTCGCTCGACGTGCCCGGCGCCGTCACCTCGATCGCCGGCCTGTCCGCGCTCGTCTACGGCCTGACCCACGCCGCGGGCACCTCGTGGGGCGACGCGACGACGGTCACCTACCTCGCCGTGGGTGTGGCGCTCCTGCTCGCGTTCGTCGCCATCGAGTTCCGGGTCGCCCACCCGCTGCTGCCGATGCGCATCCCGGCCAACCGGACCCGCGGCACGTCGTACTTCGTCATGCTCATCGTCGGGGCCGGCATGTTCGCGATGTTCTACTTCCTCGGCATCTACATCCAGAACATCCTCGGCTACTCGGCCCTCAAGACGGGTCTCGCGTTCCTGCCCTTCTCGGTCGGCATCGTCGTCGCGGCGCAGGTCGCCTCGCGTCTCATCTCGCGGGTCGACCCGCGCTGGATCTCCGGGACCGGCGCCGGCTTCGCCGCCGTCGGCATGTGGGGCTTCACCCACCTCACGCCGCAGAGCACGTATGCCGCGAACCTCCTGCCGTGGATCGTCGTCCTCGCCTTCGGGCTCGGACTGATCTTCGTGCCGCTCACCCTCACCGCGGTGCACGCCGTGGCGCACGAGGACAGCTCGGTCGCCTCGGCCGTGCTCAACACGATGCAGCAGGTCGGCGGCACCCTCGGGCTGGCGACGCTGAGCACGATCTTCGTCAGCAACATGGGCGACCGGGTCGCCCAGCTCACCGCGGCCGCCCCCGGCGCCGCCGGCGCGACCCAGACCAAGGAGCAGCTCGCCGCGGCCCGGCAGATGATCCAGGCCGAGGCGTTCACCTACGGCGCGAGCCGGGCCTACCTCGTCGCAGCGATCATGATCCTCGTCGGCGGCGTCATCACCGTGCTCTTCCTCAACGTCAAGCACGAGGAGCTGGCCAACGACGGCGCCGAGCCGGTCCACGCCGGCTGACCCCAGCCCCCAGGCCCCCGGCCCCCAAGTGCGAAAGTGCCCACTCGACGGACCCTGTCGAGTGGGCACTTTCGCACGCGGGTCACCCCTGGCTGTGGTCCCAGACGGCGGCCCACGGGACCGCCCACCCACCGACCGTCAGCCGCCGCGCGACGAAGGCTGCTCGAGGGAGGTCGATCACGCGGCCGATCGAGGGCTCGTAGACGTCGAGCTCCTGGCCCTTCGTGGCCGGCATGACGAGGACGACGTGGCGCGGCGACCAGGCGTTGCCGACATAGAGCACCGCGGGGCGCCCGTCGCGCACCCGGTCGCGGAGAGCGGCATACGCCTGCTCGAGGCGCGCGGCCCCGCCGATGCGGAACCACCCGACGTCATAGTCGGCCCCCGGCTCGGCGGCCCCGTGCTCGAGCTCGTTGCGCGCCCCCCAGGGCGGGGTCCCGAGGGAGCGCGGCCACGGAGGCTGCACCCGCCCCCCGGCGCCGAGGAACGCGTTGGTGCGGCCGGCGACGACCTGCTCGTGGGCGGCGAAGCGCGATGCGACGGTGCCAGGGTCGGGCGGGGCGTCCTCGGGCGCGTCGGGGCGCAGGCCGCTGCGGATCCAGCGGGCGAAGAGCGGATCGACGAGCATCCTCGCCACGGTCAGCGACGCCGACCCGCACGTCGTGCTCGACTGCTGGACCGGGACGGGGTCACCGGCGGACAACCGGAACGGTGCGACCATCCAGTCACCTCCGATCAGCTGGGCTCAGGTGCCACTCAGGCGGATTCCTTGCGCGGTCGCTTGGCACGCGGCTCGGCCTCGCGACGCACGATGGTCGGCACGACGTTGTCGAGGACGACCTCACGGGTGACGACGACGCGGGCGATCCCCTCGTCGCTGGGGACGTCGAACATGACGGGCATGAGGACCTCCTCCATGATGGCGCGTAGTCCACGGGCCCCGGTCCCGCGCAGCAGCGCCTGGTCGGCGATGGAGGCGACCGCGTCCTCGGTGAACTCGAGCTCCACCCCGTCGATCTCGAACATCTTCTGGTACTGCTTCACGAGGGCGTTGCGCGGCACGGTGAGGATGTTGACGAGGGCCTGCTGGTCGAGCGGGGCCAGCGTCGTCAGGACGGGCAGACGGCCGATGAACTCGGGGATCAGCCCGAACTTGAGCAGGTCCTCCGGCATGACGTCGGAGAGGGAGTCGCCCGTGTCCTTGGGGTTGTGCAGCGGCTGGCCGAAGCCGAGACCCTTGCGGCCCGACCGCGACTCGATGATCTTCTCGAGCCCGGCGAAGGCGCCGCCGACGATGAAGAGCACGTTGGTCGTGTCGATCTGGATGAACTCCTGGTGCGGGTGCTTGCGTCCGCCCTGGGGCGGCACGCTCGCGGTCGTGCCCTCGAGGATCTTCAGCAGGGCCTGCTGCACACCCTCGCCGGACACGTCACGGGTGATCGACGGGTTCTCGCTCTTGCGGGCGATCTTGTCGACCTCGTCGATGTAGATGATGCCGGTCTCGGCCTTCTTGACGTCGTAGTCGGCGGCCTGGATGAGCTTGAGCA
>JBBRGO010000094.1:0-11136 GCA_038224055.1 Actinomycetales bacterium
TTCGTGGCCGCGCCGCGGTGCAGCGTGATGTGGTCGACGAACTGCTCGAACCACGCCGTGAGCAGGTCGCGAGCCGGCAGGCCGGTCGCGATCGCGGCGTCCGCGTCGGCGGTGACCCGGTCGGTCCAGTCCTTCATCAGCGCGTCGACGAGCGCCTCGCGGGTGGGGAAGTGGCGGTAGAGCGTGCCCGGACCGACGCCGGCCCGTTTGGCGATCTCGTCGAGCGAGGCGTCGGTGCCGCGTTCGGTGAAGACGACCCGGGCCGTCGCGAGGATCTTGTCGTAGTTGCGGCGCGCGTCGGCCCGCATCGGCCGAGGCTCGACGCCCGGTCCGACGCCCTGTCCGACGGCGATGCGGTCTTCAGCCGGAACCGACTGCGCGGCAACGGTTTCGGGCAAGGTGGCCGTCGTCACCTCGCTGGCATCGGCAGACATGGTGGCAGCTCTCCTTGATAAGCGGAGGTGTTCTCCGTATTGTGGTCGCCAGAACCGGAGGGATTCTCCACTAACCGTACCGCCGACCAGCACGATCGAGGAGTTCGGCACCGATGAGTCCGAAGACACTGATGAGACCGATGGAGCGGCACGCCAGCGAGCCCCTGCGCCCCACCCGCCAGGCGCTGCGCCTCGACATGGCGCGACGCGCCGCCACGACCCGGGCGCCCCTGCCCGACCCGCATCACACCGAGGTCCGCAGGCGCGCCGCCGCGTTCACCCCGATGACGTTCGAGGGGATGTCCCCACGGCCATGACCTCCGGGGACCCGCTGGCAGATCAACCGGCAGATCAGTCTGCACGGAGTGCTGTCGGGGCAGCACCGATCGCCGACTGATCCGCCGGTTGATCCGCGCGCCGAGCGGCATACCAACGGGTGCCGGAGTCAGTGACCGGCGGGCATCGCCCAGCGTGCGGTCGAGACACCCTGCTCCGTGGCCCGCGTGAGCGCCTCGTCGATGACCTTCTCTGCAGCGGCACGGTTCCCCCAGTCGGAACCCTTGACGAACTTGCCCGGCTCGAGGTCCTTGTAGCGCTCGAAGAAGTGCTGGATCTCGGCGAGTGTGAAGTCGCTGACGTCGCCGATGTCCCGGATGTGCTCGGTCCGGGGGTCGACCGGGACGCAGAGCACCTTGTCGTCGCCGCCGCCGTCGTCGACCATGTGGAAGATCCCGACGGGGCGCGAGGCGACGATGACCCCCGGGTAGAGCGGCTCGGGGAGGATGACGAGCGCGTCCAGGGGGTCGCCGTCCTCACCGAGGGAGTCCTCGATGTAGCCGTAGTCGGCCGGGTAGGCCATCGGCGTGAAAAGGTAGCGGTCGAGCCGGACCCGCCCCGTCGCGTGGTCGATCTCGTACTTGTTGCGCTGACCGCGCGGGATCTCGATGGTGACGTCGAACTCCACGTCTGCCCCTTCGTGTGCCTCGGTGTGTGCGTGCTCGGTGCTGCGCCGGGCGCGGGAGACGGCTCCGGTGCTGACAGAATCTTCCGCGACAGTGTGGCAGCAGGCGCGGCGAATCGCGAAGCGCGGCGACCGCGACCGGCGACCGCGACGGCGAACGACGAACCGTGACGGACGAACGACACGAGGGGGAGGCTCCGATGAGGCGATCGGTCGCCGTCGCCGGTGCCGTCGGGGTGCTCCTGCTCGGCTACGTCGGCCTCGACGCGACGGACCACGCGCCCGGCGTCCTCACCACGCGCCCCCTGCCCCCGCCGCCGCCGACGGAGACGGCCGGGACACGCACCCTCCCGCTCGTCCCGCAGCCCACGGCGTCCACCTCGGTCGGTATGCCGCTGCCCCCGCTCGCGGGCGCCGCCGACGCCCCGACGGGGCGGGGTGTCGCCGCCGCACTCAAGCCGGTCCTCGCCCTTCCCGCTCTCGACGACGCGGCGCTCGTGGTGCGCGACGGGCAGACGGGCACGGTGCTGCTCGACCGTGGCGGGGCGGAGCTGCGCATCCCCGCGTCGACGACGAAGCTGCTCTCGGCGGCCGCGATCTCGCACACGTTCGCACCCGGCGACGTGCTCCGGACCGAGGTCGTGGCGCGATCCGCCCCCGGCGAGATCGTGCTCGTGGCCGGCGGTGACTCCCTCCTCGCCCCCGGCAAGGGTGACCCCGACGCGGTGGCGGGGCGCGCCGGGCTCGCCGACCTCGCCGACCAGGTGGCCACGGCCCTCGAGACGGCGGGCCGGAGCCGGGTCACCCTCTCCGTGGACACGACGTATGCCGCGGGGCCGGCCCTCGCCCCGACGTGGGGCCAGGACTTCCGTCCCCTCGGCATCACCGGGGCGGTCGCCATGCTCGGACGCTCGGACCAGCGCGCGACCGGGGGTCGGCCCGGACCCGCCGACCCGGTGGCCGCGACGCGCGACCTGCTCGCCACCCGGCTCGAGGAGCGCGGCATCGACGTCACGGTGTCGACGGAGGCCGCCGCGGTGCCCGCGCCCGGGGTGAAGCCGGCGGTGCTCGGCTCGGTGGACTCGGCGCCAGTGGGTGACCAGCTGGCCCTCGCGCTCACCGACTCCGACAACGCGCTGACCGAGATCCTCGCCCGCCAGGCGGCCTTCCGGTCCGGCGTGGACGCGACGGCCGCCAGGGGGACGACGTTCGCCGCGACCGGCCGGTGGGTGCGGGATCGGGTCGCGGCGCTCGGAGTCGACACCGCGGGGGCCATGCTGCGTGACGCGAGCGGGCTGTCCCGCCAGAACCGGGTGACCGCCCGGTTGCTCACCGACGTGTTGCTCGTCGGGTACGACGGGGCCGACCCGGTGCTCCGGCGGGCCCTGGCCGGTCTGCCGATCGGGGGGTTGACCGGCACGCTCGCGGGCCGCTTCGACACCGGCGCCACGCACGACGCGGCCGGTCGGGCCCGGGCCAAGACCGGAACCCTCACCGGCGCCAACGCGCTCGCCGGGAGCGTCGTCGACGTGAGCGGCCGGCTGCTCGTGTATGCCGGTCTCGTCGCCTCGACCCCGACCGCATCGGCCCGCGCGGCCCTCGACCGCTACGTCGCGACGCTCGCCGCCTGCGGCTGCCACTGACCCGCCGACACCTCGTCGAGTGTGCGCCCCGTCCCACGCCGCGGGTGTGGCGGAGGGAACGATCGACGGGGGGTCGGCGTTGGCCGTACTGTGACCGCCGGCCCGTCCGCGACGCCCTGCAGCAGGCGGCGAGCACGGGGCGGGTATGAGCCGGCGAGTACGGACCACGCAGGAACCACGCAGACCACGGGGGCCGAAGCGGTCCCCGACCCGGGAGGGGTTGGCATGACCGAGACGGTGTCCACGGCGACGTCCACGGCGACGTCCACGGAGAAGGCGCCGGAGAAGGCGCCGGAGAAGCGGTCCGGCCCCTACGTCGACTACGACTTCGCCAAGCGGACCGGCCGGCGCATCGTCAAGGCAGGACCGCAGATCACCCCCGGCGAGGCGGCCGACGTCGTCGCGGACCTACGGGCCGCGGCGGCCGAGGCCGTGGCGCCCGTCGCCGCGACGAGCGGTCTGCAGGCCCCTGCGGGGGCCCCGGCACCGCTCATCGTCGACCGGCCGGGCTGGATCGACGCCAACGTCGACTCCTTCCGGGCTCTCCTCCAGCCCGTCATCGACAAGATCGCCGACACGAAGCCGTCGAGCGGTGGGGCGGCGGCGGCGATCGGCAGCAAGGTGACCGGCGCCGAGATGGGCGGCCTGCTCGCCTTCCTCTCGAGCAAGGTTCTGGGGCAGTACGACCTCGCCCCGGGCGGCACGCCCCGCCTGCTCCTCGTTGCCCCCAACATCGTCGCGGCGGAACGCACGATGCGGGTCACCCCGTCCGACTTCCGGCGCTGGGTGGCGCTGCACGAGGAGACCCACCGGGTCCAGTTCACCGCAGTGCCGTGGCTGCGCGACCACCTCGTCGCCGCCACCTCGGGCCTCGCCGTCGACCTCGCGCCCACCCCCGAGGACCTCACCAAGCGTTTCGAGCAGCTGACGAAGAACCTCCCCGAGGCGTTCTCGTCGGGGGAGGGCCTCGGTCAGCTCTTCGCGACCCCGGAGCAGAAGGCGCAGATCGCGGAGATCACCGCCGTCATGTCACTCCTCGAGGGCCACGCCGACGTCGTGATGGACGATGTCGGCCCCGCCGTCATCCCCACCGTCGAGGAGATCCGGCGCAAGTTCAACCAGCGCCGCAGCGGCTCCGTCGGCATCGACCGGATCCTGCGCAAGCTGCTCGGGCTCGAGGCCAAGATGCGCCAGTACCGCGACGGTGCGGTCTTCGTCCGGTCCGTCACCGACGCGGTGGGGCGCGAGGGGTTCAACGCGGTCTGGACCTCGCCCGAGACGCTCCCGCGGGCGGCCGAGATCCTCGACCCGGGCGCGTGGGTGCGCCGGGTCCACGGCTGAGTGACGAGAGGCCACCTGCCCATGTCCGGTCCCCACCCCGCCGTCGCCGCCACCCGCCTCGCGGTGCGTGAGCACCTCGCCGGCGTCCCGCAGGGAGCGCTCGTGCTCGTCGCCTGCTCCGGCGGACCCGACTCGGTCGCCCTCGCGGCCGCGCTGGCCTTCGAGGCGCCCCGGGCCGGGATCCGCGCGGGGTCTGTCGTCGTCGACCACCAGCTCCAGGTGGGATCGGAGGACGTGGCGCGGGACGCGGCGGACCTCTGCCGGGCGATGGGCCTCGACCCCGTCGAGGTGACCCGCGCCGACGTCCGCACGACCGGAGCGGGGCTCGAGGCCGACGCCCGGGCCGGGCGCTACGCGGCGATCAGCGAGGTCGCCGACCGCCTCGGCGCGCTGTTGGTCCTCGTCGGTCACACCCGCGACGACCAGGCCGAGCAGGTCCTCCTCGGCCTCTCCCGCGGGTCGGGGGCCCGCTCCCTCGCCGGGATGCCGGTCCGCCGGGACCGTTTCGTGCGCCCGCTCCTCGCGCTCCCGCGGGCCACGACGGAGGCGGCGTGCGCGGCATACGGCATCGAGGCGTGGGACGACCCGCACAACCGCGACGAGTCCTTCCGTCGGGTGCGCGCGCGGAGGCTGCTCGCCTCGCTCGAGGGCGATCTCGGTCCCGGCTTCGGGGCGGCCCTCGCCCGCAGCGCCGACCTGCTGCGCGAGGACGCCGACTTCCTCGAGACCCTCGCGCTGCGGGCAAGGTCCGAGCTGCCCGACGTGCCGGACGGCGCCGGCGTCGACCTCGCCGCCCTCGCGGCCCTGCCCCGGGCGATCCGCACGCGCGTCTGGCGCCTGCTCGCGGCCGAGGCCGGCGCCCCCCTCGCGGACGTCAACGCCGCGCACGTCGAGTCGCTCGACGCACTGCTCACCTGCTGGCACGGTCAGGGCCCGCTCCACGTCCCCGGTGGCGTGGCGGTCTCGCGCGAGCGCGGCGCGATCACCTTCCGGGCGCTGCGAGACCCCGCCAGAGCCTGAGTCAGACCCGACCCGGCCACACCACGCCCGACCCTCCCGCCCGGGGCGGGTTGCCGCCGGGTGCGGTTGAATGGTCCCGCCCCGCACCACCAGCACGGCCACACCGAGGAGCCTTCGTGGACCACGAGCACATGGGAGACGACCTCGCGAAGGTCCTCCTCACCGAAGAGCAGATCCAGGCCCGTCTGGGGGAGCTCGCCGCCGACATCTGGCGTGACTACGAGGGCAAGGACTTCCTCCTCGTCGGGGTGCTCAAGGGTGCGGTCGTCGTCATGGCAGACCTCATGCGGGCGCTGCCCGGGACGGCCCCGATGGACTGGATGGCGGTCAGTTCCTACGGCTCGGGCACGAAGAGCTCCGGCGTCGTGCGGATCCTCAAGGACCTCGACGCGGACATCAGCGGCAAGCACGTCCTCATCGTCGAGGACATCATCGACTCCGGTCTCACGCTCAGCTGGATCAAGGCCAACCTCGAGTCGCGCCGCCCCGCCTCGGTCGAGATCTGCACGCTGCTGCGCAAGCCCGACGTCGTCAAGGTCGACATCCCGGTGAAGTACGTCGGCTTCGACATCCCCAACGAGTTCGTCGTCGGCTACGGGCTCGACTACGCCGAGGCCTACCGCAACCTGCGCTGCGTCGGCACGCTCGCCCCGCACGTCTACGCCTGACGCCTGGCCCGAGGTTCGACGCGGCCCGCGACGGGGCAGGATGAGGGCATGACCTTCTCCATCGTGGCCCGTCAGGGTGAGGCGTACGGCGTCGCCGTCGCGAGCAGGTTCCTCGCAGTGGGGGCCGTCGTGCCCGGCGCCCGGCCGGGCGTCGGCGCCGTCGCCACCCAGTCCTTCGCGCGCGTCGCCTACGTCGACGAGCTGCTCGACCGCCTGACCGGTGGGGAGAGCGCCCAGGTCGCGCTCGACGCCGCGACGGCGCTCGACGAGGGCCGCGAGACCCGCCAGGTCGGCGTCGTCGCGACCGGCAGCGCCGCCACCTTCACCGGCACCGAGTGCAACGACTGGGCCGGCGGGGTCGCGAAGGACGAGGGCGAGACGGCATACGCCATCCAGGGCAACATCCTCACCGGGCCCGAGGTCGTCGCCGACATGGAGGCGGCCTGGCTGGCGTCGACGGGCCGGCCCTTCGCCCAGCGACTCCTGGCCGCGCTCGTGGCCGGCGACGCCGCCGGTGGGGACTCGCGGGGACGCCAGAGCGCGGCGCTGTATGCCGTCGAGCCGGGTTCCGGCTACGACGGCTGCGGGGTGCTCGCCGACCTGCGGGTCGACGACGACACCGAGCCGATCCCCGAGCTGGGGCGGCTCCTCGGTGAGTGGGAGATGTACTTCGGCCGGCCGGAGGACGTCCAGCCGCTCGAGGGCGCGCTCGGCGACGAGGTCCGGGACCGCCTCGCCGGCGCCGGGTTCGAGGCGCCGGACCTCGCGACGGCGCTGGCCGACTGGGCCGGGAACGCGAACTACGAGGCGAGGCTCAGCCCGGACGGGATCGACGCGCGGGTCCTCGACGCGCTGCGTGCCGCCACCGGCTGACCCGGCCAGGGGCCGGGCGGGGTGCGCACCCGTGCGGGGGATGCGGAACACTGGGAGATCACCGGACGTTGAGCCGGTGGACACAGTCACCGGACGAGCAGGAGGACCGGGGCCCCCCGGCCCCGCACGTACATGGATGCAAAGCGGTTACTTCGCACCCCGCTGGTGTGGATCTTGGTCGTGCTCAGCGCGCTCGTCTTCGCCCTCACCTTCTCGGGTGGCGGCGCTCCGCGCATCGACACCTCGGCGGCGATGAAGCAGATCACCACCGGCAACGTCGCCTCGGCCAAGCTGCTCAACAACGAGCGGATGGAGCTGACCCTCAAGGCGCCGTACACCTCGGCCGACGGTTCGGTGAAGGACGCGAAGTCGGTCTACGCCTACTACGTCGACGCGCGCGGCCAGGAGGTCGTCGACGCGCTCAACAAGACGCCGCCGCCCCAGGGCACCGACGACCAGATCGACCAGCCCAGCTGGTTCGGCTCGCTGCTCGTCTCGATCCTGCCGATCATCATCATCCTCGGCCTGTTCTGGTTCCTGATGGGCCAGATGCAAGGCGGCGGCAACCGGGTGATGCAGTTCGGCAAGTCGAAGGCCAAGCTCCAGACGAAGGACACCCCCAAGGTGACCTTCGCGGACGTCGCCGGTTGCGAGGAGGCGATCGAGGAGCTCCACGAGATCAAGGAGTTCCTCCAGGAGCCGGCCAAGTTCCTCGCCGTCGGGGCCAAGATCCCCAAGGGCGTGCTCCTCTACGGCCAGCCGGGAACGGGCAAGACCCTGCTGGCCCGCGCCGTCGCGGGTGAGGCCGGCGTGCCGTTCTACTCGATCTCCGGCTCGGACTTCGTCGAGATGTTCGTCGGTGTCGGCGCGAGCCGTGTCCGCGACCTCTTCGAGCAGGCCAAGGCCAACGCGCCGGCCATCGTCTTCGTCGACGAGATCGACGCCGTCGGTCGGCACCGCGGGGCCGGCATGGGTGGTGGCCACGACGAGCGTGAGCAGACCCTCAACCAGCTCCTCGTGGAGATGGACGGCTTCGACGTCAAGACCAACGTCATCCTCATCGCCGCCACCAACCGCCCCGACATCCTCGACCCGGCCCTGCTCCGCCCCGGCCGGTTCGACCGCCAGATCGCCGTCGACGCCCCCGACATGATCGGCCGGCACCGGATCCTCGAGGTCCACGCCCAGGGCAAGCCGGTGACCGACGACGTCGACCTGCTCGCCGTCGCCCGCCGCACCCCCGGCTTCACCGGCGCCGATCTCGCCAACGTCCTCAACGAGGCGGCGCTGCTCACCGCACGCGGCGACAAGAAGGTCATCGACAACGAGGCGCTCGACGAGGCCATCGACCGCGTCATCGCCGGACCGCAGAAGCGGACCCGCATCATGTCGGCCAAGGAGCGCAAGATCACGGCCTACCACGAGGGTGGACACGCTCTCGTCGCCGCGTCGCTCAACCACCTGGACCCGGTGACCAAGGTGACGATCCTGCCCCGCGGCCGCGCCCTGGGCTACACGATGGTGATGCCGGTGGACGACAAGTACTCCACCACCCGCAGCGAGATCCTCGACCAGCTCGCCTACGCCCTCGGCGGACGCGTCGCCGAGGAGATCGTGTTCCACGAGCCGACGACCGGTGCGAGCAACGACATCGAGAAGGCCACCGGCATGGCCCGCAAGATGATCACCGAGTTCGGCATGTCCGAGCGGATCGGCGCCATCAAGCTGGGCCAGAGCAACGGCGAGGTCTTCCTCGGCCGCGACATGGGGCACCAGCGCGACTACTCCGAGGAGATCGCCAAGATCGTCGACGAGGAGGTCCGGGCCCTCATCGAGAAGGCGCACGACGAGGCCTACGAGGCGATCAACGCCAACCGCGACCTGCTCGACCACCTCGTGCTCGAGCTGCTCGAGAAGGAGACGCTCAACGCGCACGAGCTCGCTGCGCTCTTCGTCCCGATCACCAAGCAGCAGCCCCGTCCCACCTGGCTGTCGTCGCGGACCCGGACCCTGAGCGACCGCCCGCCGGTGCTGACCCCTGCCGAGGTGTCCGCCTCGCAGAACGGCCACTCCGGGATGCTGCCGCCGCCCACCGCTCCCGACCGTGCGCTCGAGGACAAGATCGACGAGGCCGCCTCCGTCGGAGCGCACCCGCTCGCCGAGGAGCACCCGCCGACCGAGGTGATCGAGGTGCCCGACGACGCCATGGTCGATCCGGGCGAGAGGGGCTGAGGTGCCCGTCGACCACGCGCGCGCCGAGGCCGCCGTGCGCGAGCTGCTCCTCGCCGTCGGGGAGGACCCCGACCGCGAGGGGCTGGTCGACACCCCCGCCCGGGTGGCCCGGGCCTACGCCGAGGTCTTCGCCGGGCTCGACATGTCGGCGCAGGAGGTGCTGAGCACCACCTTCGAGATCGACCACCAGGAGCTCGTCATCGTGCGCGACATCGAGCTGTACAGCACGTGCGAGCACCACCTCGTCCCGTTCCACGGGGTCGCCCACGTCGGCTACATCCCCAGCCAGGACGGCCGGGTCACCGGCCTGTCCAAGCTGGCCCGCCTCGTCGAGGTGTTCGCGCGGCGCCCGCAGGTGCAGGAGCGCCTCACCAGCCAGATCGCCGATGCCCTCGTCGAGCACCTCGACGTGCAGGGCGTCATCGTCGTCATCCAGGCCGAGCACCTCTGCATGTCGATGCGCGGCATCCGCAAGACGGGGGCGAGCACCATCACCTCCGCGGTTCGTGGCCAGCTGCGCAACGCCGCCACTCGGGCGGAGGCGATGTCGCTGATGCTCGAGGGCAACCGGTGACCCCGGGCGAGCACGCCACCGGCAGGTCCGCCACGGATCTGCTGCGGACGGCCGACCGGACCCTCGTCATGGGCGTCGTCAACGTCACGCCCGACTCCTTCTCCGACGGGGGGGAGTGGTTCGAGCCGGAGGCGGCCATCCGGCGCGGTCTCGAGCTGCTCGAGGCGGGCGCCGACCTGCTCGACGTCGGTGGCGAGTCGACCCGTCCCGGGGCGCAGCGCCCCTCGCCGGAGGAGGAGCGCCGTCGCGTGCTCCCGGTCATCGCCGCGCTCGCCGAGGCGGGGGCGGTCGTCTCCGTCGACACGATGCGGGCCGATGTCGCCGGCGCTGCCGTCGAGGCGGGCGCGGCTCTCGTCAACGACGTGTCCGGTGGCCTCGCCGACCCCGACATGGTCCCGCTCGTCGCCGGGGCCGGGTGGCCCTTCATCGCCATGCACTGGCGCGGGCACAGCACCCGGATGCAGTCGCTCGCAACCTACGACGACGTCGTCGCAGACGTATGCCGCGAGCTGGCGGAGCGTCGTGACGCGATCCTCGGTGCCGGGCTGGACGAGGAGCTCCTCGTGCTCGACCCGGGCCTCGGCTTCGCGAAGACGGCGGAGCACAACTGGGCCCTGATGGCGGCCCTGCCCGAGCTGCACGACCTCGGCCAGCCGATCCTGCTCGGCGCCTCGCGCAAGACCTTCCTCGGTCGACTGGGCAGCACCGGCGGCAGGGGCGGTGCCGGCAGGGACGATGCCGCGCCCCGCCCGGCCGCCGACCGTGACGTCGAGACGGCCGCCACGTCGGTGATGGCGGCGATGGCGGGGTTGTGGTGCGTCCGGGTCCACGACGTGGCCTCGACCGTCCGGTCGCTGGCCGTCGTCGGTGCCGCCCTCGAGCACGCCCCTGACCTCGAGGACGGGGAGCCGCAGCCATGACGGACCGGATCCTGCTGCAGGGAGTGTCGGCCCGCGGCACCCACGGCGTCCTCGACGCCGAGAAGCGCGACGGCCAGGTCTTCCTCGTCGACGTGGCGATGGAGCTCACCCTCGAGCCGGCCGGCCGCAGCGACGACCTCACCGCGACCGTCAACTACGCGCAGGTCGCCGACGACGTCGTGGCCCGCATCACCGGCCCCTCGTTCGACCTCATCGAGCGCCTCGCGGAGGTCGTCGCCGACGACGTCCTGCGCCATGCTGCCGTCGACGAGGTCGAGGTCGTCGTGCACAAGCCGGAGGCCCCGGTGGGGCACCCCTTCACCGACGTCCAGGTGCGGATCCGACGAGCCAACGCCCCCGCCGTCGTCATCGCCCTCGGCTCCAACCTCGGGGACCGGGGTGAGACCCTCGCGTCCGCGGTCGAGGCCCTGGGTGCACTGCCCGGTCTCACCGTGACCTCCGTGTCGCCC
>JBBRGO010000095.1:0-11085 GCA_038224055.1 Actinomycetales bacterium
CGACCTGCTCCGTCCCGGCGGGCGGGCCCTCATCCAGCAGATGTCGCGCACGACCCGGCCCGGTGGCGGTCCGTTCATCGAGGGCTTCATCGCGCCCGACATGCACATGCGGCCGGTCGGTGAGACCGTCGCGCTGATCGAGAAGGCCGGTCTCGAGGTGCGCGACGTGCACGCGCTGCGAGAGCACTACGTCGCGACCGTGAACGCCTGGTACGACACCTTCGAGGCCAACTGGGACCGCGTCGTCGTCCTGGTCGGCGAGGAGATGGCCCGGGTCTGGCGCCTCTACCTCGTCGGTGCCGCCCTCGCCTTCGAGGAAGGCCGGATGGGCGTCGACCAGATCCTCATGGTCCGCTCGACCACCGACGGCCGCAGCGACATGCCCCCGGTCCGCACGTGGTGACCGCAGCGGTGACGGACGGTTTCGACGGCGGTGCCCTCGCCCGGACCCTGCCGCTCACGGCGCTCGCCGTCGTCCTCGTCCTCGGCATCGCCTTCGTCGTCGCGCTCCGCGTCGGCAAGCATGCCGTGGTGGACGTCGGCTGGGGCCTGGGCTTCGTCGCGATCGCGCTCACGGCATACGTCTCGTCGGTCGGCTCCGGCGAGCCGCTCCGGCGGTGGCTGGCTCTCGGCCTCACCACGGTCTGGGGGCTGCGTCTCGCGACCCACATCCTCCTGCGCTCGCGGGGGAAGGACGAGGACCCTCGGTATGCCGCCATGCTGGCGCGCGCCGACGGCGACGAGTCCGCGTATGCCGCCCTGCACATCTACCTCCCGCAGGGCCTCATCATGTGGTTCGTCTCGCTGCCGGTGCAGCTCGCGATGGTCACCACCGGTGGCCTCGGATGGGTGCTCTGGCTCGGCATCGCGGTCTGGGCGATCGGATTCGCCTTCGAGACCGTCGGCGACCTCCAGCTGACCCGCTTCCGGGGGGATCCGGCAAACCAGGGCAAGGTCCTCGACACCGGGCTCTGGCACTACACCCGGCACCCGAACTACTTCGGAGACGCGAGCGTGTGGACCGGCCTCTTCCTCGTCGCCGCGAGCGCCTGGCCGGGCGTGCTGACGATCCTGTCGCCGGGCGTCATGGTCTGGAACCTCTACGCCGGCACGGGAAAGAAGCTGCTGGAGAAGGACATCGGTGATCGACGACCGAAGTATGCCGACTACGTGCGCCGCACGAGCGGGTTCTTCCCGTGGCCGCCGAAGGCTCCCGACCAGGGCTGAGGGCGGCGGTCCCGATGACGATGGGCGAGCGGCCATCCCTCACCGACCGACGACACGGGGACCGGTGGTCGTCGCGACGACGGCGACGTCGCCCTCGAGGTCGGTGCGGTGGACCTCGAAACCGCGCGACTGCAGGTCCGAGAGGGTCGACGGGGCCGGGTGGCCGTAGTCGTTGCCCGCGCCGACGCTGATCAGGGCGAGCCGGCCGTCGACGAGGTCCAGCAGCCGCTCGTCCCGGTTGCTCGAGCCGTGGTGAGCGACCTTGTAGACGTCAACGGATCCCCACCGGATCGGGTCGGCCCGGGCCGCGCGGACCACCTCCGCGGCGGCCTCGCGCTCGATGTCCCCGGACAGCAGGATGCCGATGCCGCCGACGTGCAGCGTCAGTACGACCGAGCCGTTGTTGGCGATCGAGCCGGCATCGATCTCGCGAGCGGGCCACCACACGTCGGCCCTGACCCCACGGACCGAGAGATCGGCACCAGCACGCAGCTCGGCGACCGGGACCCCGGCACCCGCTGCGAGCCGCATCACCTGGTCGGCCTCCGGCGTCGGCTCCCGCACCGTCGAGGTGAGCAACCGACCGACCGGGCGCGACCCGAGCACACCGGCGAGACCCCGGACGTGGTCGGCGTGGAAGTGGGTCAGCACGACCGCGTCGACGACGACGACACCCAGGTCGTCGAGACAGCGCGTCATCGTCGGCGGGTCCGGTCCGGTGTCCACGACGAGGACATGGCCCGCACCGGTGTTGACGACGATCCCGTCGCCCTGGCCGATGTCGCAGGCGACGAGGACCCAGCCCGGCGGCGGCCAGGACAACAGGCGGGTCGGAGCCGCTGCCCCCGCGGTGACGACCGCCAGCGACACGGCGAGCAGTGGGGCCGTGCGGGAGCGGTGCCAGGCCCAGGGGGCGACCAGCAGCGCCGCGATGCTCACGAGGGCGAGGGCCACGGCCGCCACCGCCGAGTCGCCCCATCCGACCGAGCCATGGGGCACCTCCGCGCACCGACGGGCGACCCAGGCGATGCCTTGTGCGGGTAGGCCTGCGCCCCATGCGATCCCGCCGGCACCCGTCACCCACAGCACGGAGATGAGGGCCACCGTCACCCCGACGACGGTGGTCGGCGCGACGAGGGGTGCGGCCAGCAGGTTCGCCAGCACGGCGACGATCGACACCGACCCCTGGAGGGGCACGACGATCGGCGCGCAGACGACCTGCGCGGCCACCGGCACGGCGAGGACCGCGCCGAGCCCGTCGAGACGCCGGTGTCGGGTGATCCAGCGCGGCAGACGACGGGTGATCGCCCGACCCCACGGCTGGGCGAAGAGGAGCAAGCCCAGGGTCGCCACGCTCGACAGGGCGAAGCCGTAGGAACGGGCCAGCCACGGGTCCCACGCGAGGAGCACGACGATCGCCCCGGACAGGGCGGGTATGCCCGCCTGCCGGCGCGCGGTGCCGAGCCCGAGCAGACCCACGCACCCCATCACTGCGGCCCGGACCACGCTGGGCTCCGGTCGCGCCAGCACGACGAAGACGACGAGGACGGCAAGCGCCACCCACGGCCGGATCCTCCGGCCGATGCCCAGCACCCCGCAGAGCCCCATCGCCGCCGCGAGGACGAGGGTCACGTTGCTGCCGGAGACGGCCGACAGGTGGCTCATGCCGGTGACGAGCATGGCCTCCGTGAGGTCAGGCGGGTTCCGGCTCGTGTCCCCGATGACGAGAGCCGGGACGAGGCCCCGCGCATCGGCGGGGAGGTGGTCAGTGGCCGCCCGGAAGTCCTCTCGGACGGCGTCGGCCGCCACGAAGAGGGGGCCCGGACCCGAGAGGACGCGCACCGGCCCCCTCGGGGACGCGACCGCCACGACGTCGTCGCCCGGGTCGGCGGGCCGGAGCCGGGCCGTCAGCTCGACCGTGTCGTGCCAGCCGACGCCGGCCCACTCCAGCCCGCCGACGACGAGCACCGGCGTCGACACCCGCGAGACGGCTCCTCGACCGGACACCTGGCCGATGTCCACCCGGGTGAACACGAGCGCGGGCTTCTGCTGGACCGGGTCATCCACCGGCGCCGCACTCCCGGTGGAGAGCGGCCCGACCACGCGTGGCTCGGCGAGCACGAGGCCGCGCACCGTGACCACGGCCTGCTCCTGAGCGAGCACTGCGACCGGGCCGACGTCGCGCGCCACCCGGTGCCCGGCCGAGGCCACGAGGAGCAGTGCCAGCACGGCGAGGCTCAGGGCCGCCAGGCGCGGCCGCTGGGCGCGCCTGGTCCGCGCGTTGCCGCGGCCTCGGACGAGCAACGCCGCGGTCCCGGCGCAGACCGCACCGCTGCCCCAGACCCAGCCGAGCGGGGCCACGAGTGCAGCGAACGCGACGAGCGGCCAGCCGAGAAGGGTCGGCACCAGCAGGCGCAGGTCGAGCCGCCGTGGCTCGAGCGGCCCTCCGCTCACACCCGCACCCGCTCGCGCAGCTGGGCCATCAGCTTGTCCCCGATGCCGCTCACCTCCCCGAGCTCGTCCACGGAGGCGAACCGGCCGTGCTCCGCGCGCCAGTCGAGGATCCGCTGGGCGAGCACCGGACCGACCCCCGGCAGGGTGTCGAGCGCAACGGTGTCCGCGGTGTTGAGGTCGACGACGACCGCGGGGCCAGTCACGCCGCCGGCTCCCGCGGCGCCACCGGAGCCCCCCGGTCCGCCGCCGCCCTGCGGGGGGCTCGGCGCGGCCACCGTCTCCCCCGGAGACGGGACGTGCACCTGCTCCCCGTCGAGCACCGGACGGGCCAGGTTGAGCACCGCGAGGTCCGCCTTCTTCGTCGCGCCCCCGGCAGCGGCGAGCGCATCGGCCACCCGGGCGCCCGGTGCGAGCCGGACGAGCCCCGGCTGCGAAACCTGCCCCACGACGTGGACGACCACGCTCACGGCCGGCGTCGGCTTCGGCGCACCCGTCGACGACCCCGCTGAGGCCCCCGACGACGACCCGGACGACGACCGCGGGCTCGCGGTGGGGTCGGTGACGACGAGCGCACCGGTGCTCGCGGACGTCACCGCGCCGGAATCGAGTGTGACGGCTCGCTCGGCCCAGAGGATCCGGACCACGAAGAGACAGGCCACCGCGAGGGCGAGCGCGAGCACCGCGACGACGGCCCCGGCCGAGACCGACCACCGTCCGAGGCGCACCTGCTCCGGTGCGGTGACCGGCCCCGGCCGGCGAGCCCTCCTCAGGTCAGCATCGAGCCGCTCCAGCTCGCCTCGCTCGTCGGGCGCCCCGGGCTCGCCGGGATCGCCGGGATCGCCGGGATCGCCGGGATCGCCGAAGGGTTGTGGTGGACGCGGCGGCGGAGGCGGCACCCAGCCCGCGCCCTCGCCCGCGCCCTCGCCCTCGTCCGGGGCGTGGGGGCCGAGCAGGCGCGCCACGCGCTCGAGGTCGGACGGCCTGGGGACGCGGCGCAGCGGCATACCCCGACGGTAGGGACGCGTCCGCCCCGGCGCGCGGCCCGTCACGACCCCCTGGGGACGGTCCCGTCGAGCCGGTGGGGTTGTGGACGGGGCGGTGGCCGCGCCGCGCCGAGCGTGTCGATTGGGAGCGAGCCGCTCCTCTGCCGCAAACTGCTCCAATGGCCCGGCACATCATGACCCTCACCTGCGACGACCGCCCCGGCATCGTCGCGGCCGTCTCGTCCGCGTTGCTCGACGTGGCCGCGAACATCCTGGAGAACCAGCAGTACTCCGACGAGGACCTCGGCCTGTTCTTCATGCGCACCGTCTTCGACTCCGAGAGGGCCGACGTCGCGAGGGTCGAGGCCGCGATCCGCTCGAGTGACGCCGTCGCGCACGCCCAGCTGTCCGTGCGCCCCGCGGACGAGCACTGCCGCACCGTCATCCTCGTGTCGAAGTTCGACCACTGCCTGCTCGACCTGCTGCACCGGTGGAAGAGCGGAGACCTGCCCATCGACATCGTCGGCGTCATCTCCAACCACGAGGACTGCCGCGGCCTCGTCGAGTACTTCGGCCTGCCCTTCACCGTCATCCCGGTCACGAAGGACACCAAGGCGCAGGCCGAGGCCGAGCTGCTCTCCAAGGTCGAGGCGGAGGGCGTCGGGCTCGTCGTGCTGGCCCGCTACATGCAGATCCTGTCCGACGGCCTGTGCCGGGCCCTCGAGGGCCGGGCCATCAACATCCACCACTCGTTCCTGCCCGGTTTCAAGGGCGCGAAGCCCTACCACCAGGCACACGACCGCGGCGTCAAGCTCATCGGCGCCTCGGCGCACTACGTGACGGCCGACCTCGACGAGGGCCCGATCATCGAGCAGGACGTCGTCCGGGTTACCCACGCCGAGACTCCCGAGCGCCTCGTCGCCCTCGGGCGCGACGTCGAGCGACGGGTCCTCTCGCGAGCCGTCCGGGACCACGCCGAGAGCCGAGTGTTCCTCGCCGGTCGGCGCACCATCGTCTTCTGACGTCCGCTCCGCCACCGAGACCCGGGTCCTCCACCTCCACAGGTGGAGCACAGCCAACACATGCCCACCTCCTAGTCAACCTCCCTAGCGTGTCGCCGAAAGCACTTCGACCTCGGACGATTCGGACGGTACGCAATGGCCCCAGCTCAACAGGTCCGTTCTTCGCGAGCGTGGTACCGACGGCGAACAGTCATGGTCGGGATGCTCGTCGTCGTGCTGGCCGGCGGCGGGATCTTCGCGCTCAACCGGCGCGACCAGGCCGCCGCGGCCGCACCGGCCCGAACCGTCGCCGCGACCACGACGACGCTGCAGCAGACCGTCTCGGCGAGCGGCACCATCGCGCCCGCCCACCAGGCGACCCTGTCCTTCGCGTCCTCCGGGGCCGTCCGCACCGTCTCGGCCACCGTCGGGGCAACGGTGAGCGTGGGCCAGTCCCTCGCCACGATCGACCCCACCACCCTCCAGGGCCAGCTCGACCTGGCCAACGCCCAGCTGATACAGGCCCGAGCCCAGGTCACCGCTGCCGCGAACGGCACCGCCAGCCAGATCGCCGCGGCCAACGCCCAGCTCGCCTCCGCGGAGGCCAACACCGCCTCGGCCCAGACCGCCCTGTCCGCGGCCACCCTCCGATCCCCGATCGACGGCGTCGTCGCGTCGGTCGGGATCTCCGTCGGGGACCAGGTCGGCTCCTCATCGGGGGGATCCGGTTCCTCGAACGGGTCGAGCGGCTCGCGGGCCACCACCGGTGGCGACGGGAGCGGGGGCGCCGGTGGCACCTCTGCCTCCTCCGGGGCGTCCAGCTCCGCCACGGCCGCGACCGAGAGCATCTCGGTCATCAGCACCGACGCGTGGCTCGTCGACACCTCCGTCACGAACGCGGACCTCGCCAGCCTCAAGAAGGGCATGCAGGCGCAGATCACCCCGACCGGCGCCACCCAGGCCATCTTCGGCACCGTCGACTCGGTCGGCATCGTCGCGACGTCGAGCTCGAGCGGGGTCGCCCAGTTCCCCGTCACGATCGCCGTGACCGGGAAGCCGACCGGGCTCTACGCCGGCACCTCCGCGGCGGTGGCGATCATCGTCAAGCAGCTCCCCGACGTGCTCGTCGTCCCCACCCTCGCGGTCCGCACCGAGAGCGGCACGACCGTCGTCAGCGTCGTCAAGAACGGCGTCACGGTCACCATGCCCGTGACCGTCGGGCAGGTGTTCGGCCCGCAGACGCAGATCACGAAGGGGCTCGCGGCAGGTGACGAGGTCACCGTCGCCTTCGGGGGCGCCCAGCGCGGAGCCGACGGGACGGTTGGCACAGGTGGTGCCGGGACCGGGCGGACCCGCACGGGCACCGGCGGGTTCGGCGGCGGGACGGGCACCGGCGGGTTCGGCGGCGGGACGGGCAGCTGAGCCATGGAGACCATCATCGAGATCGACGCGGTCACGAAGAGCTACCGCTCGGGCGAGCTGTCCGTCGACGCCCTCCGAGGGATCTCCCTCGACGTCGACACCGGCGAGTACGTCGCGATCATGGGGCCCTCCGGCTCCGGGAAGTCCACCCTCATGCACATCATCGGCTGTCTCGACGTGCCGACGGCCGGGCGCTACCTGCTCGCCGGTGAGGACGTCGGCTCGATGAACGAGCAGCAGCTCGCCGACATCCGCAACCGCCGGATCGGCTTCGTCTTCCAGCAGTTCAACCTCCTCCCGTCGTTGAGCGCGTGGCGCAACGTCGAGCTGCCCCTGACGTATGCCGGGGTGCCCCGCGACGAGCGCCGGGCTCGGGCCATGGAGGCCCTCGGGAAGGTGGGGCTCGCAGACCGGACCGGTCACCGACCGGGTCAGCTGAGCGGAGGACAGCAGCAGCGCGTGTCGGTGGCCCGGGCCTTGGTGACCAACCCGAGCCTGATCCTCGCCGACGAACCGACCGGCAACCTCGACTCCACCTCGACCGAGGACGTCCTCGAGCTCTTCGAGGAGCTGCACGGTCAGGGTCGCACCGTCGTGCTCATCACCCACGAGCTCGACGTCGCCCAGCGCGCCGCCCGCAGCGTGCACATGATCGACGGCGAGATCGTCGGCGACGCAGCCACGTCCGCCCGGACCGCCGGCCCGTCCGCCGCCGGTGGGGTGAGGGCGCGATGACCTGGCTCGAGACGGTGCGGACGGCCTACGACGCCATCCGGACGCGGAGGATGCGCTCCGCCCTCACGGTACTGGGCATCCTCATCGGCATCGCCGCGGTGATCCTCACCGTGGGACTCGGGCAGGGCGCCCAGGCGAAGGTCGCCAGCCAGATCGACGCCCTCGGCTCCAACCTGCTGATCGTCAGTCCGGGCAGCGCCACCGGTTCGGGCGGCGTCCGAGGTGGGCGCGGGACGGCGACCACGCTGACGCAGGCGGACGCCGCCATCCTCGCCGACAAGGCCGTCGCCCCCGACATCGCCGCCGTCGCGCCGGTGTCCACCAGCTCGCAGGGCGCGGTGGCCGACGGCACCAACTGGACGACGAGCATCGTCGGCACGACGCCGACGTGGTTGCAGGTGCGGGCCCGCACCGTCTCCGCCGGACGGTTCTTCACCGACCAGGAACTGGCCTCGGCCGGACGGCTCGCGGTCGTCGGCACGACGACGTCCCAACAGCTCTGGGACGGAAGGTCCCCGGTGGGCCAGACGGTGGTGGTCGACGGTCTGCAGCTCACCGTGATCGGCGAGCTCAACACCGCCGGCTCGACGATCGGCGGTGACCAGGACGACCAGATCATCGTGCCGGCCACCACGTATGCCGCAGCGTTCTCCTCGGGCGGAGCGGGCATCTCGACGATCTACCTCGAGGCCGGATCGCAGACGGGCCTGTCAGCGGCATACCAAGAGGCACAGAACGCCCTGCTCACGGCCCACGGGGTGACGGCTGAGACGGCCGACTTCCAGGTCAGCAGCCAGGCTGCCCTCGTCCAGACCGCGACGAGCACCACCCAGGTCCTCACCGTGCTGCTCGCCGGGATCGCCGCCATCTCGCTGCTCGTCGGTGGTATCGGCGTCATGAACATCATGCTCGTGTCGGTGACCGAGCGGATCCGTGAGATCGGCCTACGCAAGGCCCTCGGAGCCACGCCACGCTTGATCCTGCGCCAGTTCCTCGTGGAGGCAAGCATGCTCGGTCTCGTCGGCGGCATCCTCGGGCTCGGTCTCGGGTTCGCGGGTGCCCTGCTCCTCCCCCAGTTCATCAGCCAACCAGTGACGATCTCGGCGACGGCTGCCGCCGCCTCGCTCGTCGTCTCCCTCGTCATCGGCGTCGTCGCCGGTGTCTACCCGGCCAACCGAGCCGCTCGGCTCGCCCCCATCGATGCCCTGAGAAGTGAGTGACATGAAGCGACACCTCGAGCACGCGGCCCTCTTCACCATCGTCGTGGGGGCCTGCTTCGGGCTCACCGGCTGCGGTTCCTCGTCCGACGGGTCGGGAGGGCCGGGCATCGTCAGCCAGACCCGGGCGACCGGCGTCGTCGGCCAGGGCGGCGCGGGCGGGCCAGGCGGGGCGGCCGGCACCGGCACCGGCACCGGCACCGCGAGTGGTCGGGGCGGCGCGACCGGACTCGTCGCCGCCCTCAGCGGCAGCACGGCACAGGTGCAGAGCGCCACCTCGCAGACCGCCGTGACCTGGACGAAGGCGACAACCTTCACCGACCAGGTGGCAGCGAGCGCCTCGGCGCTCAAGGTCGGCCTGTGCGTCTCGGCCCGACCGGCCTTCACCGGTGTGAACGGCTCCTCGGGCACCCCCGCCCCGGCTCCGACCACGGTCGCGGCCGCCACGGTGGAGATCACCCCCGCGGTCCGCGGCACGTGTGTCGGTGGCGGCGCCGGGGCCGGCTTCGGCGGGCGGGGCAACCGACCTGCCGGCACCGAGACGGCGGCGCCGCAGGGCTCCGCACCCCGGGCCACCCAGGATGGGCAGACCCCGTCCGCAGGCCCGAACGGCTCCCGCATCGGCGGTGGGCAGGGCGGCTTTGCCCGGGGCGCCACCGGCACGATCACGGCCCTGGGGTCGGGAACGTTCACGGTCACGCCCACCTCGCGCACCGGCTCCACCGACACCGCCGCTCCAACGGAGCCGATGACCGTCACCTACACCGGCACGACCACCTTCACGCGCCTCGCGACCGCGACGTCGGCGGCGGTCACGGTCGGCTCGTGCGTCCTCGCCGCCGGCAAGGCCGACGACACCGGCGCCATCACCGCAAGCTCGATCGCCGTCAGCAGGGCCGTCGGAGGGGTGTGCACAGCCGACTTCCGGGGTGGCGGGGGTCGCACCGGTACGAACAGCGGCACGTCCAATGGCTGATCGGCGGCGCCTCCGGCGCCGGTGGACCGCAACAGTGATGGCCCTAGCCGTCGCGACCGTCGTGGGCGGCGGGTATGCCGCTGTCGCCCTCACCCGTCCCGCCACCAGCGGCGACTACCGGACCGCCACGGCCTCGATCGGCGCGGTCCAGTCGACCCTGGCGCTGACCGGCACCGCGAACCGGGTCTCGCAGGTCACCGCTGCGTTCCCCACGAGCGGGATGATCACGAGCGTCACGGTCCAGGTGGGACAGCGCGTCTCGGCCGGTCAGGTCCTCGCCACGATGGACACCCGACCGCTCGAGGCCAGTCTGCTTGCCGCCCGGGCGGCCCTGGCCCAGGCGCAGGCCACCCTGGAGACCGACGCGAACGCCACGTCCAGCGCTGCCCCCTCCAGCGCGTCCGGTGCGAGCGGCGCCTCGACGAACACGTCCGGCACCAACGCAGCAGCGGCAGGAGCCGCGTCGCGCAGCTCGAGCACCGGACAGTCCACCCAGTCCACCCCCACCCCGTCGACCTCCACCCCGTCGACCTCCACGGCACCCGGAAGCACGTCGACCCCGTCGCGGTCTGGCTCCTCCGTGACGCCGTCCTCCGGCGCCGGGGCGGGCACGACGTCGGGTGGTCGCACCGGCCAGACCGGCGCAGGCAAGGGCAGCTCCTCGTCCCCCTCGCTGCCCGCACCGATCGACCCCGCCCCCCTGTCCGCTGCCGTCGACATTGCAGCCGCCGCCCTCGCCGCGCAGCAACAGGTGTGCCGCCCGGTTCTCGGCGCGCCGCCGGCACCCGTGGCCATGCCGGCGTCGGGCCGGTCGACACCCGCCACTAGCCGGTCCGACCAGCGAGCCGCTGCGACGGGAACCCCCACCCCGCTCGCCACCCAGACCGCCACGCCAACCACCACGCCGACGACCACCAGCCCCTCAACCACCACCCCGACGACGAGCTCGTCGACGTCCGTGACAGACCCTGCAACCCCGACGACCACCAACCCCACGGTGACCACCCCCCCGGTAACCGCCCCCCCGCCCACCCCCACCCCCACCACCCCCGCGGACCCGCCGCCCCCGC
>JBBRGO010000096.1:0-11051 GCA_038224055.1 Actinomycetales bacterium
AGGCGGTCGCTCAGGCCCATCGCAGCGCTCCCTCACGGCGGGCCCAGAGGACGGCGAGGAACAGCGCGCCGAGGAAGACGAACATCTCCACGACGGACGACGCACCGACGTCGGCGACGACGAGGGCCCACGGGTACATGAAGAGCATCTCCACGTCGAAGGCGAGGAAGACGAGCGTCGCGAGGTACCAGCGCGCGTGGTACCGGGACAGGGCATGCTCCGTTGGCTGCCAGCCGGACTGGAAGGGAAGCACGACGAGCGGGCTCGACGAGACGGCAGTCGCCCGGTGGACCTGTCGCAGGACGCCGATCGCGAGGAGGGCCGTTGCGAGCATGACGAGCGGAGCGGCATACACGGTGGACACCTCCGGAGGATCTCGTCAGGACGGGTACGGGCCGGGGACCGCGGGCCCCACGGTCCTACCCGATCACTCGTGAAACGTGACGACCCTATGCCTTTTCATCAAGCGGCGGATCAGTCTGCAGGCAGTGCTGCCCTGGCAACACCATTCGCAGACTGATCCGCAGACTGATCATCAAGCCGCGGATCAGTCTGCGCTGGTGGTCGTCCCGAGCGAGCATCCGACGGCGTGGGCAGGCCCTGCCCCGCCCGATCGGCACGCGATAGGTTCGACCCGTGAGCCGCAGCGTCTACGTCGCCTCCCCCGAAGGACTCACCGGCAAGTCCGCAGTGGCCCTCGGTCTGCTCGACGCACTGCTGCGCGAGGTCGGCTCGGTCGGGGTGTTCCGTCCGGTGACGACCCTCGGCGGGACCAACGCGGGCGGTGAGGTCGACCTCATCCTCGACATGCTCGTGAGCCAGCCGGGAGTCGACCAGACCTACGAGGAGGCGCTCGGGGTCACCTACGACGAGACCCGCGAGGACCCCGAGGCGGCCCTGCACGAGATCGTCGAGCGCTTCGGCAGGCTGAGCCGACGCTTCGAGGTCGTGCTCGTCGTCGGCTCCGACTACACGGACGTCTCCACCGGGACCGAGCTGTCCCTCAACGCCCGCATCGCGGCCAACCTCGGCTCCCCCGTCGTCCTCGTCGTCCACGGTCGCGAGCGCACGCCCGGGCAGATCCACGCCGCGGCCGAGACCGCGCTCAGCGAGCTGCGCGCCCACCACGCCCAGTCGGTGGCCGTCATCGCCAACCGGGTCGCCCCCGACGACGTCGCTGCCGTGACAGCCGAGCTCGCCACCCTCGGCCACCCCGTCACCGCCGCGATCGCGGAGAACCCGCTCCTCGCGGCTCCGAGCTTCCGGGCGCTCGTCGAGGCCGCGGGCGGCCACCTCGTGCTCGGCAACGAGGCGTGGCTCGACCGCGACAGCCTCGGTTTCGTCGTAGCCGCGATGAGCCTCCCGCACGTCCTGGACCGGTTGAGCCCGGACGTCACGGTCATCGCCCCCGCCGACCGGCCCGAGCTCATCCCCGGGCTCGTGCTCGCCCACCAGTCCGGCACGTTCCCGCCGCTCGCCGGAATCCTGCTGACGGGCGGCTACCCGGTCCCCGACTCGATCCAGCGACTCTCCGCCGGGATCCAGCAGAATCTCCCGATCGCGATGACCGACCTCGGCACCTTCACCACGGCGGAGCGGTGCCTCGCCGTGACCGGACCGATGACGCGGGCCTCGACCGGCAAGATCGAGACCGCGCGCCGGCTCTTCGCCGAGAGCGTCGACGCCCGAGCCCTGCTCGATGCCATCGACGTCTCGGCGTCCGACGTGCGCACGCCGCTGATGTTCGAGTTCCAGCTCATGGAGCGGGCCCGGTCCGACCGACAGCACATCGTGCTGCCGGAGGGGAGTGACGACCGGATCCTCGAGGCCGCGGCCATCCTGCTCCGCCGCGGTGTGGCGAGGCTGACGGTCCTCGGCGACGAGAACGTGGTCCGCGCCCGGGCCTCGGTCCTCGGTCTCGACCTCGACGAGGCCGCGATCGTCTCGCCGACGGATCCCCAGCTCGTCGAGCGGTTCGCCGCCGAGTACGCCCGGGTGCGCACCCACAAGGGGATGGACCTCGAGCGGGCCCGCGAGGTGGTCACGGACGTCTCCTACTTCGGCACGATGATGGTGCACCTCGGCCTCGCCGACGGCATGGTCTCCGGCGCCGCGCACACGACGGCCCACACGATCCGTCCCGCCCTCGAGTTCATCAAGACCCGCGACGGGGTCGACACCGTCTCGAGCGTGTTCCTCATGTGCCTCGCCGACCGGGTCCTCGTTTACGGTGACTGCGCGGTCATCCCCGACCCGACCGCAGCGCAGCTGGCCGACATCGCGATCTCCTCGGCCGCCACCGCCGCCCAGTTCGGCATCCAGCCCCGGGTGGCGATGCTCTCCTACTCCACCGGCGCCTCCGGGACCGGGGCCGACGTCGACAAGGTGCGGGCCGCGACGGCCCTCGTCGCCGAACGGGCACCGGACCTGCCCCTCGACGGACCGATCCAGTACGACGCCGCCGTCGACCCCGGGGTCGGCCGGGCCAAGCTGCCCGGGTCGGACGTCGCGGGCCGCGCGACGGTCTTCGTCTTCCCCGACCTCAACACCGGCAACAACACCTACAAGGCCGTCCAGCGCAGCGCCCACGCGGTCGCCGTCGGCCCGGTCCTGCAGGGGCTGCGCCGTCCGGTCAACGACCTCTCGCGAGGCGCGCTCGTCGATGACATCGTCAACACGGTGGCCATCACCGCGGTCCAGGCCCAGTCGATCACCTCGGAGACCCCGTGACCCCAACCCCCGTCCTCGTCCTCAACACCGGGTCCTCGTCGCTGAAGTACCAGCTCGTCGTCCCCGAGACGAAGCAGGTGCAGGCGGGGGGACTCGTCCAACGCATCGGTGAGCCCGGCGCGGAGGCGGCCGACCACCGCACCGCGCTGCGCCTCGTGGCCGAGCGGCTCGCGGACGAGGGCCTCGACCTCGAGACGGTCCAGCTGAGGGCCGTGGGACACCGGGTGGTCCACGGAGGGCCCGACTTCAGCGACCCCGCCCTCATCGACGACGACGTCGTGCGGGCCATCGGCGACCTCGCTCCCCTCGCTCCCCTGCACAACCGCGCTGCCGTCATCGGCATCGAGGCTGCCCGCGAGCGCTTCCACGTGCCGCACGTCGCCGTCTTCGACACCGCCTTCTTCAGCTCGCTCCCCGCAGCGGCCTCGACCTATGCGCTCCCGGCCGCACTGGCGAAGGAGCACCGGATCCGTCGCTACGGCTTCCACGGCACCTCGCACCAGTTCGTCTCCGCGGCGGCGGCCGTGCTCGTGGACCGCCCGCTCGAGGAGCTCAACCAGATCGTCCTGCACCTCGGCAACGGCGCCTCGGCCTCGGCCATCCGCAGCGGTCGGGCCGTCGACACCTCGATGGGTCTGACGCCGCTCGAGGGGCTCGTCATGGGCACGCGTTCCGGCGACATCGACCCGGGCCTGCCCGCCTTCCTCGGTCGCACCCTCGGGCTCGGGGTCGCCGAGATCGACGACCTGCTCAACACGAGGTCCGGCATCAAGGGGCTCACCGGGAGCAACGACTTCCGTGAGCTCGGCCGTCGGCGCACGGCCGGGGACGCGGTCGCGATCCTCGCCACCGACGTCTACCTCCACCGGCTCCGGCACTACGTCGGCGCCTATCTGGCCGTGCTCGGACGCGTCGACCTGCTCGTCTTCACCGCGGGCATCGGCGAGAACGACCCCTTCATCCGGGCGTCCCTCGTCGACGGGCTCGAGGGTCTCGGGTTCGCCGTCGACCCCGCTCGCAACGCCGAGCCCTCGACGCAGCCCCGGGTCATCTCGCCGGACGGTTCGCGCGTCACCGTCGCCGTCGTGCCGACCAACGAGGAGCTCGCCATCGCCCGCCAGGCGGCTGCCCTCGTCGACTGCCTGCCCTGATCACGCCCGGTCGGGTTGCTGCTGCCCGGTCAGGTGGTCACGAAGTGACAGCGGCCGGCGGCCGGTGAGCCGCTCGACGTCGCCGCTGACCCCGTCGAGCTCCCCGGCCCGGATCGCGGTGTAGGTCGAGACCCACGCGTCGACCTGCCAGTCGGGGGCGTCGTATGCCGCCCGCGACCGGTAGGCCTCCGTCACCGTCTCGTCGCGGAAGCTGACGTCCCGACCGGTCACCTCACTGATCGTCGCCGCCATCTGCGTGAGGCTGAGGGACTCCGGGCCGGTGAGGTCGTAGGTCTCGCCCCGGTGCGACTGCGGAGAGCAGAGCACGACGACGGCCGCACGAGCGACGTCGGCGTGCGACACGACCGCGGCGCAGCCACCCCCCGCGGGTCCCCGGATGACCCCGTCGGGACCGGCCATCCCGTCGATGAACTCGAGGTAGAGGTTGTCGCGCAGGAAGGTCCAGCCCATCCCGGAGGCGCGGATGCGCGCCTCCGTCGCGTGGTGGTCGCGGGCGAGGGTGAAGGTCGCGTCCGGTGCCGCGCCGAAGAAGGAGAGATAGACGACGTGCTCGACGCCGGCCGCCGCGGCGGCGTCGACGAAGGCGAGGTGCTCGGCCCGGCGGGTCTCGCTCTCGGAGGCCGAGACCATGAAGAGGGTCGTGACCCCGGCCAGGGCGGACCGGGCCGTGTCGGGGTCGCCGTAGACGCTGCGCACCGCGACGGCGCCGGGCAGGGCCGGAGCCCGGTCCAGGTCTCGGACGAGCAGCCGCTGTGCGATGGCCCGGTCGGCGAGGTCTGCCGCGACGAGCCCCCCGACCCATCCCGTCGCTCCGGTCACGGCGAGGGTGGGGTCGGGGTTGGCACGCATCCCCTGATGCTAGGCGGACTCTCCGGGGGCCGTCGGCCACAGGTCACGCGGCCCGTGCCAGGCGTCCCGCATCGGCCAGGCAACGGCTCGGTCGACCATGACCCGACTGGCCGTGCCCGCGACGGAGTCGTCGGTCCACGGCCGTTCGAGGGCGACGCCGACCGCGTCCGCCCGGGTCGGATAGACCCGTGCCGTGAGGGGCACGCCGGCCACGAAGACCTCGAGGACGGAGTGGTCGACGAGCACCCGCACGGCGACGATGCCATCCTCGTCGGCGGGGACGACCCCCGAGCGCTCGGTGGTGTCCACTCCCGGTTGGAGGCTGCTGCGGCTGCGGTCGAGGACCACCCTGATCTCGGAATGCCCCCCCGGCGGGCGGAGCAGGTGCAGGACGGTGTGCTCCCCACCATCCGGCGTCCCCCGGAGGACGAGGTCGATGCGGGCACCACGTTCGAGGCGCACGGCGAGCTCGAGGTCGAGCTGGTCGCCGGACAGCAGCTCGACGACATCTCCGGGCTCGAGGCTCTGCGGCGGGACCCCGACCGGGTCGCCGCGCAGGGAGGCGATCTCCTCCACCGGCGCCTGGAAGAGCGAGCCGCTCGGTCCGATCGTGACCTCCCGGGGCAGGGACAGGGCTCCGGCCCACCCGTTCGCGACCGAGACCTCGACCGGCCGTGCCTCCTGGAGCCAGCCAAGGAGCAGGCGCCGGCCGTGCTCGTCGCGGAAGGACTGCGGCGCGTAGAAGTCGCGGCCCCCGAGGTCGAGCCGGTGCAGCCGCTCGGGGACGAAGCCGTCACCGGCATACGTGCCCGTCCAGCACAGCGCGTGGTGCAGCTCGCCGTCGCCGCACGCGGAGAAGATGAGCACGTCGGCGCGCGCCCCGGCGACGCCGCGCAGCCGGAACAGGTCGACGCACTCCCACATCGTCCCGGTCCACAGCGGGTCCGACGGCTCGACCGACGGAGCCGCGCCGACGACGAGGGGCCCGACGTAGCGCCACGACCGGAGGTCCTTCGACTCGTAGAGCAGGGCTGCCCCGCCACGGCCGGAGACGCCCGAGCCCACGAGCTGGCGCCAGGTCGCCCCCTCACGCCAGACGCAGTGGTCCCGGAAGCCGGTGAGCGTCAGACCCTCCGGGGGGGCCGCGATGACGGGGTTGGCGGCGTCGGCGCGCCACGTCCGCAGGTCGGGCGACCCGACCGCGAGGCAGGGCCGCTCGTGGCCGTCTCGGTGACCGGAGTAGACGAGGGTCGGCGTGCCGGCGTCGTCGACGAGGACCCCTGACCAGCAGCCGTCACGGTCCGGTCCGTCGTCGCTCGGCACGAGAGCGACCGGCTCGTCGTTCCACGTCGCGAGATCGGTGCTCGTCGCGTGCCCCCAGTGGATCCGGTCGTGTACCGCCCCGTGCGGGTTGTACTGGTAGAAGACGTGGTAGCGACCGTCGACCTGGCCGAGGCCGTTCGGGTCGTTGAGCCAGCCCGCCGGCGCGACGACGTGGAAGCGGGGCCGGTGACCGTCGCGCGCGGCGAGATCGGTCAGCGTGCGTGGCGCGCTCGACGACGAGGACTGCATGACCGGGATCATTCCGCACCCCGGCCCGGTTGGCAGCCCTGATGCGCCGCCGTCCCACTCCGCGGCATACGGTGTGCTCGTGAACGAGAACGGGACCCACGGCACGTCAGCCGACGCGACGGCCCACCCCACGCCCCTGTCCGACTCTTCCTCCAGCGTCCCGCGGGGCGTGCGATCGGCGAGCGAGTGGTCCTGGCGGCTGCTCCTCATCGCCGCCGCGCTCTTCGTGGGGGCGATGGTCGTGAGGTCGATCAGCGAGATCGTCGTCCCCATCGCCATCGCGGTGCTGCTGACCGCCCTGCTCGCGCCGGTCACGGTCCTCCTCGCCCGGTTCCTGCCGCGGGGCCCCGCCGCCGGACTCACGCTCGTGGCGACGATCCTGCTCATCAGCGGTCTGCTCACCCTTGTCGGGACGCAGTTCACCAGCGGCCTCGCTGACCTCACCCAGCAGGTCGCCACCGGAATCGGGCAGGTCCGGGACTGGGTGGGCACGACGTTCAAGATCACCGACTCGCAGTTCAACACCTACTTCGACGACTTCAAGAACGCCGTCGGCAACTCCGGCAACCTCGGGGACACGGCCGCCTCGATCGGGCTCACGGCGACCCACTTCGTCGCCGGGATCTTCATCGCACTCTTCGCCCTCTTCTTCTTCCTCTACCAGGGACAGCACATCTGGGGCTGGATCGTGCGGCTGTTCCCCAGCACCGCCCGCGACCGGGTCGACTCCTCGGGCACCGTCGCCTGGCACCAGCTCTCGGCCTTCGTCCGGGCCACGATCATCGTCGCGCTCGTCGACGCGGTCGGCATCGGGGCCGGGGCCGCGATCCTCAAGGTGCCGTTCGCGCTCGCCGTCGGGGTGCTCGTCTTCCTCGGCGCCTTCATCCCGATCGTCGGCGCCACGCTCTCCGGGGTGGTCGCCATCCTGCTCGCGCTCGTCGCGCACGGCCCCGGCGTCGCCCTGATCATGCTCGCTGTCGTCATCGGCGTGCAGCAGCTCGAGGCGCACGTGCTCCAGCCGTTCCTGCTCGGTAAGGCCGTCAGCGTGCACCCTCTCGCGGTGATCCTCGCGATCGCGGCCGGGTCGATCGTTGCCGGCATCGTCGGGGCCCTCGTGGCGGTCCCCTTCGCGGCCGTGCTCAACGCGGTCGGCAAGCACCTGCTGTCGGACCAGACCGCGGAGCAGATCGAGGGCGACCTCGAGACCTCACCGGACGAGGGCGAACCCGCTTCCGCCTGACCTTCTCGTGGTCCCGGGCGGCTCGAGGAGCAGGCACGCTCACCTGCGCGACAGCGACGCCGACTGATCCGCAGATTGAACCACCGAGGGCATCAAGCGGCGGATCAGTCTGCACTCGCGGGTGCCCTGGCAGCAGCAGACGCGGACTGATCTGCAGCTTGATCCGGGTTTCGACCGGCCGGGGCTACTGGGAGACGGCGCGCCGGGCGAACAGCGCCCGGTCGTCGAGCTCGTCGGCCTCGTCGGCGAACTCGGGGGTGTCGAACACGTCGGCCGGTATGCCGCTCTCCGTCAGGCGCGTCGGCGCCTTCGCCTTCATGGCGTAGGTCGGGGTCGGGACCGGCACGGGGACCCAGGTGCCCTCGGCAGGCGTCGCGGCCTCGGCGACCGGAGCGTGCTCGGCAGCGGCAGCGGCAGCGGCTGCCGCGTCGCGACGCGGGGTGCGGGACACCGGCGCCTGGACGTCGAAGACCACCACGGCAGGACGGGGCCGGGAGGGCGCGGACGAGCCGTGCCTCGCGGCGACGATGACCTGCGTGTCGTCGCTCGTCAGCGCCCGCTCCCCCGACACGGCGGACGACTCGTCGAGCTCCGCGAGCTCCGCGAAGTCCGCGAGCTCCTCGAACTCGTCGGTGTGGAGCAAATCGGTGCCGGAGTGGCCGGCCGCCCGGGCGCGGTCCGCCGCGACCTCGGTGCGCAGGTAGACGAGCACCGCGACGACGGTGAGGAAGGCGAACGGCACCGACATCCAGAGCAGGACCCCGACGACGGCGAGAACAATCGAGGTGGGCACCCACAGCAGCGAGGCGACGAGCAGAGCCGCTCGCAGCCGCCGACGCGTGAGGGACGGGCCGTGCCAGGCAGCGACGGGACGACCCTGGTGAGGCGCCGGACGGTGGGTTCGGTTGGGCTGCGGGCTCATCGGTTCCTCGCGGTCGGGTCCATCAGTGGCGTCGGGGAGGTCGGTGACCTCGGTCGCGTCGATCGCATCGCGAGGGGCCACCGGCGCGGTCGACAGGACGGGCTGCGACCCGGCGGCCGAGCCGAGTCCGAGTCGTCGCGCGACGAGAGGCGACAGGGGTCGTGACGCGCCGACCGGCAGAGCCCGCTTCACGTCGACGGTGGGGCGGGCGCTGCGACCGGGCAGGACTGCGTAGGAGTCGGGTCGGGGGGTGCGCAGCGCGGTGGCCGGGAACAGGGGCCGCTTCTGGAGCACCCGCATCGCCTCGGAGAAGCTGTCGACCGAACGGGTCGCGGCCGCATCCTCCCGACGGTGGACCCAGTGCTGCACGAGGTACGCAGCCCAGACCGCGACGATGACGACGAAGATCAGGCTGCCCGGCACGAGACCACGGTAGGACGAGCCGCCCGCCACACAGGGCACATTCGACGCGTGTCGCGCAAGAGGCCGGTGTTACACGTGGGACAAGCGGTCGATGACGGTCCCGCCGGCGAGGTCCTCGGAAGTGATCGCGAAGGTGCGGTGGTCGCGCCACTGCCCGTCGATGTGCAGGAACCTCGCACGAATCCCCTCGTCCCGCAAGCGGAGTCGCTCCACGACGGCGAGGGACCGGACGTTGTCGAGGCGGATGTTGACCTCGACGCGATGCAGGTCGGCCGGGCCGAGCGCGTGATCGAGGGCGAGCGCGAGGGCGCGCGTGGCGAGGCCCCGCCCCGTCGCCGACTCCGCCAGCCAGTAGCCCGCGGACGCCGACTGCTGGGCGGCGCGCACGATGCCGAAGAGGTGTACCTGGCCGACGATCCGGCCCCCGACCTCGATGATCCACGGCAGGGCCCGGTCGGCCCGGGCTTCCTGGTCGAGCTCACGGACGAACTGGCGGTAGGAGACCGGGCCGCGCACCTCGGCGCCCGGTGGCAGGGTCGGCTCCCAGGCCTGGACGTGGTCGGCGTTGTCGCGACGGACCCGCTGCCACTCGCGCTCGTCGTCGAGTCGGAGCGGACGCAGCACGATGGTCGGCTCCCGCGAGGCATCCCGCAGCACGACCGGCCACACGCTCCGACCGTCCCGGTGAGGCCGCCACGGCATCCTCACCGCGATCAGTGGTCGCTTCCGGGGATCTGCGCCAGGGCGTGGGCGAGGACGGGCTCGATCACGTCGAGGGCGTCCTGCACCCCGCCGCGGGAACCGGGGAGGTTGGCCACCAGGGTGAGCCCGGCAACGCCGACGAGGCCGCGCGAGAGCATGGCCGTCGGCACGCCCTTGGCCACCCCGGCCGCCCGGATCGCCTCCGCGACACCCGGTACGAGTCGGTCGAGCAGTGGCGCGGTCTGCTCGGGGGTGACGTCCGTGGGCGTGAGCCCGGTCCCGCCGGTCGTGAGCACGAGCGAGGGGCCGGCCTCGAGCGCGGACCGGAGCGCGTCGCCGAAGTCGTCGCCGTCCGACACCACGACGGCATCCTCGACGGTGAAGCCCCAGCCGCGCAGGCGAGCGACGATGACCGGGCCGGAGCGGTCGGGGTAGACCCCGGCCGCGGCCCGGGTCGAGGACGTGATGACGGCGGCGGTGTGCCCGCGGCCGATGGGCTCGGCCGCGTCACTCATGCCAGTCCCCCGAGCGGCCACCGGACTTCGCGGTGACCCGGACGTCGGTGATGCGGCCGTGCTTGTCGACGGCCTTGACCATGTCGATGAGGGCGAGCGCGGCGACTGCCACCGCGGTGAGCGCCTCCATCTCGATGCCGGTGCGGTCGGCGGTGCGCACCGTCGCCTCGATCTCGACGCCGTGGTCGACGACGCGGACGTCGACCTCGACGCCGTGGACCGCGATCGGGTGGGCGAGCGGGATGAGCTCCGGGGTCCGCTTCACCGCCTGGATCCCGGCGATGCGCGCGACGGACAGGGCATCACCCTTGGGCACCGTGCCCCCGCGCAGCGCGGCCACCGCGGCGCTGCTGAGCAGCACCGTGCCCGCGGCGCTCGCCTCCCGGGCCGTTACGGCCTTCGCCGACACGTCGACCATGTGGGCGGTGCCGTCGGCACGCACATGGGTCAGTGTCGGCGTGGCGCCATCGCGCGGCGGTGGTCCGTCCGTCACGTCAGGCCTCCAGGTCGAGCATGAGGACGTCGACGACCTCGCCGGCCATGAGCTCCGAGACGTCCTCCGGGACGACGAAGAGCGCGTTGGCCCGGGACAGGTCGGCCATGAAGTGCGAGCCCTGGCCCGCCACCGGCGTGGCGACCAGGGTGCCCTCGGCGGCGCGGGTGACGACCGCACGACCGAACTGGCGCCGTCCCTCCGACGACTGGACCCCGGCCATGAGGGTCGCGGGGCGCAGGCGACGCTTCTCGGGGGCCAGCCGCATGAGCCGGCGCAGCGCGGGCCGGACGAAGACCTCGAAGGAGACGAAGGAGGAGACCGGGTTGCCCGGGAGGGCGAAGAGGGGGACCTCCCGACCGTCGGAGGTCGTGAGGTGGCCGAAGCCCTGGGGCTTGCCGGGCTGCATGGCCACCTTGACGAAGTCGATCCC
>JBBRGO010000097.1:0-10978 GCA_038224055.1 Actinomycetales bacterium
GTCAACAGTGGACAGGATCAACATTGACGATGTTGATCAACATGGCTGACAGTGACGAGTGAACCCGAGAGGAGCACCACATGTCCACACCCCGCACCCCAGACGCCGACGGTTTCGTCACCGTCCCGCCGGGCCTCGCCAAGGTCATCGTCACCGACACCGAGCTCGGCGACGTGCGCGGCGAGGAGGGCTTCTTCCACTACCGCCAGTTCTCCGCCGTCGAGCTCGCCGAGCGGGTCGGCTTCGAGCAGGCCTGCCACCTGCTCGTCCACGGACACCTGCCCGACGAGGTCGAGCTGGAGGCGTTCCGGCAGGCGCTCGGCGACCTCCGCGTGCTGCCGCCCGAGCTCGCGGACCTGCTGCCCGAGCTGTGTGCGATGACCGGCGACTCGCTCCAGGTGCTGCGGACCGCGCTCTCCGCGTGGGGCGGCATCGCCGGGGTGCGCGCGCTCTACGACTGCGACGAGGACGAGAAGCTCGTCGACGCCCTGACCGCCGTCGCCGTCACGCCGACGATCCTCGCCGCGGCCCACCGGATCCGGCAGGGGCAGGGCCCGGTCCCCGCCGACCCGTCGCTGGGCCACGCCGAGGACTACCTGCGGATGGTCACCGGTCGGCGCCCCGCCGAGCGCGACGCGCGGGCGGTCGAGCAGTATCTGGTCGCGACGATGGACCATGGCTTCAACGCGTCCACGTTCACGGCGCGGGTCATCGCCTCGACGGGCGCCGACCTCGCCGCCTGTCTGGTGGGCGCGATCGGCTCCTTCTCCGGGCCGAAGCACGGCGGGGCACCGAGCCGCGCCCTCGAGGCGCTCGACGAGATCGGCACGCTCGACCGGGCCGACGCGTGGGTCAGGGACCGGATCGAGGCGGGTGACCGGGTGATGGGCTTCGGGCACGCCGTCTACCGGACCCGCGACCCGCGCTCGGAGATGCTCAAGGGGCTGGCTGGACTCTGGGACGACCCGCTCGTCGATCTCGCGATCGGGGTCGAGGACGCCGTCGAGCGCAGCCTGGCCGAGCTCAAGCCGGGACGCGAGCTGCACGCCAACGTCGAGTTCTACGCCGGCGTCGTGATGAAGCTCGCCGGTCTCGACCCGAGCCTGTTCACCCCGACGTTCTGCGTCGCCCGGGTCGTCGGCTGGGCCGCCAACGTGCTCGAGCAGAGTCGGGACCCGAAGATCATCAGACCAGCCGCCCGCTACGTCGGCCCCCCTCCGCCGCAGCCGGTCCCGGCGGCCGCTCGCTGAGGCCACCTGGGGGCGGGGCGCCGTGGCGCGACCAGGACCGGCATCATGGGGAGCGCGACCGTCCCCAGTCGCAGGTCGACCCGAAGGGAAGCCATGTCCTCGCCCCTCTCGCCCGCCCCGCACGAGTCCGTCTCGGTGCCGAGCGGGGTCCGCCCCGCCCGGTTCCGCGCCCCCGAGGGGGCATCGAGCGCGGCCTCTCGGTCCCTCGACGGCGACTGGCGCTTCCGGCTCTTCGAGGAGGCGGCCACGGGGGTGAGCCCGTCGGACCCCGGTGCCGGATGGGAGACGGTGGCCGTGCCGGGCCACTGGCAGCTCGCCGGCGGTCCGGACGCGTGGCCCTACGGCCGGCCGGCCTACACCAACGTGCTCTTCCCCATCCCGGTCGACCCGCCCCGGGTCCCGCGGCAGAACCCGACGGGGGAGTACCGGACCGCCTTCACCGTGCCCGCCGAGTGGGTCGGCGGCGGCAGGGTGGTGCTGCGGTTCGAGGGGGTCGACTCGTGGTTCGAGGTGGCGGTGAACGGCGCCGTGCTCGCCCGGTCCCACGGGTCCCGGCTCCCGACCGAGCTCGACGTCACCGACGCGGTGCAGCCGGGTGCGAACCTGCTCGCCGTCCGCGTCACCCAGTGGTCCGCGTTCACCTACGTCGAGGACCAGGACCAGTGGTGGCTGTCGGGGATCTTCCGCGGGGTGAGCCTCGAGCACCGGCCGGCCGGCGGCATCGAGCACGTGGTGATCGACGCGCAGTACGACCACGTCACCGGCCTCGGGAGCCTCCAGGTCGAGGCCGAGCTCGGCGAGTCGGCCGACGACGCAAGGGTGCTCGTGGAGATCGAGGAGCTCGGCCTGAAGCTGCGGTCGGGAGAGCGGGCCTCGGTCGCGGTCGAGCCGTGGAGTGCCGAGACCCCCAGGCTGTATGCCGCCCGCGTGACCGCCGCTGCCGAGACCGTCGACCTCCGGGTCGGCTTCCGGACGGTCGCGATCGTCGACGGGGTGTTCACCGTCAACGGGGCCCGGGTCGTGATGCGCGGGGTCAACCGGCACGAGTTCGAGCCCGGGCGGGGCCGAGCGGTCACGCCCGAGACGATGCTCGCGGACGTGCTGGCGATGAAGCGCCACCACGTCAACGCCGTGCGCGCCAGCCACTACCCGCCGCACCCGCACTTCCTCGACCTCTGTGACACCCACGGGCTCTACGTCATCGACGAGAACGACTTCGAGAGCCACGGCTTCGAGCCGCTGGGCTGGCAGGGCAACCCGACCGACGACCCGGAGTGGGAGGACGTGCTCGTCGACCGCGTCACCCGGATGGTGCGCCGCGACGCCCACCACCCGAGCATCGTGCTGTGGTCGCTCGGCAACGAGGCGGGCACGGGTCGCAACCTCGCGGCGATGGCTGCGGCCATCCACGGCCTCGACGCCACCCGCCCGCTGCACTACGAGGGGGACCGGTCGAGCGCCGACGTCGACGTCTACTCGCGGATGTACCCCTCCTTCGACGAGCTCGAGCAGATCGTCGTCCGGGAGGAGGCGCCGTTGCCCGACGGCGTCCTCGACGCCCGGAGGCGGGCGATGCCCTTCGTCCTGTGCGAGTACGCGCACGCCATGGGCAACGGTCCCGGCGGGCTGACGAAGCACGCCGACCTCATCGACGCCCACCCCCGGATGATGGGGGCGTTCGTCTGGGAGTGGAAGGACCACGGCGTCGCGACGCAGGCCAACGACGGGACCCCGTTCTTCGGCTACGGCGGCGACTTCGGGGAGGAGCTGCACGACGGGACCTTCATCGCCGACGGGCTGATGCTGCCCGACCGCGAGCCGTCACCCGGCCTGGTGGAGCTCGGCGCGGTCTACGCACCGATCGCGATCCGGCCGGTGTCCCGCAGCGGACCCGGGGCGGGGTCGGTCCTGGGGGACGCGCTGGAGGTGCGCAACCGCTACGCCTTCCGCTCGGCCGACCACGCCGTGCTCCGCTGGGCGCTCGTGGCCGACGGCGACGTCGTGCTCGACGGTGAGGCGGACGTGCTCGGTGGTCTCGCCCCGGGGTCCTCGCTCGTGCTCAGCGTGGACGACGTTGCGCCGCAGTGGAGCTCGGAGGTCCCCGCGCGGGCTGGCGTGTGGTGGGTGGTCAGGGCCGTCCGTCGGGACGGCGCTGACGGGGCGGCGGACGGGCCCCTCGAGCTCGGCACCGGCCAGACCTGCCTGCAGCGCGCCATGTCGCCGGCCCGGGCCGACGGCACCGTGGAGCAGACCGACGACGGCGACTACGCCGTCGGCCCGGTCGTCGTCGACCGGCAGGGGCGGTTGGCGCGGATCGGGTCCACCCCGGTCCGAGAGGCGCGCGTGGACGCCTGGCGGGCGCCCACCGACAACGACCTCAGGGCGCCGTGGAACCTCGGGACGCCCGACGCGGACGCGTGGGCCGCCGCCGGGCTCACCCGCCTCCACGAGCGGGTCGACGCCGTGAGCCTCGACGGCGACACCCTCGTCGTCACGGCCCGCACCGCCGGAGCGGCCACCGACTGCGGCCTCGACGTCGAGTACCGGTGGCGGGCCGTCGACGACACGACGGCCGACCTGACGTTGTCGATCACGCCCCGTGGAACCTGGCCGGGGTCGGTGGCCCGGCTCGGACTGCTCGTCGGGCTCGAGCAGTCGGACGCGGGTGGCGTCGTCGTCGACTGGGTCGGCCAGGGGCCGGGCGAGTCCTACGCCGACTCGGCGCGGGCCGCCCTCGCCGGGCGCTGGCGGCACACCGTCGACGAGCTGCAGACGCGCTACACCCACCCGCAGGAGAACGGCGCCCGTCGCGGGGTGACCGAGGCGGCCCTCGCCCTCGACGGTGAGAGCCTGACCCTTCGCTCGGGCCGCGTGACCGTGGCCTCCGAGCCCGTCGTCGGCGTCCACCTCACGGCCCGCCCGTGGACCGACCGGGCCCTCGCCGAGGCAGCCCACCCCCACGAGCTGGTCCCCGACGGCGCGCTGTGGCTCCACCTCGACGCCGCCCAGCACGGCCTCGGCACCGCGGCCTGCGGCTCCGGTGTCGAGCGGGGGGCCGTGCTCCACCCGGTGCCGGTCACCCTGCAGCTGCGACTGACATCGTCGAAGCGGTGAGGCGGGGCGGGACGGAGGAGACGACCCGGGTCACCGGGTCGCCGGACTTCGTCCGGTTCTGGCTCGCCGATGCCGTCTCGAACCTCGGGTCCTTCGTCTCGATGCTCGCCGTCCAGCTGCTCCTCATCGAGACCCTCCACGCCGACCAGCGCGCGATCGGCTTCGTCCGGTCGGCCCAGTGGCTGCCCTACCTGCTCTTCGGGCTGCTCGCGGGGGTCGTCGTCGACCGGGTCCGGCGCCGCCCGCTGCTCGTCGCGGCCGACCTCGTCTCTGCGGGCCTGCTCACCGCCGTCGGCGTGCTCGCCCTCACCGGGCACCTGACCGTGCTGCTGCTCGCGGTCCTCGTCTTCCTCTCCGGGTCGGCGTCGATGTTCTTCGTGGCCGCGCACCTGTCCTACCTGCCCTCGCTCGTCCCGCTGCGGCAGCTCCCGACGGCCACGGCCCGCCTCGAGCAGACGTACTCGGCCGCCCAGTCGGTCGGCCCGATCATCGGTGGCGCGCTCGTCCGGCTCCTCACCGCGCCGGTCGCCATCCTCGTCGATGCCGCGTCGTATGCCGTGTCAGCCCTCCTGCTCGCCACGATCCACCGCGCCGAGCCGGCGCCGGAGCCATCGGCGCGTCCCACGTCCGGGGAGGGCGCCCGCCTCGCCACCGTCGTCCGGGGCGTCGTGGACGACCTGCGCGAGGGGGCCCGGTGGGTCTACCGCCACGAGATGCTCGCGCCCTACGCCGTCGCCCTGCACCTCTGGTTCTTCGCCAACGCGGTCGTCACGACGGTGTTCGTCTACTTCGCCTCGACCGAGCTCGGCCTCGACGCCCTCTCCATCGGGATCGCCCTGGCTGCAGCAGGACTCACAGCCGTGCTCGCTGCCGGTCTGGCGCCGCGGCTCGCCGAGCGTCACGGCCTCGGCAGGGTGGTCACCCTCAGCGAGTGGCTGAGCCCAGCGGCATACGCACTGCTCCTGCTCGCCCGACCGGGGGCGGGCGCGCTGCTGTGGCCGGTCGTGGCCAACCTCGTCTTCGGGCTGGGGCTCGGGCTGAAGGACCCGCTGACGATGAGCTATCGCAACGGCGTCACCCCGGAGCGGCTGCGCGGGCGGATGAACGCGACGATCCGGTCGTTCAACTGGGGGTCGATCGCGGTGGCCGCCCCGCTCGCCGGGATCGCCGCGGCGGCGTGGGGCAACCGGGTCACGATCGCCATCGGGGTCGCCGGACTCGTCGTGGCGGCAGTGGTGCTCAACCTCTCCGGCTACCGCCGCGCCGAGCTGCCCCTCAGTCCGCCGACGTGAGCGCCTGCCTCCACGAGATCTTGCCGCGGGTCTGCATGAGCGACCGACGGTAGATCCGCTCGCCGACCCGCACCGTCAGGGCGGCGAAGAGGCCCATCACGGCCAGGGACGCCAGCGGCTCCCACCAGGCAGCCTCCCCCGACAGCACCCGACCCGGCATCGACACGACCGATGCGATCGGAACGTAGGACGCGACGACCTGCGCCGTGCCGGTCAATCCGAAGCTGAGGACGTAGACGAGCATGAGGGCGATCGTCATCGGCGCCGTCGTGCTCTGGAGGTCCTCGATGCGAGAGGCCAGTGCGCCGGCGACCGCGAAGAGGCAGGCGAGGGCGAAGAAGCCCACGGCGAAGAAGACGACGAACCAGAGCACCGCCGCCGAGACACTCGGCAGGAGCGAGGACCAGTCGGTGAACGACAGGGCGACGAGGCCCATGCCCGCGAAGAGGATGATCTGGGCCAGGGCGATGAGCGCGTTGCCGAGCACCTTCCCGGCGAGCAGCTGACGCAGCGGGATCGCGGTCGCGATGATCTCGACGAGACGGGACTGCTTCTCCTCGACGACGCTCGCAGCGATCTGCTGGCCGAACATCTGGGCGGCGAGGAAGAAGAGCAGCGCGAACGCGAAGGTCACCACCTTGACGAAGGTCGTGTCCTGACCCGACGGCGTGAGCTGGGCGTTGGTGAGCCCCGACCCCCGCTCGAGCGCAGCGATCGTCGTGCCGGCGGTCTCGGCGTTCGTCGTCAGCGCCTGGGTGCGCACCGACTGGGTGACCGCAGCGGTGAGCGCGGCATCCGGGGCCTGCTCGGCCGTGAGGACCCACCCGGTGCCTTCCTCGTGCAGCCACGCGTCGGCGTCACCGCTGGTGAGGGCGGCCTTCGCCGCGGGCTCGCCGGACACCGTGCTGGCGACGACGGTCACCGTGTCATCGGCTGCGTGCATCGTCTCGCCGGCAGTCCGCACGATCGCGGTCGCGTCCGCGCCCGTCACGGCGACGGTGTGGGTCGTCGTGGCCTGGCTCTGCACGACCGCGAAGGCGGCATAGCCGGCGATGAAGAGCAGCGTGATGAGCGTCGAGACGAGGAAGGTCCGGTTCGTCAGGCGCACGACGATCTCGCGGGACGCGACGAGCATCCACGGGGCCGTCCGGGAGCCGCCCTCGGGGGAGGCGGGGTCGAGGTCGTGGTGGCCCACGTCGTCGACTCCGGTGGGGGTGGTCTGCTGGGTGGTCATGCGGTCACCTCACGGTAGATCTCGGCCAGGGACGGGCGGTGGGGGGCGAACTCGAGGACCTCGCCGCGCTCGAGCGCGGAGCGGAGCAGGGGCCCCGCGGCCTCGGCATCGGTCAGCTCGAGCAGGGCCGCCGTTCCGTCGACGTCGACGGTGTGGATGCCGGGCAGCCCGCGCACCCAGCCGGCGTCACCGCTGAGGACGAGCCGATGGCGCTTGACCCCACCGGCCCGCAGCTCGGCGGGGGTCCCGGCCGAGACGACGCGGCCCCGGGCCAGGACGACGAGGCGCTCGCAGAGGCGCTCGACGAGGTCGAGCTGGTGGGACGAGAAGAGGACGGGCACCCCGCGGGCCGTGTGCTCGCGGAGCAGGTCGGCCATGCTGTCGACAGCCAGCGGGTCGAGCCCGCTGAAGGGCTCGTCCAGGACGAGGGCGCGCGGCCGTCCCATCAGGGCGGCGATGATCTGCACCCGCTGCTGGTTGCCGAGCGACAGCTTCTCGACCTGGTCCTTCGAGCGCTCTGCGAGACCAAGGCGTTCGAGGTGCTCGAGGACGGAGCTGCGGGCGTCGCCGGAGGACATCCCGCGCAGCCGGCCGAGGTAGACGAGCTGGTCGAGCACGGGCTGCTTCGGGTAGAGGCCGCGCTCCTCGGGCATGTAGCCGAAGCCGCGACGGTCGGCGGTCGTGACGGGACGGCCGCCCCACCGGACCTCGCCGGAGGTGGGGGACAGCACCCCCATCATCATCCGCATCGTCGTCGTCTTGCCCGCCCCGTTGCCCCCGACGAAGCCGGTGAGCTGGCCGGCCGGGACGGAGAAGCTCACGCCGTCGACCGCTCGGACCTCGCCGAAGGTCCGCGAGAGGTCGAGCACCTCGATGTCGTCGTGGGCCACGTCCGGCCCCGGTCTGGTCGTGGCTCGCTGGTCCCCGGGTGAGTTCATGTCCCTCACGCTAGGACACCGCAGCGGGCCCGGGATCAGCCGTGCGGATGACCTCCGGAGGGACCTGCAGCCCCGGTCTCCCCCGGACGGATGAGGCCGGTCTCGTAGGCGAGCACGACCGCCTGCACGCGGTCGCGGAGGTGCAGCTTGGCGAAGACGTTGGACAGGTGGGTCTTCACCGTTGCCTCCCCGAGGAAGAGCCGCGCGGCGATCTCGGCGTTGGACCGGCCGGTGGCGACGAGCCCCAGCACCTCCACCTCCCGCGGGGTGAGGTCACGCAGCCGCAGGTCGGGTTCGCCGGCCGGCCGGCTCGCACCCGGGTCGGCGGGGGTGGCGGCGCGGGCCGCCAGCTGCCCGAGCACCCGCAGCGTCACCTCCGGTGCGAGCAGGGCGTGCCCGCCGGCGACGGCGCGGACCGCTTCGACGAGGTGGTCCGCGTCGGCGTTCTTCAGCAGGAAGCCGCTCGCGCCCGCCCCGAGCCCCGCGAAGACGTAGTCGTCCCGGTCGAAGGTCGTCAGGATGATGACGCGGGAGAGGTCCTCGGCGACGATCTGCTCCGTCGCGGCGATCCCGTCGAGCACCGGCATCTGCACGTCCATGAGCACGACGTCGGGGCGCAGGGCCCGCGTCGCCTCGACCGCAGTCGCCCCGTCGGCGGCCTCCCCGACGACCTTGATGTCGTCCTCGATCGAGAGGATGAGCCGGAAACCCGCTCGCACGAGCTGCTGGTCGTCGACGAGCAGCACCCGGATCACGTCCCGTCCGGTGCTCACGACGTCCCCGCGGGCAGCGGCATCCGCACCCGGACCCGGTAGCCCCCGGTGAGTCGGGGGCCGATCTCGCTCGTGCCCCCGTGGGTCGAGAGGCGCTCGCGGACGCCGAGCAGGCCGAGCCCGGTGCCGGAGGTCCCGGCGCGCGGGCGGCCGTCGTCGAGCACCTCGACCTCGGCCCAGCCGTGGGGGAAGCCGGCGTCGGCGCGGCTCTCGACGCGGATGACGACGCGGGCGGTCGTCGCGGTGGAGTGCCTGCGCACGTTGGCGAGGGCCTCCTGCACGGTCCGGTACAGCGACAGCCCGATCGAGGGCGGCACCCGTCCGACATCCCCCGTGCTCGTCTCGACCAGCTCGCACGACACGGTCAGCCCACTCCCGGTGGCGGACTCGGTGAGACCGGGCACGTCGGCCAGGCACGGCTCGGGGGCCCTCAGGTCGGTGTCGGGCGAGTCCGAGCCGCGCAGGGTGCCGAGCAGCCCGCGCATCTGCGACACGGCCTCGCGGGACGAGGTCTCGATGGAGCGGAGGGACGTCTCCGCCACCTCGGGGTCACGACGCAGGACGCGACGGGCAGCGGCCGCCTGGATGCCGATGACCGACACGTGGTGTGCGACGACGTCATGCAGCTCCCGCGCGATGCGCATCCGCTCCTCGATGACCGCTCGGTGCTGCAGCTGGCGCGACTGCGCGTCGATGGTGGCCGCCTGGTCGGCGAGTCGTCGGCGCTGCAGGGCCGCCCGCCATGCCGCCTGACCACCGACGACCGCGCCACCGAAGTAGAGGACGTTGATGAGCAGCGTGTAGATGACGTAGGCGCCGACCGGGCTGAAGAGGCCCTGCGCCGGCAGCGGTCGACCGTCCCGCTCGAGCAGGCCCTCGACGCTCTTGCCGATGGCGAACTGCCAGGTGATCCAGCCGAACATCAGCACGAGCACCGCGGTGACGAGCACGAGCATCACCCGTCGGTCCCGGGCCCAGGCCACCCCGGTGAAGAGGCTGAAGAAGTAGACGACCTGCATCGGCACCGACGCCATGACGGCGGGCATCGTCAGCCCGACGACGAGCATGTGCAGCGAGAGGCCACCGGCCACGAGGAGCGGCGCACGCCGTCGCCACACGAGCGCGGCGGTGGCGGTGAGGACGGCGAGGTGAGGGATGAGGACGGGGCCGGGGATCTCGCCCAGCGCATCGATGCTGCGCAGGAGCTCGACGCCGAGAGCCCCGAGCAGGGCCAGGGCTGCGGCGAGCAGGGCGTCCTGCCGCAGCGCGCGAGCCGGGTCGTCGGGCTCGCGCTCCCAGCCGTCGTCCGCACCTGCCCACGCGAGCAAACGCTCACCCGGTCGCGCTCGCACCCTGTCCACCCGCCCAGCCTAGGCACCCGCGACGGCGGCGGGCCTCCCCCTCGGGGTGGAGGTGGCCCTAGGCTCCCTCGCATGACCGGTCGACCCTCCACGCCCCCCGTCGCAACCTCCCTCGCCCGCCTGGCCCGGCTCCGCGAGGTCGCCGACGCCGCCGGCATCGCCGCGCTCGTGGTGACTCCCGGATCGGACCTGCGCTACCTGCTGGGTCTCGGTGGCTCATCCTTCGAGCGGCTCACGGCGCTCGTGGTGCCGACCGACCCCGCGTCGGGGCCGACACTCGTGGTCCCCCGTCTCGAGCTCGCCGGGATGAGCGAGATCCCCTTCGACGACCTCGGTGTCGCCGTGCGGGGCTGGGTCGACGAGGACGACCCCTACGCGCTCACCCTGTCCGCGCTCGTCCCCGGACGCGTCGCCGTCTCCGACATGACCCCGGTCCTGCACGCCCTGCGCCTCCGCGATGCCGGCGCCACGGACCAGGTCCTCGCCGGGCCGGTCCTGCGCGAGCTCCGGATGCGCAAGGACGCCGCCGAGCTCGACGAGCTGCGACGCGTCGGTGCGGCGATCGACCGCGTGCACGCGCGCATGCCGGAATGGCTGGAGGCCGGGCGCACCGAGGCCGCGGTGGCTGCCGACATTGCCGCCGCGATCGTCGAGGAGGGCCATGCCTCAGTGGAGTTCGTCATCGTCGGCTCCGGCCCCAACGGCTCCAGCCCCCACCACGGGGTCTCCGACCGCGTCATCGAACGGGGCGACCTCGTGGTCGTCGACATCGGCGGACGGCTCGACTCCGGCTACTGCTCCGACAGCACGAGGACGTATGCCGTGGGCTCGCCGTCCGAGCCCGACGTGACCTCGGCGTACGCGGCCCTGCAGGCCGCCCAGCAGGCAGCCGTCGACGCGGTGCGCCCCGGGGTCACCTGCGAGCAGGTCGACCGGGCGGCCCGGGCGGTCCTCGAGGAAGCCGGGCTCGCCGAGCACTTCATCCACCGGACCGGCCACGGGATCGGGCTCGACGT
>JBBRGO010000098.1:0-10946 GCA_038224055.1 Actinomycetales bacterium
CTCAGCCTCGGCACCTGGGCGGCCGACGGCCTGCTCGCCGTCTTCTTCCTCGTCGCGGGCATCGAGCTCAAGCGCGAGTTCGTCGCCGGGGAGCTCGCCGACCGCCGCAAGGCCGCGCTGCCCATCGCCGCGGCCGTGGCCGGCGTCGTCCTGCCCGCCGCACTCTTCGCCGTCACCGCGATCATCGCGAGCCAGGGAGCGAGCGGCGACGAGCTGAGCGACATCCTCCAGGGCTGGGCCATCCCCACCGCCACCGACATCGCCTTCGCCCTCGCGGTGCTCGCGGTCATCGGCACCCACCTGCCCACGGCCCTGCGGTCGTTCCTGCTCACGCTCGCCGTGGTCGACGACCTCATCGCGATCACGATCATCGCCGTCTTCTACACCGACAGCGTCAACTTCCTCGCCCTCGCCGGTGCGGTCGTCCCGCTCCTGGCCTGGCGCTTCATGCTCAAGCGCAAGATCCTCAACCCGTTCCTGCTCGCGATCCCCGCCCTGCTCGCGTGGGGGCTCGTCCACGCCGCCGGCATCCACGCCACGGTGGCCGGGGTGCTGCTCGGACTGCTCGTGCCGGTGCACCGGGAGGCCGAGGACGACCCTGACCGGCACAGCCTGGCCGAGATGATCGAGCACAAGATCCGTCCCTTCTCCGCCGGGTTCGCCGTGCCGGTCTTCGCCTTCTTCGCCGCGGGCGTCACCGTCGTCGGCGGCGGGTTCACGGCCGCCCTCACCGACCCCGCCGCCCTGGGTGTCATGGTCGGTCTCGTCGTCGGCAAGGCCCTCGGCGTGTTCGGCGGCACGTGGGCCGTGGCCCGGTTCACCCGGGCCGAGCTCGACGACGAGCTGGCCTGGATCGACGTCTGGGGCATCGCCCTGCTCTCCGGCGTCGGCTTCACGGTGAGCCTGCTCATCGGCGAGCTCGCCTTCGGCACGGGGTCGGAGCGCGACGAGCACGTCAAGATCGCGGTCCTGCTCGGCAGCCTCATCGCGGCCCTCCTCGCCGCCATCGTGCTGCGCCGCCGCAACCGGCACTACCGGCTCATCGAGGCGCGGGAGACCGTCGACCTCGACAACGACGGAGTGCCCGACGTGTACGACGAGCAGTGACTGTGGGGTACGCACAGTAGGGTGACACCGTCAGGCGCCCCACCCGCGCAAGCCCGCTTTTGAGGAAGTGACCCGATGAGCACGGACCCCCGGCAGGAGCGGAGCCTCGGCCAACTGGTCGCCGCCGTCTCCAAGGATCTCTCCACCCTCGTGCGAGGCGAGATCGCCCTGGCCAAGGCCGAGCTCTCCTCGCAGGTGAAGAAGGCGGGTATCGGTGGTGGGCTCCTCGCCGCAGCCGCGGTCGTCGCCTTCTACTCCGTCTACTTCCTCTTCACCACGATCGCCGAGGGCATCCAGGCGCTCGGGCTCCCCCGCTGGCTCAGCTTCCTCATCGTCACGGTGCTCATGCTGGCGATGGCGGCGGTCCTCGGCCTGCTCGGCGTCAAGCGGATGAAGACGATCGAGCCCTCCCCGGAGAAGGCCATCGCCAACGCCCAGCAGACCGTCGCGGGGCTCAAGGCCGCCGCGGCCAACCCTGGCACGATGGCTCCCGGCCCGCGACCCGACTGGGACACCTCGAGGGCCACCACCGCGCCGAAGGCCGCCGTCGCGGGACCTGATCCCTCAGGCGACGCCTGAGCGCGCCCGGCCAGCCTCCTCCACACTCGTGCCGGTCGACTCGTCCTTCGTCAACATCGCTGGGCCCTGGGAGCACCGCTACGTCTCCGCCAACGGTGCCCGCTTCCACGTGGCCGAGCTCGGCGACGGTCCGCTCGTCCTGCTGCTCCACGGCTTCCCGCAGTTCTGGCACACGTGGCGCCACCAGATGGTGGCCCTCGCCGACGCCGGCTACCGGGTCGCCGCGATGGACCTGCGCGGCTACGGCGGGTCCGACAAGCCGCCCCGCGGCTACGACACCTACATGTCGACCCTCGACACCGCGAGCGTCATCCGCGCCCTCGGCGAGCAGAGCGCCGTCGTCGTCGGCCAGGGCCTCGGCGGCTGGATCTCCTGGTCCATGCCGGTGCTGCGTCCGGACGTGACCCGCGCCGTCGCCTCGCTGTCGATGCCCCACCCCAGGATCATGCGTCACGCCATGGTGACGCACCGCCGCCAACGCGACGCGTGCAGCTGGATGTCGGGTCTCCAGAAGCCGTTCGCCCCCGAGCGGGCGATGACCCGCTCGCACAAGTACGTCGGGGACCTGCTCACGGGGTGGGCCGCCCCCGGCGGCCCCTTCCCGAACGCGCAGGACATCGCCCGCTACGGCGACGCGATGATGATCCCGTTCGTCGCCCACTCGGCCGCGGAGCACTTCCGGTGGCTCGGCCGTTCGTCCCTCCGCCCCGACGGACCGATGTTCATGCGGCGCATCCGGCACGCCGTCCCCGTGCCCGTCCTCCAGCTCCAGGGGGCCGACGACCGCTGCATCCTCCCGCGGGCCACGCTCGGCTCCGCCGCCTACGTGCCGGGTGACTACCGGAGCATCACCGTGCAGGGCGCCGGCCACTTCCTCACCGAGGAGGCCCCCGACCGGGTCTCCACCGAGCTCGTCCGCTGGCTCGACTCGCTGGCCTGACGATGGACCTCTCCCTCCCCGACGCCGGCGGAGTCACGTGGTCGGTGGCCGTCCACGACCTCTCCGGTATGCCGCTGGGCTCGCCCGGTGCCCGGACGGGGGTCCGCGGCCCCTCCGTCCCGGACGTCCCGGACGTCCCGGACCTCCCGGACCTCCCGGACCTCCCGGTCGGACCGGTCGTCCTCGCCGAGGTCGACGCGGACGCGGTGATGCGCACCGCGTCCGTCGGCAAGATCCTGCTGCTGCTCGAGACCGCCCGCGCGATCACGACCGAGGAGGCCTCGCTCGACGAGCCGCTCACCCGGTCGATCGAGGAGTGGGTGCGGGACTCCGGTCTCTGGCACACCCTCTCCGTCGAGACCCTCCCCCTCGTCGACGTCGCCGCCCTCGTCGGCGCCGTCTCGGACAACCTCGCCACCAACGTCCTGCTGCGCCGGATGGGACTCGACGCCGTCGCCGTGCTCGCCACCCGCCTGGGCCTGCGGGCGACCGCCCTGCACGACCGGGTCCGCGACGAGCGCACCTCGGCCCACGCCGCCACCCTGTCCACCGCCAGCGCTGCCGAGCTGTGCGAGCTCGCCGGCCGGATCGAGCGCGGCGAGGCCGTCTCGCCCACCGCTGACGCCTTCGTGAGGCAGTGGCTCTCGGCCAACGTCGACCAGTCCATGGTCGGGTCCGCCCTCGTCGAGCACGCCGGCCTCGACCCGATCGCCCACCACGAGAGCCTGGGCGGCGCCCTGCGCCTGTGGAACAAGACCGGCACGGACGACGGGGTGCGGGCCGACGTCGGCGTCGCCTCCAGGGGCACCTCGTGCGTCGCGTGGGCGGCCATCGCGAACTGGGCACCCGCCGCGCGCTCCGCCGCCCCGTCACCGGCCGACGTCGTCGCGGCCCCCGGGTCGCCGACGGCCGGCGCGCGCCGGGGGGACGACCTCGTCGCGTGGTCGGTCCTGCGCGGCATGCGGCTGCTCGGGGAGCAGGTCCTCGACGCGTTGTGAGCGGCGAGCCGCGCTCCCACCGGCCGGGGCGACTCCGCCGATCGCTCAGCAGGGCACGACGACCGCGAAGGTCGCTCCACCGCCCTCCGTCTCGGTGACCTCGAGGCGCCCACCGTGGGCCTGGACCACCTGGGTGACGAGCGCGAGCCCGAGACCGACCCGACGAGCCGCGCCGTCCTCACGCGCGCGGGCGAAGCGGCGGGTGAGGCGCTCGACGTCCGCGGGGTCGACCCCGGACCCGTGGTCGACGACGTCGACCCGCACCTCCAACGGTCCCGGCCGGGACACGACGACCTCGACGGCCGCGCCGGGGGGCGAGTGGGCGATCGCGTTGTCGACGAGCGCGAGCACCGCCCGGCGCAGGCTGGTGACGACCCCGAGCACGACGAAGCCCTCCGTCGCCGACGGCGCCACGAGCGTGACCCCGGCGTCGGCGGCATACGGTCGGAGCGAGGTCACGACGTCTCCGGCGACCCCGGCGAGGTCGACCTCCTCCGTCGGCCCGGCAGTGCTCTCGAGCTGGGCCGACAGGAGCAGGTCGGAGACGACGTCGGCCATGGCCCGGGTGTCGCTGACGAGCTGGTCGACCTCGGCGCGTGAGGCGGGGTCGACGTCGGGCCCGAGGTGACGGCGGAGCAGCTGGGCCCGCGTGCTGATGACGGCCAGCGGCGTGCGCAGCTCGTGGCTCGCGTCGGCGACGAACTGGCGCTGCAGGGCGAGGGCGTCAGCGAGCGGTCGCACGGCCCGCCGCCCCGCGAGCAGGCCGGTCACCGCCGCGAGGAGGACGCCGAGACCCCCTGCGGCCGCCGTGGCCGCGATCAGCCGGCCCTCCTCGTCCCGGTGCAGGCGGATGTCGTAGACCGCGACGTAGGCCCGTCCTGCCCGCTCTACCACCATGGCCGGCCACGAACGTCCCTGTGCCGCAAGGCTGGTGCGACCATCCTGATTCTCGACGGCCCGCTCCGCAGCCGCGACGACCGGGGCCGGCGCACCGGACGTCGAGCGGGTGCCCGACGCGGTGACCTCGACGAGCCAGATTCCGGGGGGTGAGTCGGCGACGTCGTCCGCCGAACCGGCCGCCGACTCGACGCGAGAGGAGATCTCCGCGAGCTGCTGGCGGTCGAAGATGAAACCCGCCGCGACGATGGCGACGAGCACGACGATGGCGGTGGTCGCCCCCACGCGCAGGGCGATCGAGCGTGCCGCCCGGGCGATCGGGTCACCCCCGCCGGACGGGCGGGCGCGGTTCATCCGCGACCCAGGCGGTAGCCCACCCCGTGGACCGTGTCGACGACGCCCTTGCCGAGCTTGCGCCGCAGGTAGTGGACGTAGGTGTCGACCGCCCCCGGGGTGTCGGCGTGGTCGAAGGCGTGCTCGAGCAGCTCCTCCCGGGTGAAGACGCGGGTCGGGCGGCGGGCGAGCGTCTCGAGCAGCGCGGTCTCGCGGCCGGACAGCATCACCTCGCCCGCCGGACCGAGCCAACGGTGCTCACCGATGAGCAGCCGGCCCGCCCCGACGACGACCTCGGCGGAGGTCGACGAGACCGGGCGGAGCAGGGCCCGCAGCCGGGCGAGCAGCTCGTCGACGTCGAACGGCTTGACGACGTAGTCCTGGGCGCCGGCGTCCAGTCCCTCGACCCGGTCACCGACCGTCCCTCGGGCGGTGAGCAGCAGCGCGGGAGCGCCGACCCCTTTGGCGCGCAAGCGAGTCAGCAGGTCGACCCCCTCGATGCCCGGCAGCCCGCGGTCGACGACGAGCACGTCCCACTCGTGGACCAGCCCCGCGTGCAAACCCGCCTGACCGTCGCGTGCGGTCGTGACGGCATACCCCTCCTCGGTGAGGAGCGTCGTCAACATCGCCGACAGGTCGCCGTCGTCCTCGACGAGCAGGAGGCGGCGTCCGGCCGAGGCCGACGCGGGTTCGGGATCCGTCATGACCCCAGTGTCCCGGTTTCGTCTCATAACTTTCTGAGATCCGCTGCGCACCATCATGTGGTGACCAACACCCTGTCCCCCCGGGACGTCCGTCCCGACCGCCCGCCCGAGCGAGTCCGCTCCGTCCTGCGTCGTGGGAGCGAGTTCCGCCGCTGGCGGGCGCGCACCGCCGACCTCCTCGAGGCCGTGGCCGTGCTCACCCTCGTCGTCGTCATCGCGACGTTCCTGCTCGGCGCGGGCAGCCACGACCTCCTCAGCGGCTCCACCGGGACGATCCTCGTCGCCGTGGGACGCCTCACCGGGCTCGTGGCGATGGACTTCCTCCTGCTCCAGCTGCTCCTCGCCGCCCGGATCCCCTGGGTCGACCGCGTCTACGGGATGGATCGGGCGCTCAAGGCCCACCGCATCCTCGGCCGCGTCACCGTCCCCCTCATCCTCGTCCACGTCGGCGCGATCGTGCTCGGCTACGCAATCCGCGACCAGCTCGGTGGCATCACCGGGCCCATCGTCGAGGGCCTGCGTCTCGTCACCGGCGGCGACAACCTGCTCGAGGCGACGATCGCGACCGTCCTGCTCGTCGCGGTCGCCGTCACCTCGGTGAGCATCGCGCGGCGTCGGCTCAGCTACGAGTGGTGGCACCTCGTCCACCTCACGTCGTATGCCGCTGTCGTCCTCTCCGTCCCCCACCAGCTCTCGCTCGGGTCGGACTTCACCGCCACCCCCTGGGTGCGGACCTACTGGTGGGTGCTCTACGTCCTCGTGGCGGCGAGCGTCCTGTGGTGGCGCGTGCTCGTCCCGGTCGGCCGCAGCCTGCGCCACGACCTGCGGGTGACCCGGGTCGTGCAGGAGAGCCCCGGCGTGTGGTCGGTGTGGATGCGCGGCCGCCATCTCGACCGGCTGCCGGCGCGCGCCGGGCAGTACTTCAACTGGCGGTTCGCCACTCCCCGGCTCGTGCTCACCGCCCACCCGTGGTCGCTGTCCAGCGCCCCCGACGGACGCGGGCTGCGGATCACGGTGCGCGACCTCGGCGACCACTCGAGGGCCCTGCAGGGTCTGCGGCCCGGCACCCGTGTCCTCTTCGAGGGCCCCTACGGCGCGTTCACCCTGCGCCACCGGACCCGTCGGCGGGTGCTGCTCCTCGCCGCGGGCATCGGGATCACCCCGGTTCGCGCACTCCTCGAGGAGCTCGTCCGCGAGCGCCACGCGAGCGCCGGCGACATCACGGTCGTCTACCGGGTCAACGACGCGTCCCAGCTGACGTTCCGCCGCGAGCTCGAACGCCTCGTCGCGGCAGGGGGCCACCAGCTGCTCGTCCTCGTCGGCCCGCCCGTGCAGGGCTCCTGGCTGCCGGCCGACGGACCCACCGCCGGCACTGGCGGCGACGCCGAGCGACTCGCCGCGATCGTGCCCCATCTCACGGCCCACGAGGCCTACCTCTGCGGGCCCGGTCCGTGGATGCACCTCGTCCGCTCCACGCTGCTCGACGCGGGGCTGCCCGCCGGGCACGTCCACGACGAAAGGTTCAACTGGTGAGGAAGATGACGACAGCCCTCGTCGGGCTCGCGAGTGCCGCGACGATCGCGACCTCCTGGTCCGCAGGGCTCACCCCCAGACTGCCCACCGCCACCTCGGTGCACGTCGAGGCCGCGAGCGGGGCCGGACCGGTGACGGCCGACCCACCGGCGACTGCCCCGAAGCACCCGACGACGACGCGGTCGCGCACGGCCCCACCGTCCGGGAGGTCCTCCTCGAAGACGCCAGCCCCGAAGGCCCCGGCACCGGCCCCAGCCCCGAAGTCCGGCCACGTCGACGGCGCCGTCGTCTCGACGCGCTACGGCCAGGTCCAGGTCAGGGTGCGTTTCACCGGGAAGAAGATCACCGCGGTGACGGCCCTGCACCTCACCGACAGCTCCGGCACGTCCGTCGCGATCAGCCAACAGGCGGCACCGATCCTGCGCGGCGAGGCGCTTCAGAAGCAGTCGGCCCAGATCGACATGGTGAGCGGCGCGACCTACACGAGCGAGGGCTACATCCAGAGCCTCCAGTCCGCGATCGACGCGGCCCACCTCGCCTGAGCCCCCCTCCTCCACCCCTCGACTGTGCGCCCCGCCCCAGAACGCGTGGTGCGGGGCGCACAGTCGGGTAGGGGGATGACCCGAGTGCGCGTCCGGGTCACACCGACGCGTGGGGCGGGGAGCCGCCCTCGGCGCCGAGCGGCAGCTGGAACCACGCGACGTCGCGCCACCCGCCGTGCTTCCAGCCGATCCGACGGTAGATGCCGACCGGCTCGAAGCCGAGCGACCGGTGCAACGCCTCGCTCGCGTCGTTGGGCAGGGTCACGCCACCGCACGCCATCCGCATCCCGAGGTCGGTCATCCGCGAGCAGGGCGGCATACAGGTCGCGCCCGAGTCCCCGACCCCGCTCGTCGGCCAGGAGATAGACGCTCACCTCGCAGGCGTAGCGGTAGGCGCTGCGCTCCTTGAACGGGCCCCCGTAGGCGTAACCGGTGACGCGCCCGCCCTCCTCTGCGACGAGCCAGGCGTGGGTTGGCCTGGGCCTGCGCGATGCGCCGCCGCATGACGGCGGTGGACGGCGGGTGCTCCTCGAAGCTGACGCAGGTCCGGCTGACGTAGGGCGCGTAGATGGCGGCGCAGTCGCCCGCGTCCGCCGGGGTGGCGTCGCGGATGACCAGGGGCGGCATGGCCGACACGCTACGACCTCGGGCCGCGACCGGGTCAGGCGCCGAGCGGATCGGTCTCGCGCCGGGCGGGCGCCGGGACCGGGCTGACATCGACGTGCTCGTCGTGCTCGTCGTGCTCGACGTGCTCGACGTGCTCGACGTGCTCGACGTGCTCGACGTGGGCATCGACCACCGCGGCCCGGTCGGGCGAGGTGCGCGTGCCCTCGGTGATCTGTCCCCGACGGGGCATCGCCCACACCGCGACGGCCATGAGGACCGCGACGACGAAGACCGCGACGAACACGCGCTGGAGGCCGGGGTCGAGGATCGCCGCGGGCAGTCCATCCGGCGCCTGCGAGGCGCTGGAGCTGCCCGTCTGCGCGGTGACCGACGCGTTGACGATCGCGCCGAAGACGGCGATCCCGAGCGCGCTGCCCATCGAGCGGGCGAACATGTTCGTCCCCGTGACGACGCCGCGGGCGTTCCACTCCACGGCCGACTGGGCGGCGATGAGCGTCGGGCTCGCGACGAGGCCCATGCCGAGTCCGATGACGAAGCAGGTGAGGGCGACCTGGTAGACCGACGAGTCGGCCGAGATGAGCATGAGCAGGGCGGTGCCGACGAGGGAGACGCCCGCGCCGATGAGAGCGGTCGCCCGGAAACCGATCCGCAGGTAGATCCGGCCGGCGAGCGTCGCCGAGATGGGCCAGCCGAGGGTCAGCGCCGCGAGCGCGAAACCGGCCGTCAGGGCGCCGGTGCCGAGGACCCGCTGAACGTAGAGCGGCACGTAGGAGGTGAGCCCGATAAGCACGGCGCCCACCCCGAGGCTGGAGAGGCTCGTCGTGCTGATGAGGCGGTGACGCAGCACCCAGCCGGGCAGGATCGGCTCGGCGGCGCGGCGCTCCACGAAGCCGAAGGCGACGAGGAGGACGACCCCGCCGAGCAGGACCGCGAGGCTCTGCGGTGAGCCCCAGGCCCAGGCCACCCCGCCCTCGAGCAGACCGAGGATGAGCAGGGAGGTTCCCGCCGTCAGCAGCACCGCGCCCCCGACGTCGATGCGGTGCCGGACGCGCGTCACGTCCTCGTGGAACCGGCGCATCAGCACCCAGGCCGCGAGCATTCCGAGCGGGATGTTGACGAAGAAGATCCAGCGCCACGTGAGGAAGTCGACGAAGACGCCGCCGAGCGTCGGACCGATGACGGACGAGGCCGCCCAGACGCCGGCCACGTAACCCTGGACGCGGGCCCGCTCCTCGACGGAGTAGATGTCGCCGATGATCGTCATCGCGGTCGGCTGGACCGCCCCGGCGCCGAGTCCCTGGAGGGCCCGGAAGGCGATGAGCGCCGGCATGCTCCACGCGAAGCCGCAGAGGATCGAGCCGATCACGAACGCGCCGATCCCGAAGAGCATGATCGGCTTCCGGCCGAACTGGTCGCTCAGCTTGCCGAAGATGGGCACCGACACCGCTTGCGCGAGCAGGAAGACGGAGAAGAGCCACGGGAACTGGGAGAAGCCGCCGAGGTCCTGGACGATCGAGGGCACCGCGGTCGCGAGGATGGTCGCGTCGATGGCGACGAGCCCGACGCTCAGCATGACGGACAGCAGGATGGGGCCGCGTTCCGACCTCAGCCCGACGGCTGCGGCCCGCGCCGCCGGAGTTTCGCTCATGAGAACCTGAACTCCGTGCAGCGCACGGTCATTCCCCGCGTCCACGCCTCGAGCTCTCGGGTATGCCGCTGTCCCACCCTGCCACCCGTCACGTGACCGAGCCCTCGAGCACGAACGAGAGGAGAACGAGGGCGGACGCGGCTAGGAGGAGGCGGGCTTGAGCTCGACGCCGACGTGACGGTCCACCTCGACGAAACCGAGCCGGCCGTAGAGACCGATGGCCGGGCCGCCGTCCTCCGCGACGATGACGAGCTCGTGCACGGCCCCATCGGCGAGCGCCCACTCGCCCGCGGCCCGGACGAGGGCTCCCGCGATCCCCCGGCGACGAGCCGAGACGTGCGTCATCACGTCCTGGTAGCGCGCGATCGGGCCGAGGCGCACGATCCCGAGGCTGCCCAGCAGTTCGCCCCCGGCGAAGGCGCCGAACCACCGGGCGTCCCCGTCCTCCACGAGTCGGCGACGGGCCCGGCCCCGACGCTCCTCGAGGACGACACGGTCGGCCCGCTCGTGCTCCGGCACGTCGCTGGCGCCGAGTCGCGCCGACTGGCCCCAGTCGTCGTCCCCGACCAGTGGCCGGATCGCCACGTCCTCAGGCGGTGGAGACGCCTCGGGCACCGCACCGCACGACATCGTCACATCCGTGCCGACGTCGTAGCCGAGCGCCCGCCAGGCCGAGAAGTCTCCCCCCGCACCGGTGAAGCCGAAGGCCCGGTGCCGGGACCCCGGGAACTCGGAGGCGAAGCGGTCGACCCACTCCGGCACCTCCGCTTCGGGGACGGAGCGGTCGAGCAGCAGGAAGTTGCCCCACCAGAAGGTCGGGTTGCTCGGCGTCCGCACGACGAGGTGGTCCCCCCGGTCGATGACGCTCGACCCCTGCAGCTCCAGCAGGGCGAGGTCCGAGACGAGACCCGGTGACGTGATCCTCATACCCCCGATCCCACCACCCTTTCCTCTCGAGTGGGGCCCTTCGCCCGCGGCCCCGCGGGGGGCACTGGCCCCACGCCGGGCCGGGCGGGCCGCCCCGAGGCCGCCCCCGGG
>JBBRGO010000099.1:0-10934 GCA_038224055.1 Actinomycetales bacterium
GCTTCGGGCTCGCCGAGGCCGTGTCGCCGCTGCGGATGCGCGGCATGGTCGCGATGCTGGCCCGGATCAAGCGCCAGGTCCGGGCCAGGACCGCCTGACCGTATCCGTCACTGCTCCACCCCGCGACGCAGTGACGTAGCCCGCGCCGAAGCCAGCGCGATCTCGCAGCCCGTCTCGGCATCTCCGCCGGCACGGTGGCCCGTATCGAGGCCGGTCGACGCTTCCCCGCCCACCTCGAGGTCGCCCCTCCCGACGAGGTCCCCGCCACCGCTGGGCCTACCCCCGCTACGACCGGCCCGAGGCGCGCGGCTGCTACCACCACCGCGCGGCGCGCGACCACCTCCGCAGCGGACTCGGACCCACCGCCCTCCCAACGACCGACCACCCCACCACCGACGAGCTCGCCGAGCGACGGCGCCTCATGCGTGGACCGCAGCCGCGGGTCACTCGGCAACCGATGCCGCTGCCCGAGTGTGTCTGCCCCGACCGTTGTTTCGTGGAGCCCGGCTGCACCGGCCCGTGTCAGTGCGAGCCCCGTCCGTGCACGCCGAGAAGTGCGTTCGCCCTGGCGTCGGCCCGCTCAGCCGCCGACGCGGCTCCGGACGTCGTACAGCTCGGGGAAGAAGGTGAGGTCGAGGGCGCGGCGCAGGAACTCCACCCCTGACGAGCCGCCCGTGCCGGGCTGCTGGCCGATGGTGCGCTGCACCACCTGGAGGTGGCGGAAGCGCCACTGCTGGAAGTTGTCCTCGAGGTCGACGAGCTCCTCGCACGTCTCGTAGACACCCCAGTGCTCGGCGGGCGCCGCGTACACCCCGGCGAAAACGTCGACGAGGCCGTCGTCGTGGTGGTAGGGCTGCGACCAGTCCCGCTCGAGCAGGCCCGCCGGGACGGCGTACCCGCGACGGGAGAGGTAGGCGAGGAACTCGTCGTAGAGGCTCCGCTCGTGCAGCAGCGTCTCGAGACGGGCCCGGGCGGACTCGTCGTGCGCGAAGACGGCGACCATGTCGGCGTTCTTGTTCCCGAGCAGGAACTCCACCTCGCGGTACTGCGCCGACTGGAACCCGCTGCTCGTGGCGAGGAACGGGCGGATCTGCGCGTACTCGCTCGGCGTCATCGTGGCGAGCACCGACCACTGGTCGGTGAGGGTGTGCTGGATGTGCTTGACCCGCGCGAGTCGCTTCAGTGCGGGGCCGAGGTCGTCGGTCCGGATCAGGGACCGGGCCGAGCGCAGCTCGTGGATGAGCAGCTTGAGCCACAGCTCGGACGTCTGGTGCTGGATGATGAACAGCAGCTCGTCGTGCTGCGGGGGCTCGCTCCGCGGGCGCTGGGCCGACAGCAGCCGGTCCAGGCACAGGTAGTCGCCGTAGGACATCCGACGGGAGAAGTCCGTCTCGATGTCCTGCTCCAGCTCGCGCCGGCTCCTCGGGTCGAGCCCGTCGTTCTCGGTGTCCATCCGCCGAGGATAGGGCCGGTCAGTGCCTCCGCGGACGCAGACGCACCAGGTGCGAGACCACGCGTGGGACCCAGCCGGTCTCGCCGCGCATCCAGCGGGCGCCGACGAGGTTGTGCGGCACGATGACGGTGTCGGCTTGGGCCGCCACGAGGCCGAGATCGGTCCCGAAGACGTCGGTCACCACGGCCCATTCGCGCGCGCTGTGCCGGGCCAGGTGCTCCCCGATCGCGATCGCGAACGTGTCGACGATCGTGTCCGGACCGCCGTCCGAGGAGGAGTCGGCACGGGACCGGGTGAGCGCCGCGTCGTAGGCCGCGCCGATCGAGTCGATGTCGTCGACGTCCACGCCGAGCTCGACCAACCGCTGCACGCCGGCCTCGATCCGGGCCCGCTCCTGCTCGTCGAGCCGGCGCGACACCGGCCGCCCGACGTGACCCTCGGTGACGAGGTCGTCGTCGCCCTCACTCGTCCCGCTGCCCAGCTCCTCGGCGAAGTTGCGGTCAGCGTCGTCCTTGCCCTTGCGGGAGAAGAGGCCCATGGGTCCAACCTAGCGGCGAGCGGACCGCCGGGGCAGGCCTCAGCCGAAGGTGTCAGGGTCGGGGCCGGTGCGCTCGCCCCGATCGAGCCCAGCAATCGCGGCGAGGTCGTCCTCGGCGAGCTCGATCCCGAAGATCTCGACGTTCTCGTCGATCCGCGAAGGGGTGACCGACCGGGTCAGGACGACGTTGCCGAGCTGGATGTGCCAGCGCAGCACCACCTGGGCGGGCGAGACCCCATGCTTGGCGGCGACGCCCGTGATGACGGGGTCCTCGAGCAGACCGGCACGGACAGCGAGCGGGCTCCAGGCCTCGGTGACGACGCCGTGCTCGGCGTGGAAGGCCCGCAGCTGCGCCTGCTGGAGGTAAGGGCTCAGCTCGATCTGGTTGACCGACGGCAGCACGCCTGTCTCGTCGAGGAGCCGCTGCAGGTGCGGTACCTGGAAGTTGCAGACCCCAACGGACCGGACCCGTCCCGCCTTCTGGAGCTCCAGCAGCGCCTTCCAGGCCGTGACGTAGGCGTCCTGCTCGGGGCACGGCCAGTGGATCAGGTAGAGGTCGAGCATCTCGACGCCGAGCTTGCCCATCGAGGCCTCGAAGGCCGCTTCGACGTCCTCGTGGTCGTCGTTCCACAGCTTCGTCGTGACGAACACCTCGTCACGGGAGAGCTCGGTCGCGGCCAGGACACGACCCACGCCCTGCTCGTTGTCGTAGATGCGGGCCGTGTCGATGTGGCGGTAGCCGACCTCGAGCGCGCGCCCGCAGGCCGCGTCGACCTTCTCGTCCGGGACCTCCCAGACGCCGAAGCCGAGCTGCGGGATCGTCAGGCCTTCGACCGAGGCGTGTCCGAGCGGGACGGACGGGACGGACGGGACGGGGTGGGTGGACGTCATGCCTCCAAACCTACGCTGCTCCCCGATCGCCCTCGAACCGGTGGTGTGCCGCACCTCACGCCCCAGCCGACGGCCCGGGGTTGCGAGGCACCCGGCCGCCCCGGACCCAGACGCTAGGCTCCGATCCATGGCACCCATCAGCAAGGTTCTCATCGCAAACCGTGGGGAGATCGCCGTCCGCATCGCACGTGCGTGCACGGACAGTGGCATCGCGTCGGTCGCGGTCTACGCCGACCCCGACCGGGACGCCCTGCACGTCAAGGTGGCCGACGAGGCCTACGCCCTCGGCGGCTCGACCCCGGGGGACAGCTATCTGCTGCAGGACAAGCTGATCTCCGTGGCCCTCGAGGCCGGAGCCGACGCGGTGCATCCCGGCTACGGCTTCCTCGCCGAGAACGCGGGCTTCGCCCAGGCCGTCATCGACGCCGGCCTGACCTGGATCGGACCCGGTCCCGCCGCGATCGACTCCCTCGGTGACAAGGTCAAGGCCCGGCACATCGCGACGAAGGCGGGCGCGCCCCTCGTGCCCGGCACGAAGGAACCGGTCGACGGGGCGGACGAGGTCGTCGCCTTCGCGAAGGAGTACGGCCTGCCGGTGGCGATCAAGGCCGCCTACGGCGGCGGCGGGCGCGGCCTCAAGGTCGCCCGCACGATGGAGGAGATCCCCGAGCTGTTCGACTCGGCCGTCCGCGAGGCCGTGTCGGCCTTCGGTCGCGGCGAGTGCTTCGTCGAGCGCTTCCTCGACCACCCGCGCCACGTCGAGACGCAGTGCCTCGCCGACCAGCACGGGAACGTCGTCGTCGTCTCCACCCGGGACTGCTCGCTCCAACGGCGCAACCAGAAGCTCGTCGAGGAGGCCCCCGCCCCGTTCCTCACCGAGGAGCAGCACACCGAGCTGCTCCGCGCGAGCAAGGCCATCCTCAAGGAGGCCGGTTACGTCGGCGCCGGCACGTGCGAGTTCCTCGTCGGGCCGGCGGGCGACATCAGCTTCCTCGAGGTCAACACCCGCCTCCAGGTCGAGCACCCCGTGAGTGAGGAGGTCACCGGCATCGACCTCGTGCGCGAGCAGTTCCGGATCGCCGACGGCGCGAGCCTCGACTACCCCGACCCCGTCCCCCACGCCCACTCGATCGAGTTCCGGATCAACGGCGAGGACGCCGGTCGCGGCTTCCTCCCCGCCCCGGGCACGGTGAGCAGGATGGTCGTCCCGCAGGGGCCCGGCGTGCGCTGGGACTCGGGGATCGTCGAGGGCGACACCATCGCCGGAGCGTTCGACTCGATGATCGCCAAGCTCATCGTCACCGGCCGCACCCGCCAACAGGCGCTGGAACGGGCCCGTCGCGCCCTCGACGAGCTCGTCATCGACGGGATGCCGACCGTCACCCCCTTCCACCGCGCCGTCGTGTCCGACCCGGCCTTCGCGCCCGAGGGCGACGAGCCCTTCACGATCCACACCCGCTGGATCGAGACCGAGTTCGACAACACGATCGAGGCGTATGCCGCCGGGTCCGCCGCCGACACCGCCGAGCCCGAGGAGCGACAGACGATCGTCGTCGAGGTGGGCGGCAAGCGCCTCGAGGTGTCGCTGCCCGGCGGGCTCGCCCTGGGTGGTGGCGGTCACGGTTCGGTACGGAAGAAGGCACCGAAGCGGTCGGGGGGAGCAGCCTCGGGCGCCGCGGTCTCCGGTGACGCGCTCACCGCACCGATGCAGGGCACCATCGTCAAGATCGCGGTCGAGGAAGGGGCCCAGGTCGCCGAGGGAGAGCTCGTGATCGTCCTCGAGGCGATGAAGATGGAGCAGCCCATCACGGCTCACAAGGCCGGTGTCATCACCGGCCTCACCGCCACGGTCGGCGAGACGGTCAGCTCCGGAGTCGTCCTCGCCGAGATCAAGGACGTCGAGGCCTGACCTGATCCCGGTCGGGGGCCCCCACCCGGCGTCCCCCTCGGGCTCGTCAACCCTCGGCGGGCGGCTCCGTGAGGGTGCGGTCGCCCTCGGTCGCCGCCACTCCCTGGCGCGGCAGGTTCGGGTCGTCCACGCCGGGGAGGTCCTGCTCGGGGGCCGGGGTCACGTCCGGCCGGTCCGGTGCGGGCTCGACCGGCGGATCGGCAGGTGCCTCGCCCGGGATGCCGAGTGCCTCACCGAGCTTGTCGCTGCCCTGGTCGACCTGGTCGGCGTACTTGCCACCGGTCTTGTCGTTGATGAAGTCCGCGGCCTTGCCCAGCCCGTCCTTCGTCTGCTCGGGGTGGCCGGTGACGAAGTCCTTGGCCTTGGCGATCCAGTCGCTCATGAGCGCTCCCTGCGTGGGTGGTTCCCGAAGTGTCGGGGTCCAGCCCGACGCTACGCCTCTGGCAGACTGCAGACGTGTTTGGTGCCCTCAGCAGTGCAACCGCGTCGTCGTCCTCGTTCTCGTGGACCGGCCTGCTCGTCGTGGCCGTCGTCGTGGCGGTCGTCTACCCCGTCCAGAAGCGCCTGCGCGCCCATCTGTCACAGCAGCGCCGGGCACGGTGGGCGCAGCTCGAGGAACGTAACAAGAACGACCTCCCCGAGACCGACCAACCTGCGGATGGCGGTCCGCGCTAATGGGTGGCTGCTGTCGAATGAGTGCTCCCCGCAAAGTTCCCAAGGCGACAGATCGAATAATGCCACAGCCCAATTTGGACAAGTCGGGGATAACTGGCTCGTCCGGGCGATCAAAGCGTTGCAGAAACACCCGGCGAGTGCTGCGTCAAGGCTATGGTCGGATCACCGACGACGTGGGCCGCCGGACGATCGGGGGGTCATCATGGGGCGCTTCTCACCGTCATCTTTTCTCATTGGCTTTCTAGCCGCGGGCGCAGTGGTCGCGCTGCCGGCATCGGCGGCCGTGACGAGCGTCAGCTCAGCAACGACGGCTACGGTCGCAGGGTTCGACGGGACGACTCCGTCGCTAACGGTGACACCGCTGCAATTCGTGCCGGGCACCACGATCGAAGCCACAAGTCCGCTTAGCGGCTGTGCGAACTACCCGAGCAACGTGCATTACCAGATCCCGCTGGACCTGAAATGGTCGGGATCTGACCCGGACAGCGGTATGGCCGCCTATGACGTCTACGTCAACTACGGTGAGGAGCGTCCCGAGGTCCTGAACACCCAACAGACGACTCTGCGCCTGCGCGCCGAGGACGTGCCCTCACCCTGCGGAGGAGGTGACTCCTCGTACAAATACCGCATCGTGGCGCGTGACGAGCAGGGCAACTCTGCGTCATCTGGGTACAGCGCTCCCAATGTGGCATGGGTTTGGCAGGAGGACGGCACCAACGCTTGGCAGCGAGAACCGCTGGGGGTTGCAAAGACTGGAACGTGGAGAGTTTCCCCGTGTGCCTGCTCCGACGGTGGGAAGACGTTGTTCTCGACCGTGTCAGGCAGTTCCGTCACCTACTACCTCCCGTCCGTAGGGGCTGGGTCGGACCTCGCCGTCGTCATGGGAAAAAACAGCAACCGGGCTCCGGTCGCGTTCAGCGTCGACGGTGGACCGGTCCAACGGGTCGACACATACTCTGCGACGCCGCAGAACCGCATGGTCGTGTGGCGGGCCCCCCTGACCACGGGAACGCACACGCTCCGGATCACGAACTCCGCAACTGGAAGCGCTCGATCGCGCATTGACGTCGACGCGGTAATGATCGCACCTGGTCGCGTCTTCGGGTGAGACGAGGGGGCCCTCGACCCGCGAACTGGTACCTCAGTTCACCACTGAGACTCCCCGCACCTCAAGACCGAAACCGATTGGGGCTCGAGCCAACTCATCAAGCGTTGGGCCGCTCGCGAGGCCGATTGAGCAAGAAGAGTTGAATCTCCATGCACCAGTCGTGCGCGCTGGTGACAATGCGCTTTGAATGCCGGTCAGGCGCGGGACAATAAGATGCTCCCAACGCCGTGGTGGGTGCGCCCAGGCGCACGCGCTCGGCGAGGTCGTCCACAAGCGGACCCGACCGTACCGGCCCCAGACCAACGGCAGGGGCGAGCGGGTTGAAGCGGACCTGGAACAGGAGTGAGCCCATGCCCTGCCCTAAACCAGCGAGGCCGCGCGCGTCGCCGCCCTGCCCGCCTTCCCTTACATCTACAGTCATCATCGCGGTCACACCGCGTTCAAGGGGAAGTCACCAGCGAGCCGTGTACCCAAACTCTCCGGGGATAACACCCTAGTCCGACTGGTGCAGCTGGCGGGCCGCCTCGGCGATCGAGCCCGACAGCGACGGGTAGACGGTGATCGTGCTCGCCACCTGGTCGACGCTGAGACGGTTCTGCACCGCGAGGGCGACCGGGTGGATCAGCTCGGAGGCCTTGGGGGCCACGACGACCCCCCCGAGGACCGTGCCGAAGCCGGTGCGGCAGAACAGCTTGACGAACCCGTCGGTGATGCCCTGCATCTTGGCTCGGGGGTTGCGGGCGAGCGGCAGCATCACCGACTCGACGTCGGCGGACGCGTCGGCCGCGCCCTGGCTGATGCCGACCGTCGCGATCTCGGGCTCGGTGAAGATGTTGGCCGCGACCCCGCGCACGTTGAGGGGGGCGACCGCGTCGCCGAGCGCGTGCCACATGGCGATCCGGCCCTGCATGGCGGCCACGGAGGCGAGGGGCAGCACCCCGGTGCAGTCGCCGGCGGCGTAGACGCCCGGCACGCTCGTGCGCGAGACGCGGTCGACCTCGATGTGACCCGACTCGGTGAGCACGACGCCGAGGTCCTCGAGGCCGAGCCCCGCGGTCTGCGGGATCGAGCCCACGGCGAGCAGCGCGTGGGTCGCCTCCACCGTGCGACCGTCGACGAGCGTCACGACGACCCCGGACACGGTGCGCTGCACGCTCGCGGCCCGGGACTGGCTGAGCACCTCCATCCCGCGCTTGCGGAAGACGTCCTCGATGACGGTGGCGGCGTCCGCGTCCTCGCCGGGGAGCACCCGCTCTCGTGAGCTGACGAGCACGACCTCGGAGCCGAGACCGAGGTAGGCCTGCGCCAGCTCCGCCCCCGTCACACCGGACCCGATGACGACCATCTTCGCGGGGAGCTCACGCAGCGAGTAGATCTGCTGCCACGTGAGGATCCGCTCGCCGTCCGGCTGGGCGGAGGGCAGGACCCGCGGCGTCGCACCGGTGGCGATTAGCACGACCTGCGAGTGGAGCTCGACCTGCTCGCCGTCGGCCGTCTCGACGCGGATGCGCTCGCGGGACTCGATGGTCGCGGTGCCGCGCAGCACGGTGACGCCCACCGCCTCGAGGCTGCCCTGGATGTCGGCGCTCTGGGCCGCGGCGAGGTCGAGGATGCGCCGGTTGACGGTGTGGACCTCGGCCAGGGCATCGGTGACCTCGTCGCCGTCCTCGTCCTGGAGCCGGACCCCGAGGCGACCCGCCACCTCGAAGTCGGACATGTAGTCGGCAGTGGCGATGAGGGCCTTGCTCGGCACGCAGTCGGTGAGCACCGCAGCCCCGCCGAGGCCGTCCTTCTCGACGATGGTCACGTCGGCCCCGAGCTGCGCGGCGACCAGAGCCGCCTCGTAGCCTCCGGGACCTCCCCCGATGACGACGACGGCTGTCTCTCGCGTGATCACCCTCCCATCCAACCACCCCGCCGTCGCCACGCCCGCCGCCCGCTCCCCCGACGGAGCGTCCGGCTCTCGATAGAGTCCGGGTCGTGAACACCGAGCACCTCGACCTCGCCGACCCCACCACCGACCCCTTCGCCGTCGCGGCGGCCGCTGCCGCCGTCATCGCCGAGCGGTCCGGGACCGACCACCACGACGTCGCGCTCGTGCTCGGCTCCGGCTGGGGGCAGACCGGCGACCTCATCGGGGAGACCCTCGCGACGATCGAGAACACCGACGTCCCCGGGTTCCACGGGGCGGCGGTCCAGGGCCACTCCGGCAGCATGCGGTCTGTGGCCGTCGGTGACACGGGGCGGCGCGCACTCGTCTTCGGCACCCGGACCCACTTCTACGAGGGGCGGGGCGTGCGCGCGGTCGTGCACGCCGTGCGGACCGCGAGCGCCGCGGGCTGCACGACGATCGTGCTGACCAACGGGTGCGGCGGCCTCAACCCCGCCTGGGCCCCCGGCACCCCGGTGCTCATCCGCGACCACCTCAACCTCACCGCGGCCTCGCCGCTGGAGGGCGCCACGTTCGTCGACCTCACCGACCTCTACACGCCACGGCTGCGGGAGCTCGCACGGGACGTCGACGCCGACCTCGACGAGGGGGTCTACGTGCAGTTCCGGGGCCCGCACTACGAGACCCCGGCCGAGGTCCGGATGGCCGGGGTCATCGGCGGCGACCTCGTCGGCATGTCGACGACGCTCGAGGCGATCGCGGCCCGCCAGTGCGGCATGGAGGTGCTGGGGATCTCGCTCGTCACCAACCTCGCCGCCGGCATCTCCGAGACGGCCCTCAGCCACGGCGAGGTCCTCGAGGCTGGGGCCGCCGCCGCCGACCGCTGCGGGCGGCTGCTCGCCGACGTCGTGGGTCGGATCTGATGCAGGCCCCGAGCGGCGAGGCGCTGCTGGCCGCGGCCCGCGCCTGGCGCGACGACGACCCGGACCCGACGACGCGGGCCGAGATCGACCGGCTCCTCGACGCGGCGGGGACGGGCGACGCCGCCGCCGAGGCCGAGCTGGCCGACCGTTTCACCGGGATGCTCGAGTTCGGGACGGCCGGGCTGCGGGGCGCGCTCGGCGCCGGTCCCCACCGGATGAACCGGAGCGTCGTGATCCGGGCCGCCTCGGGACTCGTGCGCTACCTCGCAGACGAGGGGGGCGCAGGGCCGGCCCCGACGGTCGTCATCGGCTACGACGCGCGCTACAACTCCGACGTGTTCGCCCGGGACACCGCCGCCGTCGTCGTCGCGGCGGGCGGGCGGGCACTGCTGCTCCCCCAGCCGCTCCCGACCCCGGTCCTCGCGTTCGCCATCCGCCACGTCGGGGCCGACGCCGGCGTCATGGTCACGGCGAGCCACAACCCGCCCCAGGACAACGGCTACAAGGTCTACCTCGGGGACGGCAGCCAGATCGTCCCCCCGACCGACGGCCAGATCGCCCGCCACATCGCGGCCGTGACCGCCACGGCCGAGGTCGACCGGGCCACCGACGGGTGGGAGACCTTCGGCGAGCAGCTGCAGGAGGACTACCTTGCGGCCGTCGTCACCGTCGTGGACCCCGCGTCCCCGCGCGACCTCTCGGTCGTGCACACGAGTCTGCACGGGGTCGGGCACGGCACGGTCCACGAGGCCTTCGTGCGCGCCGGCTTCCCGGCCCCGCTCGCCGTGGGCGAGCAGGCCGTGCCCGACCCCGACTTCCCGACCGTCGCGTTCCCCAACCCCGAGGAGGCCGGGGCGATCGACCTCGCGTTGGCGCTCGCCCGGACCACGGGGTGCGACCTCGTCATCGCCAACGACCCGGATGCCGACCGCTGCGCCGCCGCCGTGCTCGACCCGACCGTCGGCGACTGGCGGATGTTGCGCGGCGACGAGGTCGGAGCCCTCCTCGGGGCGCACCTCGTCGCGCGGGGGGTCCGACCGGGCGGGGTCTTCGCCTGCTCGATCGTCTCGTCCAGGCTGCTCGCCGCGATCGCGGCCACGGCCGGGCTGCCCCACGAGGAGACCCTCACCGGCTTCAAGTGGATCGCCCGGGTGCCCGGTCTGCGCTACGGCTACGAGGAGGCGCTCGGCTACTGCGTCGCACCCGACCTCGTCCGCGACAAGGACGGCGTGAGCGCCGCCCTGCTCCTCGCCGAGCTGGCCGCCGGGCTCAAGGCCGATGGGCGGACCCTGCTCGACCTGCTCGACGACCTCGCCACGGCTCACGGCGTGCACGCGACCGACTCCTTCTCGGTGCGGGTCAGCGACCTCGCGCAGAGCGAGACCCTGATGGCCCGGCTGCGCGACGACGCCCCCGTCGAGATCGCCGGGGTCACGGTCGCGCGTCGGGACGACCTGGGCCGCGGTGACGGCGGACTGCCACCCACGGAGGGGCTGCGCTGGCTGCTCGCCGACGGGTCGCGCATCATCGTGCGCCCCAGCGGCAC
>JBBRGO010000100.1:0-10901 GCA_038224055.1 Actinomycetales bacterium
CGAGCGGGACGGGGCGCGCCCTCGAGTGAGGGGTCAGACGGGGTAGCCGACGTGGGCGAGGGCCTGGCGCACGAGCACGCCGTGCGACCCGGACATCTCACCACGCGCCGCGATCGACGCGGCCTCCTCGGGGGTCACCCAGGACAGGTCGAGGGCGTCCTGCTGGGGACGGCAGTCGCCCGCGACGGCGACGACGAAGGCGAGGGACACGGCATGCTGGCGCGGGTCGTGGAAGGGGGTGACCCCCGGGGTGGGGAAGAACTCGGCGACGGTGAACGGCTGAGGCGAGAGCGGGATCCGCGGCAGGGCCATCGGACCGAGGTCGTTCTCGAGGTGCCGCACGAGCGCGTCGCGGATGCGCTCGTGGTGCAGCACCCGACCGCCCACGACCTCCTGACCGATGCCGCCGTCGGTGTCCGCCCGCATCAGCAGGCCGAGGTGGGTGACGACCCCCCGGTCGTCGACCCGGACCGGGATCGCGCTGACGTAGAGGATCGGCAGCCGTTCCCTGGCGTTGTCGAGGTCCTCGCGGCTCAGCCACGCTCCGGTCGTCTCCGTCTCGCTCATGGGCCCATCCTGCCAAACCGGGAACGGCCCGTCGGTCGGGGCCCGCGGGCGAGATGAGGGAGATCTTCCGGCGCCAGGTGCCGGAGCATCTCCCTCAACCCCACGCCGCGGGCTGGTCAGGCGCCGGGAGCGGCGAAGACCGTGCCGGGGTTCATGATGCCGAGCGGGTCGAAGACCGCCTTGAGGCGCCGCTGCCTCGCCACCTCGGCCGCCCCGAGCTCGAGGGCGAGCCAGGGCACCTTGAGCGAGCCCACGCCGTGCTCACCGGTGATCGTCCCGCCGAGTGCGAGGCCGAGGCGGAGCACCTCGTCGAAGGCGCACCAGGCCCGCTCGACGGCGGCCGGGTCGTCGGGGGCGTAGACGATCGAGGGGTGCAGGTTGCCGTCGCCGCCGTGCCCGCTGGCCGGGATGAGGACGTCGTTGCGCACGGCGATCGCCTCGACGCCGCGGACGAACTCGGCGAGCCGACGCACCGGCACGCAGACGTCCTCCGCGAGCCTCGCCCCCAGGGCCTCGAACGCCGTGCTCATCACCCGCCGGCCCGCGAGCAGCGCGGCAGCCTCCTGGTCGTCGTCGGCCACGGCGACCTCGCTCGCACCCGCTGCCGTGAGCAGGTCGGCGTAGCGGGCGACGTCCTCGCCGGTGCGGCCGGGCCGGTCGGACTGGACGAGCAGCACCGCCTCGCAGTCCTCGGGGAAGCCGTAGTCCCCGAACGCCTGCACGGCGCGGATGCTCGCCCGGTCGAGGATCTCGAGCAGCGAGGGCCGGTGCCGGTCGAGGCGCAGTGCGACGATCCCGGCGACGGCGTCGTCGAGCGAGCCGAACACCGCGAGGGTCGTCAGGGCCGGGTCGGGCGCGGGCGTGACCCGCACGACGACCTCGGTGACGACGCCGAGCGTCCCCTCCGACCCGACGAGCAGGCCGGTGAGGTCGTATCCGGCCACCCCCTTGGCCGTGCGGCGTCCCGTCCGCATCACCTCGCCACCGGGCAGGACGACCTCGAGGGCGGTGACCCAGTCGGCGGTGACGCCGTACTTCACGCAGCACAGGCCGCCGGCGTTGGTCGCGACGTTCCCCCCGATCGTGCACGTCTCCCACGACGCGGGGTCGGGCCCGTAGAAGAGGCCGGCCCCGGCCAGCTCCGTCTTCAGCGCGGCGTTGACGACCCCGGGTCCGACGACGGCGAGACCCTGGACGGGGTCGACGTCGTGGATCGTGTCCAGGGCCTCGACGTTGAGCACGATCGCGCCCTCCGTCGCCCTGGCGCCCGCAGCGCGGGACGTCCGGGCTCCCTGCGGGACGACCGGCGTCCCCGTCGCCTGCGCGTGCTCGAGCACCTCGACGACGTCGGCGCGGTCGCGGGCCCGCACGACGGTGTAGTCGCTGGGAGCGGGCCGGTCCGCGGTGCCGGCGTCAGCGGCATACGTCCTCCTCACGTCGGGGTCGGTGACGATTCGCGCCGACGACCGGGGCGGCAGGGGAGTCATCTCGTCAGGCTAGGCGACGTGGCGGCGCCCGCGCCGTCGCAGGGGGCGACGACGCGGGCGCAGGGGCACCGGAGGTGGGTCAGCCGGCGGTCGGTATGCCGTCAGCCGGCGGCGTGACCGCGGCTTCCGTGTACTCGGTCGGCGCGGCGTCGGAGTCGTCGGTGACGTAGGTCGGCCCGAAGTAGACCGACTGGTCGCCCTCGATGCGGCTCATCCGGGCACCGGAGTAGCCGGTGTGGTCCGTCGCCGAGAAGCGCAGGGGAGTGAACGAGGAGCCCTTGAGCTTGCCCGACTCGATCGTCTTCTGGATGGACTCGCGGGTGAGGTCCTTGCCGTTGGCCTGGAGCGCCTCGACGAAGAGGTAGCCGACGCTCATGCCGTAGACGGTGTTGCCGGTGAACGGGGCGTCGCCGTTGAAGTCCTTGTTGATCTGCATGTAGACCTTCGTCCACGGGTCGGCGGCGTCGAAGCTCGACGGCAGGTAGTTCGTGGCGAGCACTCCCTCCAGGAGCGGGGCCGCCTCGCCGAGGACACCCTTGAGGGTCGGCAGATCCGCGCCGACCGACGTGCTGATCCACTGCGCCTTGAAGCCGAGCTTGGCCGCGGTGCCGATGGCGAGGGCGGTGAAGGGCGGCACGGTCGCGAGCTGGATGACCTCGCAGCCGGCGTCCTTGAACTTGCCGATCTGGGGCGCGACGTTCGGGTTGGACGTGACGTAGGTCTGGCGCTCGCCGACGCCGTCCTCGCCGAGGATGATCGTCAGGCCCTTGAGCGCGTCGCGGCCGAAGTCGTCGTCCTGACCGAAGAAGCACACCTTCTTGCCGGCGAAGTTCTCCTTGATGTAGCTGCCGGAGATCTTCGTCTCCGTCGTGTAGTTCGACTGGAAGCCGAAGGTGTTGGGGTACTTCTCCGGTTGGTTCCAGTTGAGGCTGCCGGAGGCGACGAAGAGGTCGGGCACCTTGTTGGTCTTGACGAAGTCGAGCACGCCGGTGTGGGTCGGGGTGCCGAGGCCGTTGAGCAGGCCGAAGACCTTGTCCTGCAGGACGAGCTCGCGGACGACCTTCTGGGTGTTGGCCGGGTTGTATCCGTCGTCCTTGACGGTGTACTCGATCTTGCGCCCGTTGACGCCGCCCTTGGAGTTGACGTAGTCGAAGTAGGCCTTGGTCGCCTTCGAGATCGTCGAGTAACCCGCGGCGGCGGGCCCGGTGAGCGGCTGGTGGGTGCCGACGGTGATCGTCGTGTCGGTGACGCCGGGGGTGTCGACCGCCGGGGCGGCCGCTCCACCGGTGCTCCCGGTCTCGCCGCTGCCACCGCCACCGCAGGCGGCGAGGCTGACGGCGAGACCGACGGAGGCCAGGGCCACGACGGGACGGACAAGACGTGAAGTGCGCTCAGCCATTGAACTACTCCGAACTCTTGGTGGTGTGCACGGCGCTGTCCTCGGCGAGGGAGGCCGGTGGGTCCTTCTTCTCGGGTGTCGCTGTCGGTGCTGCTTGGGAGGTGGTTGCCGGGGGCACGGGGTTGCTGCGGCGACGTGGTGAGCGCCGCGCGATCGCCGACGCGACCGCTCCGTGCACACCGCGCGGCATGAGGATCGGGACGAGGGCGAGCACGAGGCCGAAGAGGAGCAGGGCCAGGTTGCCGTCGAGCTTGGCGGCGAGCTCCGCGGAGAGGTCGAGCGAGTCGGTCACGGCGTTCGCGAGGGCGGGGAGCACGACGAGCAGCGCAGCGCCCCAGACGGCCCCTGCGAGGCTGCCGAGCCCGCCGACGACGACGGCCATGACGAGGAAGAGCGACAGCTCGAGACCGTAGGCGCCGGGCGAGACGGCCTGGGTGATGACGGCGAGCAGGCCGCCGGCGAGACCGGCCGTGGCCGCGCTGACCACGAAGGCGAGGACCTTCGTGCGCTTGACGTCGATGCCGGCGAGCCGGGCCGCGACCTCGTCGTCGCGGACCGCTCGCATCTCGCGGCCGAAGCGCCCCCCGGCGAGGTTGGCGACGGCGACGAAGGTGAGCAGGGCCGCGAGGCAGCAGATCCAGGCCTGCCACTGCTCGAGCGGGAAGGTGGCGCCGAGCGACTCCGGTGCCGGCTCGACGACGGTGGAGATGCCCTGGTCGCCGCCGAGGAGGTCGACGAACGTCGTCGCGACGGCCGGCACGGAGATGGTGAGGGCGAGGGTGAGACCGGCCAGGTAGGGCCCGTGCAGTCTCGCACCGGCGATTCCGACGAGGGCTCCCACGGCAGCCGCGGCGGCGATGCCGGCGAGCAGCGGCACGATGAGCAGCAGGGGGCCGGTCACCGCGGCGTCAGAGAGCCGGCTCGACACGAGCGCGCAGGTGTAGGCGCCGGTCGCCATGAGCGCGCCGTGCCCGAGGGAGAGCTGCCCGGTGAGACCGACGAGCAGGGCCATCCCGACGGTCGCGCACAGGTAGGCGGCCATCGTCGCCAGCTGGTAGTTGCGGAAGGGCGAGAGCGACGCGGTGACGGCGAACAGCGCGAGCCCCGCCACGACGGCCCAGGCGAGGTGGCGCAGGAGGGTGTGGTCGCGCAGGAAGGTCCTCGGGCCGGCCATCTCAGACCTCCCTCGCTCGGGCGGCCGCGAAGATGCCGGCGGGTCTGACGAGCAGGACGGTGAGCAGCACGCCGAGCATGACGATGACGGCGATGTCACCGCTCGTGTAGCCGGCGACGAGCGAGAGGACGAGTCCGACGACGAGTCCGCCGACGACGGCGCCCACGGGGCTGTCGAGACCACCGATCACGGCCGCGGTGAAGGCATAGACGAAGACGAGGTCGGTGGCGTGGGGATGGGCCCCGAGCTCGGTGGGCACGAGTAGCACGGCCGCGAGGGCGCCCACGGCGGCGGCCAGCGCCCAGCTCAGCGTGAGCATCCGGCTGACCCGGACCCCGAGCAGTCGCGAGGTGTCGGGGGCGAACGCGCTCGCCCGGATCCGCAGGCCGATGTCGGTGCGGGTGAAGACGTAGCCGAGCGCGGCCATCACGCTGATCACGGCGACGAAGACGAACAGGTCGTAGGGCGAGAGCAGCGACACCCCGCCGAGGGTGAAGGCGGTGCTGCTGAACGGGACCTCCATCGCGCGGAACTGGTTGCCGTAGATGATCCCGAGCAGCGCCTGGATCATCAGGACGAGCCCGAGCGAGACGATGACCGCGTTGAGCGGCGACGACGGGTCGACGAAGCGCATCACGCCGCGTTCGATGAGGGCTCCGAGGAGCAGGCCGCCCACGACGGCGGCCGCGAGCCCGAGCCAGTAGGACCCGGTCGCGGAGGTGACGCTGTAGGCGACGTAGGTCGTCGCCGCGGCCATCGCGCCCTGCGCGAAGTTGACGACGCGGGTGCCGCGGTAGATGAGGACGAGGGCGAGCGCGAAGGCCGCGAAGACGGCGCCCCGGGCCAGGCCGTCGACGGTGAGGAAGAGGAACCGGTCCATCTCAGAACCCCAGGTAGGAGTGACGGAGGGCGTCGTCGCCGGCGAGGGTCGCGGCGTCGGTGTCGACGACGACGCGGCCCAGGGACAGCACGACGCCCTGGTCGGCGACGGCGAGCGCGCTGCGGACGTTCTGCTCGACGAGCAGGACGGTGAGCCCGGTCTCGTCGCACAGGGTGCGCAGCAGCGCCATGATCCCGGCCGTCACGCGGGGAGCGAGGCCGAGGGAGGGCTCGTCGAGCAGGAGCAGCCGGGGCCGGGCGACGAGGGCGCGGCCGACGGCGAGCATCTGGCGCTCGCCCCCCGAGAGCTGGTGCCCGGCGTGCCGGCGGCGGCGGGCGAGCGGCTCGAACAGCTCGTAGACCTCGTCGGTCGCGCGCCGCGCGTCGGCCTTGTCGGAGCGCCACAGGTGTCCGAGGCGGAGGTTCTCCTCCACCGTCATCTCGGTGATGACGCCGCGCCCCTCGGGGACGTGGGCGATACCGCGCCGGACGAGGTCCTCGGTGCGGACCCCGGTGAGGTCCTCCCCGTCCCAGCGCACCGTGCCGGCGGACGGGCTGATGATGTTGCTCAGCGCCCGCAGCAGGGTCGTCTTGCCGGCCCCGTTGGCCCCGACCACCGCGACGATCGAGCGCTCCACGACGTCGAGGTCGACGTCGACGAGGACGGGGGCGGCGTTGCCGTAGCCGGCCCGGAGGCCACGGACCGACAGCAGGGCGTCGGTGACGGGGCCGGTCATGGCGTCCCCCTCTCGACCTCGGCGCCGAGGTAGGCCTCGATGACGGCGGGGTCCTCCCGCACCTCGTCGGGGGTCCCGGAGCCGATGACCTTGCCGAAGTCGAGCACGACGACGTGGTCGCACACCCGCATGACGAGGTCGACGTGGTGCTCGACGAGCACGACCGAGGCGCCCGAGCGCTGCGGAAGGCGCTGGATGAGGTCGCCGAGGTCGTCGATGTCCTCGCGGCCGAGGCCGCCGGCGGGCTCGTCGAGCAGGAGCAGCCGGGGTGTGGCGACGAGGGCCCGCGCGAGGGCGACCCGCTTCGCGATGGCGTAGGGGAGGGCGCTGGGAAGCGCCCCGGAGTAGTCGCCGAGGCCGAGCTCGCCGAGCACCATCCGGGCGCGCTCCCGGTCCTCGGTCTCGTAGCGGTCCAGCCGGGGCAGACCGAGCAGGCCGGCCACGACGGACGTGCGCCGCGGGGGACGCGTCCCGGCGAGGACGTTCTCGAGGACCGTCATGCCGGCGAAGAGCCCGAGGCCCTGCAGGGTCCGGGCGACCCCGAGGCTGCCGAGCCGGTGGGGGACCGGCGTCACCGTCTCACCGTCGAGCGAGAGGCGACCGGACTGGGGCCGGATGAACCCGCAGATCACGTTGAAGAGGGTCGTCTTGCCCGCGCCGTTCGGGCCGATGACCCCCACCACCTGCCCCGGTGGCACGTCGAAGGACACGGAGTCGAGCGCCGTCAGACCGCCGAAGCGCACCGTCACGTCATCGACCGCCAAGCGCATCGACGGTGACGCGCCCTGGATCCCAGAGTTCATGCACACACAGTGCAGGTATCCGCGGATGCCGTCAACGGGCCACCCCGAGTGTGTCCATACTGTTGCCGTGAGCGCAGACCACGTGACGGGCGGGAGCGCGTCGGCCGCTGCCGCCGGGCCGTCGACCGACACGGTCGACGGCCGGGTCGCTCGGCGCCACCTCACCCGTCAACGGATCGTCGAGGCGCACGCCGCCCTTCTCCGTGAGGGGGACCTGCAACCGACCGCAGCGGCCGTCGCCGCGCGTGCGGGGGTGTCGGTCCGGGCCCTCTGGACCAACTTCAAGGACGTCGAGGGGCTGCGGGCCGCGACGACCGACTACTGGATCGACGCGGACGAGGAGCTCGTCGAGCTGGTCGACCCGGCGGCTCCCCTCGAGGAGCGGCTCGACCGCTTCTGCGCGCAGCGCCAGCGCCGGCTGGAGCGGCTCGCCCCGGCGGCGCGCTCGTCGATGATCGCCCTGCACCGCTCCCCGGAGCTCGTGCGCTCGCGCCAGCTGCACATCGCGCGGCTGGCTCGCGAGCTCGAGCGGATCTTCGCCCCCGAGCTCGACGGCGCCCCCGACCGCGACGAGCTGCTCCGCGCGCTAATGCTCGCCGCGAGCTGGACGTCGTGGCTGCTGCTTCGCGACGACCTCGGCGCGGACGTCGACGGGGCCAGCGCGACCGTCCGCCGGACCCTGCGCGCGCTGCTCACGGAGAGGGCGACACCGACCGCTCGATGAGACCGCGGCGGTGCTCCTGGCATACAGTGGGGACACAGACGTCCGAGCCGTCATCAGCGGCAAGTCCCCGGAAGAACCGGTCCCCGTGTCCGTGCGGTGGCCCCAGTAGAACCGGGCGGGTGGGCCCGTCACAGCCTTCGAACAAGAGCGGTCGCATGCCGCTCGCCTCGGTGAGGCGGGCGAGTGCGGCAAGCGGGGTGGTACCGCGGCGGTGACGTCGTCCTCGTGCAGGTGACGACGAGACGACCGACGACCCCACGCAGGAGATGACCCATGACCTATCCCAAGGTCACCACCGGCCCCGCAGCCGACGGTGAGCGCGCCGGCGTGCCGTCGAACCCGCGCTTCCCGCAGATCGAGGAGCGGGTGCTCGGCTACTGGGAGGCGGACGGCACCTTCCAGGCGTCGGTCGATGCTCGTGACGCCGGGACGAACGGCGACAACGAGTTCGTCTTCTACGACGGGCCCCCCTTCGCCAACGGTCTCCCGCACTACGGGCACCTGCTGACCGGCTACGTCAAGGACATCGTCCCGCGCTACCAGACGATGCGGGGCAGGCGCGTCGAGCGCCGGTTCGGCTGGGACACCCACGGTCTGCCCGCCGAGCTCGAGGCCCAGCGCCAGCTCGGTCTCAAGACGAAGCAGGACATCGTCGACCTCGGTATCGAGACGTTCAACGACGCCTGCCGCAGCTCGGTGCTCACGTACACCGGCGAGTGGCGTGACTACGTCACCCGCCAGGCCCGTTGGGTCGACTTCGACCACGACTACAAGACGCTCGAGCCGGGCTACATGGAGTCGGTCATCTGGGCGTTCAAGACGCTCCACGACAAGGGTCTGGTCTACGAGGGCTTCCGCGTGCTGCCGTACTGCTGGAACGACCAGACGCCGCTGTCCAACCATGAGCTCCGGATGGACGACGACGTCTACAAGATGCGCCAGGACCCGGCCGTGACGGTCGGGCTCCGCCTCGAGACCGGCGAGCTGGCGCTCGTCTGGACCACGACGCCCTGGACCCTCCCGGCCAACCTCGGCATCATGGTGCACCCCGACATCGACTACGTCGTCGTCGAGTCGGACTTCACCGGCACGACCGAGCGCTACGTCATCGGGGCGGCCCGGCTCGGCGCCTACGCCAAGGACCTCTTCGGGGCGGACGTCGACCCGGCGACGGTCGAGGGCCGGGTCGTTGAGCGGCTCAAGGGCGCCGACCTGCTCGGCCGCTCCTTCACGCCGCCGTTCGACTACTACCTGGGCCACGAGCACGCGCACCGCGTCTTCCCCGCCGACTTCGTCACGACGGAGGACGGCACCGGGCTGGTCCACACCGCGGGCGCGTTCGGTGAGGAGGACAAGATCGTCACCGACGCCGCGGGCATCGCCCCGGTCGTCCCCGTCGGACCCGACGGACGGTTCACCTTCCCGGTCACCGACTACGAGGGCATGCACGTCTTCGACGCGAACGCCCACGTCATCGACCACCTGCGCGCCTGCACCCGCGGCGAGGGCGGGACGGGCTCGGCCACCCCCGGCACCGTGTTGCTCCGCCGCGAGACCTACGACCACAGCTATCCGCACTGCTGGCGCTGCCGGGAGCCCCTCATCTACATGGCGGTCTCGAGCTGGTTCGTCGAGGTGACCAAGGTCAAGGAGCGGATGCTCGAGCTCAACCAGCAGATCGAGTGGACGCCCGAACACATCCGCGACGGACAGTTCGGCAAGTGGCTCGCCAACGCGAGGGACTGGTCGATCTCGCGAAACCGCTTCTGGGGCAGCCCGATCCCGGTCTGGAAGTCGGACAACCCGGAATACCCGCGGATCGACGTCTACGGCTCCTTCGCCGACCTCGAGCGGGACTTCGGGGTCGAGGTCACGGACCTGCACCGTCCCTTCGTCGACCGGTTGACGCGCGCCAACCCCGACGACCCGACCGGCCGTTCGACGATGCGCCGCGTCGAGGACGTCCTCGACGTGTGGTTCGACTCCGGCTCGATGAGCTTCGCCCAGGTGCACTACCCGTTCGAGAACACCGAATGGTTCGAGCACCACTACCCGGGCGACTTCATCGTCGAGTACATCGGCCAGACCCGCGGCTGGTTCTACCTCATGCACGTGCTGGCCACAGCCCTGTTCGACAGGCCGGCGTTCAAGACCTGCGTCAGCCACGGCATCGTGCTCGGCTCCGACGGGCAGAAGATGAGCAAGTCGCTGCACAACTACCCCGACGTACGAGAGGTGTTCGACCGCGACGGCGCCGACGCCATGCGGTGGTTCCTCATGAGCAGCCCGATCCTGCGCGGCGGCAACCTCATCGTCACCGAGCAGGGCATCCGTGACGGCGTACGCCAGGTGATGATCCCGCTCTGGAACGCCTGGTCGTTCTTCGCGCTCTACGCCAACACGGCCGACGGGGGCAACGGCTACGAGGCGAAGTGGTCGACGGAGTCGACCGATGTGCTCGACCGGTACCTGCTCGCCAAGCTGTACGACTTCGTCGTCGACATGCAGGAGCAGCTCGACGCCTACGAGATCGCCGCGGCGTGCGACACGATGCGTGGCTTCCTCGACGTGCTGACGAACTGGTACATCCGGCGTTCGCGTGATCGGTTCTGGGGCGGTGAGAGCGCCGAGTCGTACGCCGCCTTCGACACCCTCTACACCGCGCTCGAGACCGTGACCCGGGCCATCGCCCCGCTGCTGCCGCTCGTCACCGAGGAGATCTGGCGGGGCCTCACCGGCGACCGCTCCGTGCACCTCACCGACTATCCGAAGGCCGACGACCTGCCGGCCGACGAGGCGCTCGTCGTCGCCATGGACCGCGCGCGCGAGGTGTGCTCGGTGGCCTCGAGCCTGCGCAAGGCGAGGTCGCTGCGCGCGCGGCTTCCTCTCGCGCGCCTAACGGTCGTGACTCCCGACCCGGGGGCGCTCGAGCCGTTCCGCGGCATCGTCTGTGACGAGCTGAACGTCAAGGCGCTCGACCTGGTCGACCTCGCAGCGGCCAGCGAGGCCGACTTCGGGGTGAGCCAGCGGCTGACGGTCAACGCCCGCGCCGCCGGCCCCAGGTTGGGCCAGAACGTGCAGGCCGCCATCAAGGCCAGCAAGTCGGGCGACTGGTCGGTCGCCGACGGGGT
>JBBRGO010000101.1:0-10897 GCA_038224055.1 Actinomycetales bacterium
GGGGTCCGGGTCTACGCCGGCCTCGACAGCGGCGATGCGGCCGGCTTCGACGACGACGAGGACGACGAGGACGACGACGACGACGACGACGACGAGGACGACGACGACGACGACGAGGACGACGACGACGAGGACGACGACGACGACGACGACGACGACGACGACGACGACGACGAGGACGACGAGGACGACGAGGACGACGAGGACGACGAGGACGACGAGGACGACGAGGACGAGGATCTCGATGAGGACGACGACGACGCGAAGGTCTGACGTCGGACGCGGCTCAGGCCGACGCTGAGACGTCCTCGAGAGCCGTGGTGATCTCGCCCGGGAGGACCAGGTCGAGGCTCTTGACGGCCGAGCGCAGCTGCGCCGCGGTCCGCACCCCGACGATGGGGGCGGCGACCCCCGGGCGATCGCGCACCCAGGCGAGAGCGACCTCGCCGGGCGTTCGGCCGAGGCCTCTCGCCGCCATCGCGACGGCGTCGGCAATGCCGGCGGTCCGCTCGTCGAGGAACCGCGCCACGAAGTCGGGGAAGTCCGGTGAACCGGCCCTGGAGCCGGCGGGGATCCCGTTGCGGTACTTGCCGGTGAGGACGCCGCGACCGAGCGGTGACCACGGCAGCAGCCCGAAACCCAGCGCCGCGGCGGCGGGGGCGAGCTCGGCCTCTGGTGAGCGGCATACCAGCGAGTACTCGACCTCGTTGGCCACCAGAGGAACTCGTGAGGACTCGAGGAGACTGAGCGCCCGGGTCACCTGCCACGCCGAGTAGTTGGAGACCCCCACGTAGCGGGCCCGCCCCGACGTCACGGCCCACTCGAGGGCGGAGAGGGTCTCGGTGAGCGGGACGTCGTCAGACCACGTGTGCACGAGCCACAGGTCGACGTGGTCGGTCCGCAGGCGCGTCAGCGAGGTCTCGAGCTGGGACATCAGGGCGCGCCGAGACACGTCGACGCGACGCTCGCCGCGGGACCGCGTGATCCCCGCCTTGGTGCAGATGACGAGGTCCTCACGGGGGACGAGATCGCCCACGAGGCCGCCGAGGATCGTCTCCGCCTCACCGCCGCCATAGCCGTGGGCGGTGTCGACGAGGCTGCCACCGGCATCGACGAAGGCGCGCACGTGCTCGCTCGCCTCGTGCCGGTCGACCGCGTGGCCCCACGTCATCGTCCCGAGGCCGATGGGTGAGACGGTGAGACCCGATCGACCGAGGCGCCTGTGCACAGTCACGAACGCTAGCCGGTCACCGCGAGGTCACGAGGACGGCCCGCCGAGCGCGGCCAGTCGCTAGGGTCCACCCATGAGACTAGGACTCAACCTCGGGTACTGGGGCGCGGGCGTCGGCGCGGACAACGTCGCCCTCGCGGTCGAGGCCGACCGGCTTGGCTACGACAGCGTGTGGGTGGCCGAGGCGTACGGCTCCGACAGCCCGTCCGTTCTCGCCTGGGTGGGGGCTCGCACCGAGCACGTGGCCCTCGGGTCGGCCGTGATGCAGATCCCCGGACGGACGCCGGCGATGACGGCGATGACGGCTGCGACCATCGACACGCTCTCCGGGGGTCGGTTCCGACTCGGGCTCGGCGTCTCGGGCCCCCAGGTCAGCGAGGGCTGGCACGGCGTGCGCTTCGCCGACCCCCTCGGGCGCACGAGGGAGTACGTCGAGATCGTGCGCTCGGCGCTGCGCCGCGAGACCGTGTCCCACACGGGGAAGCACTTCACCCTCCCGTTGCCCGACGGCCCGGGCAAGGCGCTCAAGCTCACCGTCCGACCCGTCCAGGACCCCGTGCCCATCTACCTCGCGGCGGTGGGCCCGAAGAACCTCGAGCTCTCGGGGGAGATCGCCGACGGCTGGCTCGCCATCTTCTTCAGTCCGGACCACTCGGGCGACCTGCTCGGCTCGATCGCGACGGGACGCCGTCGTGCGGGCCGGACGGGGGACGACACGTCGGTGCTGGACGGCTTCGACGTCGTGCCGACCGTGCCCGTCGTCGTGGCTGCCGACGTGGCCACCGCCGCCGACGCCGTGCGCGCCTACTGCGCGCTCTACATCGGGGGGATGGGATCGCGGGAGAAGAACTTCTACAACCAGCTCGCGTGCCGGATGGGGTTCGAGGACGCGGCCGCCCGCATCCAGGACCTCTTCCTGGCGGGGTCGCACCGGGAGGCGGCGGCTGCCGTGCCGCTCGAGTTCATCGACGAGACCGCCCTGCTCGGCCCGCGCGAGCGGATCGCCGAGCGGATCGGCCGGTACGCGGACGCCGGCGTGACGACGCTGTCCGTCTCGACCTTCGCCCCGACAGCGCAGGCGCGGCTCGACGTCGTGCGGACGATGGCCGACATCGTGAGCTGAGAGCGCCCGCTGAGACCGCCCGCTCAGACCGTGGCGCGATGCGACCGCGGCCTCCCAGCGCGGAACCAGCCCGGGGTGGCAGACTGTGCCCGCCGCTCGTCGGCTCCCGACTTCCCCTACCTGAAGGTTGAGTGAACCCGTGGCCGACCTGAGCTACCTCGAGGCTGTCGTCCTCGGCATCGTGGAAGGACTCACCGAGTACCTCCCCGTGTCCTCGACGGGCCACCTGACGATCACGGAGAAGCTCCTCGGCCTCCAGGTCGACGACCCCGCGGTGACGGCCTACACGGCGGTCATCCAGCTCGGCGCGATCGCCGCCACCCTCATCTACTTCTTCCGGGACATCGTGCGGTTCGCGGTGGCGTGGTTCCGCGGCCTGGGCAGCGCGGAGGCGCGCACCGACCCGGACTACGGGCTCGCCTGGGCCGTCGTCCTCGGCTCGATCCCCGTCGGGATCGTGGGGTTCCTCGGCCGCGACGTCATCTCCGGCGGGCTGCGCAGCCTCTGGGTGGTGGCCGCCGCCCTCGTGCTGTGGAGCGGTGTCCTGGTCGTTGCGGAGCGGATGCACACCCGCTTCGAGGCCGAGGGGGTCGTGCGTGGTGAGCACTCGGTGACGCCGATGGACGGCCTCGTCATCGGCCTCGTCCAGTGCTTCTCGCTCATCCCCGGCGTCTCACGGTCGGGTGCCACGATCTCGGCCGGTCTGGCGCGCGGGATCGACCGCGTGACCGCGACGCGGCTCAGCTTCTTCCTCGCCATCCCTGCGCTCACCGCGGCCGGCATCTTCCAGTCCGTGCAGGAGAAGGACGGCCTCACCGCTCTCGGGATCGGCCCGGTCCTCGTAGGTATCGTCGTCGCCTTCGTCGTCGCCTACGCGTCGATCGCCTGGCTGCTGCGCTTCGTCGCCAGCAACAGCCTGATGGCCTTCGTCTGGTACCGCGTCGTGCTCGGCCTCGTGCTCGCCGCCGTCCTCGGCGCGGGTGTCCTCAGCGCCACCTGACGCGCGCTCCGGGAGGAGCGGCTCAGAGCCAGCCGGACTTCTTGAACTGCCGATAGAGCAGGAGGCACACCGTCGCCATGACCCCCAGCACGACGAAGTAGCCGTACTCGTACTGCGTCCCGCCGACGTCGACGCTGGCCGTCAGCTCGGGCATCTTCTCGAAGTTCATCCCGTAGATCCCGGCGATCATCGTCGGGACCGCGGCGATGGCGACCCAGGCCGAGATCTTGCGCATGTCCTCGTTCTGCTTCACCGACACGCCGGCGAGGTGGGCGCCGAGGACGTCGGTGAGGAGTCGGTCGTAGGTCTCGACGTGGTCGTTGACCTGCCTGAGGTGGTCGACGACGTCGCGGAAGAGGTGCTGGAGGTCGACGTTGAGGGCCCGACCCCGACCACGCTCCATGAAGCCGATGAGCGCCTCCGCGAGCGGCTCACTGGCCCGGCGGAACTCGAGGACCTCGCGCTTGAGCCGGTAGATCGTGTTGGCATCGGCTCGGGAGTTGTCGCCGAAGACCTGCTTCTCGATCTCCTCGAGGTCGATCTTCAGCTCCCGGTCGACGGTGAGGTAGTTGTCGACGACGGAGTCCATGACGGCGTGGAGGACCGCCGTGGCGCCGAGGTCGAGACGCGCGGCGTCGTCCTCCAGTCGGTGCCGCACGCCGGCGAGCGGGTTGCCCTCGCCGCGCCGGACGGTGACGACAAAACGGTCCCCGATGAAGAGCATCACCTCGCCGGTCTCGATGTCGCTCGTCCGGTCGATGTAGCGCAGCGTCTTGACCACGACGAAGACGGACGACTCGTACTGCTCGATCTTGGCGCGCTGGTTGCCGGTCAGGGCGTCCTCGACGGCGAGCGGGTGCAGGTGCAGCTCCTCGTTGACGAGCTCGAACTCCTCGAGCGTCGGGTCCTTGAGCCCGATCCAGAGGAAGCTGTCGTCCCCGGCGGCCCCGGCCCGGAGTGTGTCGAGCTCGTCGCTGAGGTCGCCGCAGCCGTGGCGGCGGCCCCCGCGGTAGATGGCCTGGTCAACGATCACCCGCCTACTTCACCACGACACCGGCCCGAATGCCGCACAGCGCGCTCGTGCGTCTACGCTCGCTCCCGTGCCCACCGTCCTGTTCGTGCGCCACGGCCGCTCGACGTCCAACACCGCCGGGACCCTCGCCGGGTGGACTCCCGGCGTCTTCCTCGACGAGACGGGGGAGAAGCAGGCGCGCGCCGTCGGTGAGCGGCTCGCTGCGTCCGGTGTCACCGTGGTCGAGGTCGTCTCCTCACCCCTCGACCGGTGCGTCCAGACGGCCGACCTCGTCGCCGGCCCGCTCGGGTCGGTCGAGCGCCGGGTCGAGGAGGGGCTGGGGGAGTGTCACTACGGCGCCTGGACCGGTCAGAAGATCGCCGACCTCACCAAGCAGGAGCTGTGGAAGGTCGTGCAGGACCGGCCGAGCGAGGCCCGCTTCCCCGACTCGACGGAATACCGCGCGGAGTCGATCGCCGAGATGCAGGCGCGTGCCCTCGAGGCGGTCCGGCTCCACGACGAGCGGATCCGGGAGCTGCACGGCAAGGACGCGGTCTGGGTCGCCGTCTCCCACGGTGACGTCATCAAGTCGCTGCTCTCGCACGCGGCCGGCGCCGCGCTCGACGACTTCCAGCGCATCCACGTCGAGCCGGCCTCGCTGAGCGTGGTGCGCTACACCGAGCGCAAGCCCTTCGTCATCCGGCTCAACGACATCGGTGGCGACCTGTCGGGTCTGCGACCGCCCGAGCAGCCGGTGACGGCAGAGGGTGACGCGGAGGTCGGTGGTGGCGCCGGCAGCGGACCCGACCCCTCGGATAGGGTCGATTCATGACGGTTCAGGACTTCGATCCCGCCGAGCGGTTCGTCGCCGGGACGGTTGGTCCCGCCGGCCAGCGCGCCTTCTACCTCCAGGCCCGGGACGGCTGCCGGGTCATGACGGTGGGGATCGAGAAGCAGCAGGTCAGCATCCTCGCCGACCGCCTCAACGACATCCTCGACGAGCTCGCGCCGTCGACTGCGGCCCTGCCGGGGACGCCCGGCGGTGCCGCCGAGGACACCGAGCCGCTCGAGACCCCCTTCGACGAGGACTGGAAGGTCCAGACCCTGTCACTGGCCTGGGACGAGAGCCGTCAGCTCGTCGTCATCGAGTGCCACGACCACGACCCGGACGAGGAGCCCGAGCCGGCCGACCCCATCGATCCTCTCGATGCGTCAGCCCTCGCTGGGAACCTGTTGGCGCGCAACAGCCTTCGGGTGTCCCTGCCCCCGGCTGACGCTCGGGCCTTCGCGCGCCGCAGCAACGCGCTCGTCGCCGCGGGTCGGCCACCGTGCCCCTTCTGCGGGGGCCCGCTCGACCCGAACGGGCACATCTGCCCGCGGGCCAATGGCTACAAGCGCTGAGGGCGCAGCCGCCCCCGACGAGGTGCCGGACGACCTTTCCGGTGACCTCGAGGTCCTCGGCCGCGTCACCGACTCGTCCAACCTCGCGATTCTCGCCCGGCTCGCCGAGCGACCCCACGTCCACGTGATCTACAAGCCCGTGCAGGGCGAGCGTCCCCTGTGGGACTTCCCCGACGGCACCCTCGCCGGCCGCGAGGTCGCCGCGCACGTCGTCTCCGAGCTCGGGGGCTGGCACGTCGTGCCCCTGACGGTGCTGCGCGACGGGCCCCTGGGCCCCGGGTCCGTCCAGCGCTGGATCGGCGACCCCTTCGGGCCCACGACCGACGACGCCGTCGTCGACCTCGTCCCCGTGGGAGGGGCCCCCGAGGGCTGGCACGCGGTCTTCGAGGGCGAGACCCCCACCGGTGCGCCCGTCACGGTCGCCCACTCCGGGAGGGACGACGTGCGGTCCCTCTCGGTCCTCGACGCGGTCATCAACAACAGCGACCGCAAGGGGTCGCACTGTCTCCGGGACCGCGACGGCCGGCTGTGGGCCATCGACCACGGTGTCACCTTCTCGCCGACGCCCAAGCTGCGAACGGTCCTCTGGGGCTGGGCCGGCCAACGTCTGCGGGAGGCGGACGTCGAGATCCTCGAGACGCTCCGCTCGGGTCTCGAGCAGGACGAGAACGCCGAGCTGCTGGCCGAGCTGCTGCCCGCGGCCGACGTCGTCGCGCTGCACCGGCGGGTGGCCCGGCTGTTGCGCGACCGCCGCCACCCGCGACCGAGCCCGGACTGGCCCGCGGTCCCGTGGCCGCCCCTGTGATCGAGCCGGGTTAGAGTCTGCGGGTGAGAAGCTGGCCATCGCCGTTCATCCCCCAGATCCCGGGCCGGTCGCCCCAGGTGCGGGTCCGCGACACCGCCAGCGGGGACCTCGTCCCGGCGGCGTCCGGTGACACCGCCACCCTCTACGTCTGCGGGATCACCCCCTACGACGCGACCCACCTCGGCCACGCCGCGACCTACGTGACCTTCGACCTGCTGATCCGCGCCCTGCGGGACAGCGGGATCTCGGTCCGCTACGTGCAGAACATCACCGACATCGACGACCCGCTGCTCGAGCGGGCCGAGCGGGACGGGATCGACTGGCGCGACCTCGCCACCCGCGAGATCGGTCTCTTCCGCGAGGACATGACGGCCCTCGCCGTCATCCCGCCGGACGAGTACCTCGGCGCCGTCGAGAGCATCCCGACGTTCGTCGGCCCCATCGAGCGCCTCGTGAAGGACGGCATCGCGTATGCCGTGCCGGCCTCTGACGCGTCCCGTGAGGGGGCGGCGGACTTCTACTTCGAGGTGGCCCGCGACCCGCAGTTCGGCACGATCAGCCACCTCGACGAGCGCGAGATGCTCGACGTCTTCGCCGAGCGCGGGGGCGACCCCGACCGTGAGGGCAAGCGGGGCCGGCTCGATGCCCTCCTGTGGCGGGCCCATCGGGCGGGCGAGCCCGAGTGGGACGGGGGGTCCCTCGGCTGGGGCCGACCCGGCTGGCACATCGAGTGCGCCTGCATCGCGTGCGACCACCTCGGCATCCCCGTCGACGTCCAGGGGGGTGGCACCGACCTGATCTTCCCGCACCACGAGATGAGCGCGGCCCACGGCCGGGCGCTGCGCGACGTCCCGACCTTCGCCGGCGCCTACGTGCACCAGGGAATGGTCGGCCTCCACGGGGAGAAGATGAGCAAGAGCAAGGGCAACCTCGTTCTCGTCTCGCGGCTGCGGCGCGACGGGGTGGACCCGATGGCAATCCGCCTGGCCCTGCTCGCCCACCACCACGGCACGGACTGGATGTGGCACGACGACGACCTCGTCGGTGCCGAGCAGCGCCTGGCGACGTGGCGAAAGGCGTTGTCCGGCAACGGGGGTCCCGTGGCCGACCAGACCGTGGACGACATCCGGGCGGCCCTGGCCGACGACCTCGACAGCCCTCGGGCGCTCGAGGCCGTGGACCGGTGGGCGCACCAGTCGCTGACGCGCGGTGGCGAGGACCCCGGGGCCCCCGGCGTGCTCAACCGCGCCCTCGACGCGCTCCTCGGCGTGCGTCTCTAGGCCCAGCGGCATACCGGGTCGGCCGGACACGAAGTCCGCCGCCGTCTGCGGGCCCAACGCAGCTGACCCGCGCGAGACGGGCTTTGTGCGTCCGGCGGTCAGGCGAGCAGCGCGTCGATCTGGTCGATGGCGAGCCGGGCTGGGTCGGGTCCGGCTCCAGGTCGGCGGTGGCGAAGCCGTCGTCGAAGGTAGATCCGTTCGGCTCCTCGACGGTACCCACCTGCCACCAGCCGCCGAAGCGCTCACCCTCGGGCGAGGTCATGGAGTAGGTCATCCGGCCGCCCGTGCTCAGGTCGTGCTCGACGGAGGTGGCCGTGAAGGTGGGTGGCCTCCACACCCCCTTTAGCTGGCGCGGGTCGGCGTAGACCTGCCAGACGCGCGCGACCGAGGCGGCGAAGTGTGCCGTGATGGTGACGCTGAGCGCCTCGGTGTCGGTGGTGGTGTCGATGACGGGCATGTCAGGCCGGCGCGCTCGAGCACGGCGACGTGCTTCTGCACCGCGGCGAAGCTCATCTCGTATCCCGCCGCGAGCGCGGTGACCGACTGCTCACCGGCGAGGGTGCGGTGCAGGATGTCACGCCGCGTCCGGTCGGCGAGGGCATGGAAGAGCAGGTCCGTGCGCTCGGCCGAGGTCGCGGTGACGGTCACGTGAGCAACATGCGACCAGTCAGTTGTATGTCGTCAAGGGTCAGCGACCGGTCTGGTCGTCGTCGCGTCCGCGCAGGTAGCGCTCGAACTCGCGGGCGATGGCGTCACCGCTGGCTTCCGGCAGCTCGGCGGTGTCCTGGGCCTCCTCGAGGGCCTGCACGTACTCGGCAACTTCCTCCTCGGACTCCGCGAGCTCGTTGACGCCGCGTTCCCACGCGCGGGCCGCCTCCTCGAGGTCTCCGTGCGGCATGGTGACCGCGAGGAGCGACTCGATCCGGCGCAGCAGGCTCAGCGTCGCCTTGGGAGAGGGGGAGCCGGCTGCGTAGGCCGGGACGGCGGCCCAGGTGGACAGCGCGGACAGGCCCGCCTCGGAGGCGGTGTGGCTCAGCACCCCGACGATCCCCGTGGGCCCCTCGTACCGGCTCGCCTCGACGTCGAAACGGTGGATGACGCCTTCGTCCTCCGCGGTCGCGGTGACGGGGATCGGGCGGGTGTGCGGGACGTCGGCGAGCAGGGCCCCGACGGTGATGACGGTGCTGACGCCGAGCTCGCGGGCGAGCTCGATGAGCTCCTCGGAGAAGGCCCGCCACCGCATCGAGGGCTCGATGCCCTGCACGAGCACGACGTCGCGGTCGAAACCGGTCTCGGTGGCGACGAGCACCCGGGTCGTCGGCCAGGACAGCAGGCGCCGGCCGTCCTCGATCATGACCCGCGGCCGGTTGACCTGGAAGTCGTAGTAGTCCTCGGGCTCGAACGCCGCGACGAGCTCGGCGTCCCATTCCTCCGAGAGGTGCCGCACGACGCTCGTCGCGGCCTCGCCGGCGTCGTTCCAGCCCTCGAAGGCAGCGATGAGCACCGGCTCGTGCAGCTCCGGGACGTCCTCGAACTCCAGCACGTGGCCTCCTTCACCGCGGTTCGCGGCCGTCGCAACGCAGTCTCAACGATGTGGTCCAACCCTATGCGGTGTCGCCCGAGCCTCGAGCACGTGACCGACGGGTGCCCGGCGAGTCCGTAGAATCGCCCTTTGGACACCGCCCCACCTGCCACACCCACCTGCCACCCCTCGGAGAGGACCCCGTGCCGGACCGCAGCGAGACCAGACCGGACGCGACCGCCGCGCTGACGGACGCGCTGCGCCAGCGCGTCCTCGTCATCGACGGGGCGATGGGCACGATGATCCAGCGGTTCGGGCCGGGCGAGACCGAGTACCGCGGCGAGCGCTTCGCCGACTGGCCCTGCGACGTCAAGGGCAACAGCGACGTGCTCGTGCTCACGCAGCCGGAGATGATCGGTTCGATCCACCGTGAGTACCTCGCGGCCGGGGCGGACGTCGTGGAGACCAACACGTTCGGTGCCACCAGCCTGGCCCAGTCCGACTTCGGGATGGAGGCGCTCTGCTACGAGATGAACCTCGAGGGCGCCCGGATCGCGCGGGCGGCCTGCGACGAGTTCTCCACGCCGGAGCGGCCACGGTTCGTCGCGGGTGCGCTCGGCCCGACCCCGCGGACGGCGTCCATCTCACCCGACGTCAACGACCCCGGTGCGCGCAACGTGAGCTACGACGAGCTCGTCTCGGCCTACCTCGAGCAGGCGAACGGTCTCGTCGACGGGGGCTCCGACCTGTTGATCGTCGAGACGATCTTCGACACGCTCAACGCCAAGGCGGCGATCTTCGCGCTCGAGACGCTCTTCGAGGAGCGCGGCCGCCGCTGGCCCGTCGTCATCTCCGGCACGATCACCGACGCGTCCGGCCGGACCCTCTCGGGTCAGGTCACCGAGGCGTTCTGGAACTCCGTGCGGCACGTCCGACCCCTCGGGGTCGGACTCAACTGCGCCCTCGGGGCGAGCGACCTCCGGCCCTACGTCGCCGAGCTGAGTCGGCTCGCCGACGTCTTCGTCTCCGCCTACCCCAACGCCGGTCTGCCCAACGCCTTCGGGGAGTACGACGAGACCCCCGACGAGATGGCCGCGACGCTGGGTGAGTTCGCCGAGAGCGGCCTGCTCAACTTCGTGGGCGGCTGTTGCGGCACGACCCCGGCCCACATCGAGGCGATCGCCACCGCGACGAAGGGCGCGACGCCGCGCACCCCCGCGCCGTCACTACCGGGCATGCGCCTGTCCGGCCTCGAGCCGGTGGCCATCACCGAGGACAGTCTCTTCGTCAACGTGGGTGAGCGGACCAACATCACCGGCTCGGCCCGGTTCCGCGCGCTCATCAAGGACGGCGACTACGACGCCGCGCTCGCCGTCGCGGCGCAGCAGGTCGAGAACGGCGCCCAGATCATCGACGTCAACATGGACGAGGGGATGATCGACGGGGTGGCGGCCATGGACCGCTTCCTCAAGCTCGTGGCGAGCGAGCCGGACATCAGCAGGGTCCCCGTCATGGTCGACTCC
>JBBRGO010000102.1:0-10698 GCA_038224055.1 Actinomycetales bacterium
CTCGGGCTGCCGCTCGTCGCGACGAACGACCTGCACTACACCAAGGCCGAGGACGCGAAGTCGCACGCCGCCCTCCTCTGCGTCCAGTCCGGCTCGACGATGATGGACCCGGGCCGGTTCAAGTTCGACGCCGACGACTTCTACCTCAAGTCCCCCCAGGAGATGCGCCACCTCTGGCGCGAGCTGCCCGAGGCGTGCGACAACACGCTGCTCATCGCCGAGCGCTGCGAGGTCTCCTTCACCGAGGGCGAGGGCCGGTTCATGCCGCGCTTCGGCTGCCCCGAGGGGGAGAACGAGACCTCGTGGTTCATCAAGGAGGTCGAGAGCGGGCTGCGGCGGCGGTTCCCCGAAGGGGTGCCCGACTACGCGCGCAAGCAGGCGGCCTTCGAGGAGGACGTCATCGTCTCCAAGGGCTACCCGGGCTACTTCCTCGTCGTCGCCGACTTCATCAACTGGGCCAAGGACAACGGCATCCGGGTCGGGCCGGGCCGCGGCTCGGGCGCCGGCTCGATGTGCGCCTACGCGATGGGCATCACCGACCTCGACCCCGTGCCGCACGGCCTCATCTTCGAGCGTTTCCTCAACCCCGAGCGCATGTCGATGCCCGACTTCGACGTCGACTTCGACGAGCGTCGGCGCGGTGAGGTGATCCGCTACGTCACGGAGAAGTACGGCGAGGAGCGGGTCGCCCAGATCGTCACCTACGGCACGATCAAGGCCAAGCAGGCGGTCAAGGACGCGAGCCGCGTGCTCGGCCACCCCTTCTCGATGGGCGAGAAGCTCACCAAGGCGATGCCCCCGGCCGTCATGGGCAAGGACATCCCGCTCTCGGGGATCTTCGACCCCAGCCACAAGCGCTACAACGAGGCGGCCGACTTCCGGGCCGTCCACGCCGAGGACCCCGCCGCGCAGGAGGTCGTCGCGATGGCGCTCGGCCTCGAGGGGCTCAAGCGCCAGTGGGGCGTCCACGCCGCCGGCGTCATCATGAGCAGCGAGCCGCTCGTCGACGTCATCCCGATCATGCGGCGCCTGCAGGACGGGCAGATCATCACCCAGTTCGACTACCCGAGCTGCGAGTCGCTCGGCCTGGTCAAGATGGACTTCCTCGGCCTGCGCAACCTCACGATCCTCGACGACGCCATCGAGAACATCAAGCTCAACCGCGACGAGGACATCGACCTCGACGAGCTGTCCAAGACCCTCGACGACCGGGCCACCTACGACCTGCTCGGCCGGGGCGACACCCTCGGGGTCTTCCAGCTCGACGGCGGCGGGATGCGGTCGCTGCTGCGGCTCATGCAGCCTGACAACTTCGAGGACATCTCGGCCGCCCTCGCGCTCTACCGACCGGGCCCGATGGGCGTCAACGCCCACACGAACTTCGCCCTGCGCAAGAACGGCAAGCAGGAGGTCGTCCCGCTCGACCCCAAGCTGAAGGGCCTGCTCCAGCCCGAGATGGTCGAGGCGCTCGACCCGATCCTCGGGATGACCTACGGCCTGGTGATCTACCAGGAGCAGGTGATGGAGATCGCCCAGAAGCTCGCCGGCTACAGCCTCGGCACCGCCGACCTGCTCCGCCGCGCGATGGGCAAGAAGAAGAAGGAGGTCCTCGACGCCGAGTACGTCCCCTTCTCGACCGGCATGAAGGACCAGGGCTTCAACGAGGCTTCGGTCAAGGCGCTCTGGGACGTGCTCGTCCCCTTCTCCGACTACGCCTTCAACAAGGCGCACACGGCGGCCTACGGGCTCGTCTCCTACTGGACCGGCTACCTCAAGGCGAACTACCCGGCCGAGTACATGGCCGCCCTGCTGACGAGCGTGCGCGACGACAAGGACAAGTCGGCCCTCTACCTCAACGAGTGCCGGCACATGGGCATCAAGGTGCTCCCGCCCGACGTCAACGAGTCGATCGCCAACTTCGCCGCCGTCGGCACCGACATCCGCTTCGGTCTCGCCGCGATCCGCAACGTCGGGCTGCCCGTCGTCCAGGCGATCATCAAGGCCCGTGAGGACAAGGGTGCCTTCGCCTCCTTCAAGGACTTCCTGTCCAAGGTGCCGGCCGTCGTCTGCAACAAGCGCACCATTGAGTCGCTCATCAAGGGGGGTGCCTTCGACTCGCTCGGCGAGAGCCGGCGCGGCCAGGTCGAGGTGCACGAGCGCTACGTCGACGCGCTCGTCGAGGTCAAGAAGCAGGAGGCGATCGGGCAGGACAGCCTCTTCGCCAGCTTCGGCGACGAGCCCGGTGCCGATGCCGACGCCGGTGGTCCCGGTGCGTTCGACGGCCTCCCGGCGGTGCCGTCGGGCGAGTGGGACAAGGCGACCCTGCTCTCCTTCGAGCGGGAGATGCTCGGTCTCTACGTCTCCGACCACCCCCTCTTCGGCATCGAGCACATCCTCGCAACCCACGCCGACACCCCGATCGCGTCGCTGCACGGGGAGGACGGCAAGCCAGACGGCACCCCGGTGACGGTGGCGGGGCTGATCACGAGCCTCCAGCTCAAGCGTACGAAGAAGGGCGACCTGTGGGCGATCGCGACCGTCGAGGACCTCGACGGCGCGGTCGAGTGCCTGTTCTTCCCCTCGGCCTACATGACCTTCTCGACGATGCTCGCCCAGGACACCGTCTGTGCCGTCAAGGGTCGGGTGAGTGCGCGCGACGACTCGATCTCGATCTTCGCGCAGGAGCTGACGATCCCCGACATCAAGGAGGGCCCGCGCGGCCCGGTCGTGCTCCCGCTGCCGCTCGGGCGCGCGACGCCGGCGGTGGCGGAGCGGCTCAAGCGCGTCCTCGGGGAGCACCCGGGCGCGACGGAGGTCCAGGTCAAGCTCACCCAGCCGGGTCGCTCCGTGCTGATGTCCCTCGACGACTCGCTCCGGGTCAGCGCCACGTCGGCCCTCTTCGGCGACCTCAAGGCGTTGCTCGGGCCGGCCTGCCTCAGCTGAGCCGGTCGTGACCGACCAGGCGGACGGCGTATGCCGCTGGGCGCGCGACGTGACGGTGGCGGGTCCGTGAGGCAGGCCGACCGCCGCCGCCTGCGGCGGGAGCGCCTCGCGGCCCAGGGACTGCACCCGACCCTCGGTTCGGCGACATCTCCCGCAACGGCGCTCTCGGTCGTGCGGCGCCTCGGCGCCCTCCAGGCGCAGGAGTACGGCAGCGGGGCCTGGTCGCTCGGTGTCCGCTCCGGCATCACCCGCGCGCAGGTCGAGCAGGCGGTGCATGCCCGCGAGATCGTGCGCACCTGGCCGATGCGCGGCACGATCCACTGGGTCCCGGCCTCCGACGTCCGGTGGATGTGCCGCCTGCTCGCGTCGCCCCGTTCGACGGCGCTCGCGACCCGCTACGCCCAGCTCGGCATCACCGAGCGCGACATCGAGGCGAGCGGCGCCCTCGTCGAGAGCCACCTCCGGGCACCCGTCAGCCGCCCCGACCTGCTGGCGATGCTCGCAGAGAGCGGGGTCGACCCCGGCGGCCAACGCGCCTACCACCTCGTCGCGCACCACTGCATGACCGGACTGCTGTGCCAAGGGCCGCTCATCGGGCGCCAGCCGAGCTTCGTGCTCGTCGACGAATGGGTCCCGGTGTCGCACGCGCCGACCCGCGAGGAGGGTCTCGGCCTCATCGCGGAGCGCTACCTTCGCGGCCACGGCCCGGTGACGGAGAAGGACCTCGCCGGCTGGCTGCTCAAGCCGCTGGGGCTGGTCCGGGAGGCCCTCGCCCTGCTCGGCGACGACGTGCTGCGCGAGGAGCTCGACGGCGTCACCTGGCTGCGGCACGCCGACGCCCACCCGGTGCCGGACGGCCCGGCGGGCGTGTACCTGCTGCCGCAGTGGGACGAGCTCCTCCTCGGCTACAAGAGCCGCGAGGTCGTGCTCGACCCGGCCGATGTCGAGCGGGTCGTGCCGAGCCGCAACAGGGTGTTCCGGCCCGCCCTCGTCGTCGACGGGGAGGTCCGCGGCGTGTGGCACCGGCGGGAGAGTCGGGGTCGCGCCGTCATCGACGTCGAGGCCTTCGCGCCGCTGTCGAAGCGAGCGTGCTCACTGCTCGACCGTGCCGCTGCGGCTCACGGCCACCACCTCGGCACCGACGTCGACCTCCGCCTCAGGGTCGGGGCCTGAGCAGTGGCCCGGGGAGCCGTGCCGCCCTCGCCGCTGCCGCCCCGGCACGGCGTCGACGCCCAGCGGATCCGGATGCCGCAGGGGGGTGACTGGGCCACCCTGCGTGACCACCTCGTCGAGCGGCTCGCCGCCGGCCTGAGCGCGGCTGAGGTCGACCACAAGCTCGTCGCGGGGGAGTTCGTCGACGCCGCGGGACGGCCGGTGCGGCCCGACGCGCCCTTCGTGCCCCGCGATGTCGTGTGGACCCACCGCGACCTGCCTGACGGCCCCGACGCGTCTGACGGGTCCGACGGGACGCGCGCGGCGGCCCTGCCCGAGATCGTGGTACTTCACCGGGACGACCGGCTCGTCGTCATCGACAAGCCGCACGACATCGCCACGATGCCGAGGGGCCGGCACGTGGCGGGGAGCGCCCTCGCCCGAACCAGGGTGCTCACGGGTCTGCCCCGCCTCACCCCGGCGCACCGACTCGACCGCCCGACGGCGGGGGTGCTGATGTTCACGACGGAGCAGCGGTGGCGTGGCGCCTACCATGGTGTCTTCGCGGCCGGGCTGGCCCACAAGGAGTACCTCGCGGTCGCGCCGGTGCGCGGAGACCTCGTTCTCCCGCTCGTGCGTCGCTCGCACCTGGTCAAGGAGCACGGCGTCCACCAGGCTCGGGAGGTGGCGGGAGCGTCCCCCAATGCGGAGACGCTCATCGCGCTCGAGGCCCGCACCGGGGACCGCGGCGGCTACCGGCTCACTCCCCGCACCGGACGCACCCACCAGCTCCGCTGCCAGCTGGCCGGCCTCGGCATCCCCATCCTCGGCGACCCCCTCTACCCGGTCGAGCGCGAGCCCGTCGCGGCTGAGCTGCCGCTCCAGCTGCTCGCGGCCGTGCTCGAGTTCGACGACCCCGTCGACGGCTCGCGGCGCCGCTTCGAGAGCCGCCGGCGCCTCGCGGCCTGGCCGGGTTGACCGGGCCGGCCGGGACTCCTGCCGTCCACCGAGTGGTCGAAACCCGGACGCATTCTTCGACGCGCGGTTGTCCGGCAGCGCACCTAGGGTGACGGGGGACCGTGGAGGAGCCCGGTCCTGGGAGGAAGCACACACATGCACTCATCGCGTTCTGTACTGTCACGGCTGGCCGCGGGCACCGCGGTCGCCGTGGCGCTGGGGGTGGTGCCGGCAGTCGCCGGGGCCCCCGCGGCATCGGCGCTGCCGACCGGCCTGCTCTTCACCGAGTACGTCGAGGGCTCGGGCAACAACAAGGCCGTCGAGATCTACAACGGCACCAGCGCCGCGGTCGACCTCGGGGCAGGCGGCTACAACGTCAAGGTCTTCTCCAACGGGGGGACCACGGCCACGCCGATCAACCTCGCCGGGACGGTCGCCCCGGGGGACGTCTTCGTCCTGGGAAACAGCAACACGTCCAACGACCCGGCCATCCTCGCCGCCGACCAGCTGAGCGGCTCGGTCAACTTTAACGGCAACGATGCTGTGGCCCTGCTCAAGGGCGCCGACCTCGTCGACGTCATCGGCCAGATCGGGCTGAACCCCGGCACCGAGTGGGGCACGGGTGACGCCTCCACGGCGGACAACACGATCCGCCGCAAGGCGAGCGTCAGCACGGGCGACGCCAACGGCTCCGACGCCTTCGACCCCGCGGTCGAGTGGGACGGCTTCCCCACCAACACCTTCGACGGGCTCGGCGCCTACCCCGGCACCGTCACCCCGGCCGACGACGCCCCGGTCGTCACCTCGACCGACCCGTCGGGCGGCAACAACGCCGTCGCGACGGACGCCGTCGTCACCGTCACCTTCTCCGAGCCGGTCACGGCGCCCACCTCCGCGTTCTCGCTCGCCTGCTCGACGAGCGGCACCAAGACGCTCACCGTCACCGGTGGCCCGACGACCTTCAGCCTCGACCCCACGGCCGACTTCGTCCGCGGCGACGCCTGCACCCTCATGGTGATCGCCGCAAACGTCTCCGACGTCGACGTGCAGGACCCGCCGGACCACCCGGCCGCGGACCTCACCGTCGGCTTCTCCGTGCCCCTCACCGACCCGTGCGACGCATCGGTCACCCCGATCCCCGCGATCCAGGGCAGCGGCGCCACCGCGGCGGTCACCGGCGCAGTCACCACCCGCGGCGTCGTCGTCGGCGACTACGAGGGTCCCCAGCCCACCCTGCGCGGCTTCTACCTCCAGGACGCCACCGGCGACGGCAACGCGGCGACCTCCGACGGCATCTTCGTCTTCGACAACGGCGCCGACCTCGTCGCCCTCGGCGACGTCGTCACGGTCTCCGGCACCGCCGGGGAGTACCAGGGCCAGACCCAGATCAGCTCGTCGTCGGTCACCGGGTGCGGCACCGGCACGGTCGCCCCGACCGACGTCACCTTCCCCGTCGCGAACGACACCTACCTCGAGCGCTACGAGGGGATGCTCGTCGAGCTCCCGCAGACGATGTCGGTCACGGAGCACTACCTGCTCGGCCGCTTCGGGCAGGTGACCCTCTCGCAGGGTGGCCGTCTCCAGCAGCCCACCAACGTCGTCGCGCCCGGCGCGCCGGCCGCGGCGCTCCAGGCCGAGAACGACCTGCGCACGATCATCCTCGACGACACGACGAACGACCAGAACGCCGACCCGATCGTCTTCGGGCGCGGTGGCCAGCCGCTGTCGGCGTCGAACACCCTCCGCGGTGGCGACACCGTGACCGGCCTCACCGGCGTGCTCAACTACACGTGGGGCGGCAACGCGGCGAGCGGTAACGCCTACCGGGTCCGCCCGGCCGCGCCGGACGCCGTGCCGGTCGACTTCGCTGCGACGAACCCGCGGCCCGCGACTTCGCCGGCCGTCGGCGGCACGACCCGGGTGGCGGGGATGAACCTGCTCAACTTCTTCAACACCCTGGACTCGTCGAGCAAGAACTGCACCGGCGGTGTGGCCGGGCCGCCGATCGACTGCCGGGGCGCCAACACGGACCTCGAGTTCGAGCGCCAGTGGCGCAAGACCGTCGCTGCGGTGAGCGGGACCGGCGCCGACGTCGTCGCCTTCATGGAGATGGAGAACGACGGCTACGGCCCCGCCAGCGCAGAGCAGTTCCTCGTCGACCGGCTCAACGACAAGGACGGCGCCGGCACGTGGGCGCTCATCGACGCGGACGCCGGCACCGGACAGGTCGACGCCCTCGGCAACGACGCGATCAAGGTCGGCATGCTCTACAAGCCCGCCGAGGTCACGCCGGTCGGGAAGACAGCGGCCCTCAACACCGAGGCGTTCGTCAACGGTGGGGACACCGCCCCGCGCAACCGCCCGGCGCTTGCGCAGGCGTTCCGTGACAACACGACCGGCGGCACGTTCGTCGCGTCGGCGAACCACCTCAAGAGCAAGGGCAGCGCCTGCGCCGAGCCCGACTCCGGTGACGGGCAGGCCAACTGCAACGCGGTCCGGGTGCGGTCCGCACAGCTGCTCGCCGACTGGCTCGCCTCCGACCCGACGGGCACGGGCGACCCCGACGTGCTCATCCTCGGTGACCTCAACTCCTACGCCAAGGAGGACCCGATCACGACCCTCGAGGCGGCCGGCTACCGCAACCTCATCGAGAAGTTCAACGGCAGCGAGGCCTACTCCTACGCCTTCGACGGGCAGTGGGGCTACCTCGACCACGCGCTCGGCAACGCGGCCATGACCGGTCAGGTGACGGGGGTGGTGGACTGGCACGTCAACGCCGACGAACCGGGCATCCTCGACTACAACACGGAGTTCAAGTCGGCCGGGCAGGTGGACAGCCTCTACGCGCCCACCCAGTTCCGGATCTCCGACCACGACCCCGTGCTCGTGGGCCTGGACCTCACCAACGACACGTCGGGGACGGTCACGGCCGCCGGCCTCATCTCGTCACCGGCGGGAGCCTTCCCGGGGTCGCCCTCGGCGCGAGGGCTCGGGGTGCTCGGCATGGCCTTCTCGCACCGCGCCGGAGCGACGGCCACGACGGGCCACCTGGCCTACTCGGTGATCGGCGCTCGGTTCGCCGTCCTCAGCACCTCGGTCGACTCCCTCGTGGTCATCGGCAACGAGGCGAGGGCCACCGGTGCCGCGAGGGTCAACGGAGCCTCGGGGTTCCGCTACGAGGTGACGGCCACGGACTCCGGGCGCTCGGACACGGTCCGGATCATCGTCAGGGACAAGGCCGGGTCCGTCGTCTACGACAGCAGCGCCCAGCGGGTCACGGGTCAGGTCGTCGTCCGTACGCGCTGACCGATCGCACGTGAACGAGCGCCCCCGGAGCACACCGCCCCGGGGGCGCTCGCGCGTCCGACCTAGACTCACCCCCGTGTCCCAGCAGCCCACACCGCCGCCCGCCCAGCAGCCCACCCAGCCGCCCGTCGCCCGTCGTCAGCCCGTCGTCCGTGAACACCACGGTGACCGCCTCGAGGACCCGTACTCCTGGATGGCGCAGCGGGACGCCCAGGAGTTCCTCGAGCACCTCGCCGCGGAGAACCGGTGGGCGACGGCGCAGACCGCCCACGTCCAGTCCCTCGCCGACACGATCTACGAGGAGTTCCGCTCCCGGGTGCGCGAGACCGACCTGTCGGTCCCCGTCCGCCACGACCGGTGGTGGTACTACTCCCGGACCGTCGAGGGCGAGCAGTATGCCGTCGACGCCCGGGTGCTGCTCGAGGCCCACCCCGCGCGTCCCGCCCTCGAGGGCGACCGCGGGCCGGTCGGCGAGGAGGTCCTGCTCGACCAGAACGTCGAGGGGCAGGGCCACGACTTCTTCTCCGTCGGTGCCAACGAGGTGTCCCCGGACGGCGACCTCATCGCGTATGCCGTCGACGTCGTCGGCGACGAGCGCTACGACGTGCGGGTGCGCCGGATCGCGACGGGAGAGGTGCTCGACGAGGCGGTGCGGCGCACGGGCGGTTCGCTCGCCTGGTCCCTCGACGGACGCCACCTGTTCTACACCCGGGTCGACGACTCGTGGCGTCCGCACCAGGTCTGGCGCCACGAGCTCGGCACCGACGCCGCGGCCGACGTGCTCGTCCACGACGAACCCGACGAGCGCTTCTTCGTCGGGGTCGGCAGCTCGCGTGACGACCGGTGGGTCATCATCGCGATCGGCTCCAAGACGAGCTCGGAGTTCCGTCTGCTCGACGCGTCGGACCCGCTCGGCGAGCCCCGGGTCGTGGCGGAGCGCCGCCCCGGGGTGGAGTACGACGTCGAGCCCTTCGGGGACCAGCTGCTCGTCATCCACAACGCCGGCCGGCCCAACTTCGAGCTTGCCGTCGCCCCGGTGACGAGCGCGAGCGCGAACGACTGGCGACCGCTGTCGGTCACGAACGAGGACGAGTACGTCACGGGCGCAGAGGGTTTCGACGACTTTCTCGCAATCGCGCTGCGAAGTGCGGGCCAGACCCGGGTGCGGGTCGTCCTGCGCGACGAGTCCGCGCCCACCGGCCTGGGGGAGAGCCACGACATCGACTTCGGCGAGGCGGTCGGCACCGTCGCGATCGGGTCCAACCCGGAGAGCACGACCCCGACCGTGCAGGTCATGCACGAGTCCCTCGTGTCACCCCGGAGCATCAGCGACTACGACGTGCGCACCCGGACCCTGACGACCCTCAAGCAGCAGGAGGTGCGGGGCGGCCACGACCCGGAGGACTACGTCCAGGCGCAGGTGTGGGCGACCGCTCCGGACGGCACCGAGGTCCCGATCTCGCTCGTCCACCACCGCGACACCCCTCTCGACGGGACGGCGCCCGGTCTGCTCAACGGCTATGGGTCCTACGGCCTACCGAGCGACCCGTGGTTCTCCGTGCTGCGCCTGTCCCTGCTCCAGCGGGGCTGGGTCTTCGCCGTCGCCCACGTGCGTGGTGGCTCCGAGCTGGGGCGCCCCTGGTACGACGACGGCAAGCTGATGGCCAAGACGAACACCTTCACCGACTTCGTCGCCTGCGCCGACCACCTCATCGCGTCGGGCATCGTCGCGCCGGACCGCCTCGCGGCGGAGGGTGGCTCGGCCGGGGGCCTGCTCATGGGGGTCCTCGTCAACACCGCGGCCGACCGGTTCCGCTTCGTCCACGCATCGGTGCCCTTCGTCGACGCGCTGACGACGATCCTCGACCCCTCCCTGCCACTCACGGTCATCGAGTGGGAGGAGTGGGGCAACCCGCTCGAGGACCCGGCGGCCTACGCGCTGATGAAGTCCTACACCCCCTACGAGAACGTCACCGACCAGCGGCATCCCGCCCTGCTCGTCACGACGGCCCTCGGGGACACCCGGGTCTACGCGACCGAGCCGGCCAAGTGGGTGGCGGCGCTACGGCACGAGACGCGCGACCGGGCCGACACGGCGCCGATCATCTTCCGCACCGAGCTCGCCGCCGGACACGGGGGCCGCTCGGGTCGCTACGACACGTGGCGCCAGTGGGCCTGGGAGACCGCGGTGCTCATCGACCAGACGGGTCCGGGCGCGGTCGCACCCTGACACGAGGTCGGGAGCGCTCGGGGCGCCTCCTAGACTTGTCCCATGATGTCCACCCTCGACCTGCGCGGACGCACCCTCGACGTGCGCTTCCTCCGGCAGGCCATGCCCCG
>JBBRGO010000103.1:0-10647 GCA_038224055.1 Actinomycetales bacterium
CAGCGTCGAGACCACGGCGAGCGACACCCCGAAGACGAGGGCACCACGAGGGCTGACGGTGCCCGTCACGAGCGGCCGCTTGCTCGTGCGGTGCATGACGGCGTCGATGTCGCGGTCGAGGTAGCAGTTGAGCGTGTTGGCCGCGCCCGCGGAGAGCGTCCCCCCGACGAGCGTGGTGAGCACGAGCACGAGGGAGGGCACGCCCCCCTCGGCGAGGAACATGACGGGGATCGTCGTGATGAGCAGCAGCTCGATGATGCGCGGCTTCGTCAGGGCGACGTACTGCCCGAGCGTGAACCGGACTCCGCTGCCCTCGGGACCGTGCAGCGCCGAGAGGTCGGCGCGGGGGTCCACCGTTGTCACTGAAGTCCTCACCGCTGGTTCTTCGCTCCGCACGCGGGGTACGGACCATTGCGAAGCCGAGTCTAACGGTCGTTCCCACCACCGGGACGATGCGCCCCTCCCGTTGGCCAAGGTCTAGGCTCGGGCCGTACGCGAATCCCTTTGCACCAAGGAGAACCGTTCCGTGACCAGCACCGCCACCCCGGCGAAGAGGACCACCCGTTCGAGCGCAACGAAGAGCAAGGGTCCGCTGGCGCAGCGTGATCCGGCCCTGCCACTCCCGGTCGCGAAGAAGGCGGGGTGGACCGACCTCGACGTCCGCGCGGTCGACACCGTTCGACTCCTCGCGGCCGATGCCGTGCAGAAGGCGGGCAACGGCCACCCCGGCACGGCGATGTCGCTCGCGCCCCTGGCCTATCTGCTCTACCAGAACGTGATGACCCACGACCCGTCCGACCCGGCGTGGCTGGGGCGTGACCGCTTCGTCCTGTCGTGTGGCCACTCGAGCCTGACCCAGTACATCCAGCTCTACCTCTCCGGCTACGGCCTCACCCTCGACGACCTCAGGGCCCTGCGCACGTGGGGCTCGCAGACCCCGGGCCACCCCGAGGTGCACCACACCAAGGGTGTCGAGATCACGACCGGTCCGCTCGGCTCCGGCCTCGCCTCCGCCGTCGGCATGGCGATGGCCCAGCGCCGCCAGCGCGGCCTGCTCGACCCCGAGGCAAAGCCGGGGACGAGCCCCTTCGACCACCACGTGTACGTCATCGCCTCCGACGGGGACATGCAGGAGGGCGTCAGCCACGAGGCGTGCGCTCTCGCCGCCCACCAGGAGCTCGGCAACCTCACCCTCGTCTACGACGCGAACCAGATCTCGATCGAGGACGACACCGACATCGCCTTCAGCGAGGACGTCGCCGCCCGCTTCACGGCATACGGCTGGCACGTCGTCGACGTCGACTGGCGCCAGGACGCCGACGGGGCCACCTACGTCGAGGACGTCGACGCGCTCCTCGCCGCAGTCAGGTCCGGCGAGAAGGTCACCGACAAGCCGACCCTCGTCGTCCTCCACACGATCATCGCGTGGCCGGCCCCGACGAAGCAGAACACCGGCAAGTCGCACGGCTCCGCGCTCGGCGACGAGGAGATCGCGGGGACGAAGGAGCTGCTGGGCTTCGACCCGACGAAGACCTTCGCCGTCGAGCCCGCCGTCCTCAAGCACGCGCGCGACGTCGTCAAGCGCGGCAAGGCCGCCCACCGCGAGTGGAACACCGGTTACAAGGCATGGCGTAAGGCCAACCCCGAGCGCGCCGCCTTCCTCGACCGTGTCGTCGCCGGTGAGCCCCCCGCCGGCCTCGCCAAGGCGCTGCCGACCTTCCCCGCCGACGAGAAGGGCGTCGCCACCCGCGCCGCCTCCGGCAAGGTCCTCACCGCCCTCGCCGACGTGATGCCCGAGCTCTGGGGCGGCTCCGCCGACCTCGCCGAGTCCAACAACACGACGATGGAGGGCGAGCCGTCCTTCATCCCGACCTCCAAGCAGACGTCGACGTGGAAGGGCGGACCCTTCGGTCGCACCCTCCACTTCGGCATCCGTGAGAACGGCATGGGCATGATCCTCAACGGGATCGCGCTCGAGGGAATGACCCGCCCCTACGGCGGGACCTTCCTCGTCTTCTCCGACTACATGCGACCGGCAGTGCGGCTCGCCGCGATCCAGCAGCTCCCCGTCACGTACGTGTGGACGCACGACTCCATCGGTCTCGGCGAGGACGGCCCGACCCACCAGCCGGTCGAGCACCTCGCCGCCCTGCGCGCCATCCCCGGTCTCGACGTCATCCGCCCGGCGGACGCCAACGAGACGGCCGTCGCCTGGGGGGAGATCCTCCGCAAGCAGGACGGACCCGCCGCCCTGGCCCTGACCCGCCAGCCGGTGCCGACGTGGGACCGCAAGAAGTACGGCAAGGCGTCCGGCGTCGCGAAGGGCGCCTACGTCCTCGTCCAGGAGTCGAACCCCGGCAGCCCGGACGTCGTGCTCGTCGCCACCGGCTCGGAGGTCCAGCTCGCCGTCGAGGCCGCCGAGCGCCTCGAGAAGGCCAAGCTCTCGACGCGCGTCGTCTCCATGCCGTGCCGGGAGTGGTTCGAGAAGCAGACGCGGGCCTACCAGGACAAGGTCCTGCCGCCGGCGGTCCGCGCCCGGGTCAGCGTCGAGGCGGGTGTCTCGATGGGGTGGCACGACATCGTCGGCGACGCGGGGCGCACCATCAGCCTCGAGCACTTCGGCGCCTCCGCCGACTACCAGACGCTCTACCGCGAGTTCGGCATCACCGTGGATGCCGTCGTCAAGGCCGCCAAGGACTCCGTCAAGGCGGCCGGTGCCACCACCCGTGCACCCGGCATCACCGAGACCAACCCGCGCAAGCGGGACGAGAGCGGCGACACCGACGTGAGCACCAGGGGCAGCGCCGCCACGAAGCCCGCCACCACGACCAAGGGAAAGTGAATCCCGATGACCACGAGCAACCCGAACACCCAGGCCCTCTCCGACGCCGGGGTCTCCATCTGGCTCGACGACCTGTCGCGTGAGCTCCTCGAGACCGGCAAGATCGCGGACCTCGTCAAGGAGCGCAACGTCGTCGGGCTCACGAGCAACCCGTCGATCTTCCAGGCCGCCCTCTCCAAGGGGGACCGCTACAACGAGGACCTCACCGGGCTCACCCGCGCCGGCAAGTCGGTCGAGGAGGTCGTGTTCGAGCTGACCACGTCGGACGTGCGTGAGGCCTGCGATATCTTCCTGCCGCTCTACGAGTCGGAGGGTGGCGTCGACGGACGCGTCTCGATCGAGGTCGACCCCCGTCTCGCCCACGACAGCGACGCGACGACCGAGCAGGCCAAGCAGCTGTATGCCGCCGTCGACCGCCCGAACGTCCTCATCAAGATCCCTGCCACCAAGGCCGGCCTGCCGGCCATCACGGCCACGATCGCCGAGGGCATCAGCGTCAACGTCACGCTCATCTTCTCGCTCGAGCGCTACCGCGCCGTGATGAACGCCTACCTCGACGGCCTCGAGAAGGCGCACGCGGCGGGCAAGGACCTCAAGACGATCCACTCCGTCGCCTCCTTCTTCGTCTCCCGCGTCGACTCCGAGATCGACAAGCGCCTCGACGCGATGGGCACCGACGAGGCCAAGGCCCTCAAGGGCAAGGCCGGCGTCGCGAACGCGCGGCTCGCCTACCAGGCTTTCGAGGAGGTCTTCTCGACTCCTCGGTGGAAGAGCCTCGCCGACGAGGGCGCGAACGCCCAGCGCCCGCTGTGGGCCTCGACCGGGGTCAAGGACCCGGCCTACCCCGACACGCTCTACGTCACCGAGCTCGTCGCGCCCGGCGTCGTCAACACGATGCCGGAGAAGACCCTCGAGGCGACCGCCGACCACGGCGAGGTCACCGGCGACACGATCACGTCGGGCTACGCCGAGGCGAGCACGGTGCTCGACGACCTCGACAGCCAGGGCATCTCCTACTCCGAGGTCGTCGAGCTCCTCGAGGACGAGGGAGTCGACAAGTTCGAGAAGGCCTGGGGCGAGCTGCTCGACGGCGTCACGGCCGAGATGGACAAGGCGAAGGCATGACCCGTCCCGTCGGACACCGCTGCCTCCTGTCCCCCCCGCCCGCGGGCGGGTGCCGGTGAGCCCCGCCCGGGTCGCGCACGGCGTCAATCCGCTCCGCGATGTCTCCGACCGACGCCTGCCCCGCATCGCGGGCCCGTGCGGCCTCGTCCTCTTCGGGGTGACCGGTGACCTGGCCCGCAAGAAGCTCATGCCGGCGATCTACGACCTCGCCAACCGGGGGCTGCTGCCGCCCGGCTTCTCGCTCATCGGTTTCGCCCGACGCGACTGGGCCACGCAGGACTTCGGTCAGGTGGTCCACGACGCCGTGAAGCAGTATGCCCGGACCCCCTTCAGCGAGGACGTCTGGCGCAACCTCTCGGAGGGCTTCCGCTTCGTGCCCGGCACCTTCGACGACCCGGACGCCTTCGACCTGCTGGCGCAGACGGTCCGGGAGCTCGACGAGGACCGCGGGACCGGCGGGAACCACGCCTTCTACCTGTCCGTCCCCCCGAGCTTCTTCGCCACGGTCTGCCAGCAGCTCGAGCGCTGCGGGCTCACCCACGCGGACGGCGACAGCTGGCGACGGGTCATCATCGAGAAGCCCTTCGGCCACGACCTCAAGAGTGCCCAGGAGCTCAACGCGATCGTCGAGCAGGTCTTCCCGGCGGACTCCGTCTTCCGGATCGACCACTACCTCGGCAAGGAGACCGTCCAGAACCTGCTGGCGCTCCGGTTCGCCAACCAGCTCTTCGAGCCGGTCTGGAACGCGAACTACGTCGACCACGTGCAGATCACGATGGCCGAGGACATCGGGATCGGCGGCCGGGCCGGCTACTACGACGGCATCGGTGCCGCCCGCGACGTCATCCAGAACCACCTCCTCCAGCTCCTCGCGCTGACGGCGATGGAGGAGCCGGTCTCCTTCGACGCCAAGGACCTTCGCGGAGAGAAGGAGAAGATCCTCTCGGCCGTCCGACTGCCGGCAGACCTCGACCGAGGCGCCGCACGCGGGCAGTATGCCGCTGGGTGGCAGGGCGCCGAGGAGGTCGTGGGCTACCTCGACGAGGACGGGGTCGATGCCTCGTCGACGACCGAGACCTTCGCTGCGGTCGCCCTGGAGGTGGACACCCGTCGCTGGGCCGGTGTGCCCTTCTACCTCCGCACCGGCAAACGTCTCGGCAAGCGGGTGACCGAGATCGCCGTGGTCTTCAAGAAGGCCCCGCACCTGCCCTTCGAGCACACCGCGACCGAGGAGCTGGGGCAGAACGCCATCGTCATCCGGGTCCAGCCCGACGAGGGCATCACCCTGCGCTTCGGGTCGAAGGTGCCGGGTGCGCAGATGGAGGTCCGTGACGTGACGATGGACTTCGGCTACGGCTCCTCCTTCACGGAGGCCTCCCCCGAGGCCTACGAGCGGCTCATCCTCGACGTCCTGCTCGGTGACCCGCCGCTGTTCCCCCGGCACGAGGAGGTCGAGCTGTCCTGGCGCATCCTCGACCCGCTCATCCGGCACTGGTCCAAGGCGGGCAAGCCGGAGAGCTACACCGCCGGCACGTGGGGGCCCAAGGGCGCCGACGAGATGCTCGAACGCGACGGACGAACCTGGAGGATGCCGTGATCAGGGACCTGACCGACACCACGACGACCCGGATCAGCAAGACCCTGGTCCGGTTGCGCAACGAGGTCGGGGCGATGGCGCTCGGCCGCGTGCTCACCCTCGTCGTCGTCGTGGAGGACACCGACGCGGGAGAGGCGATCGACGTCGCCAACCACGCGAGCCGGCAGCACCCCTGCCGCATCATCGTCGTCATCTCCGGCGACCGTCGCGGCAGGAACCGCCTCGACGCCCAGATCCGGCTCGGCGGCGACGCCGGGGCGAGCGAGATCGTCGTGCTGCGGCTCTACGGACCCCTCGCAGGTCACGGGCCGAGCGTCGTGGTCCCCCTGCTGCTGCCCGACTCCCCCATCGTGGCCTGGTGGCCCGGTGAGGCGCCCGGGGACGTGGCCAACGACCCCATCGGGGCGATGGCCCAGCGCCGGATCACCGACGCGGCCCAGCACCGCAACCCGCGGCTCATGCTCAAGAAGCGCGCGGCGACCTACGCGCCCGGTGACACCGACCTCTCGTGGACGCGGATCACGCTGTGGCGCGGCCTGATCGCGGCGGCCCTCGACCAGCCGCCCTACGAGGCGATCACGGGAGCCGTGGTCAGCGGGGCCCCCGACTCCCCGTCGTCGGAGCTGCTGGCCGCGTGGCTGTGCAACCGGCTCAAGGTCCCGGTCCGCCGGGTCTCGACGCCGCGCGGCTCGGGGATCAGCTCGGTCCGCCTCGAGCGCAAGAGCGGACCGATCGACCTCGTCCGTCCGGGCGACATCGTCGCCACGCTCTCGCAGGCCGGTCAGCCCGACCGGAGGATCAGCCTCCCCCGCCGCGAGCTCCCGGAGTGCCTCTCCGACGAGCTGCGGCGGCTCGATCCCGACGACACGTACGCGGACGCGCTGCTCAAGGGGATGGACCACCTCGGGCCGGTCCGGCTCACTGCCGCGGCGGCCGCCAAGGCCGGCACGGCCCCGGACCCCGAGGCGTCCAAGCGTCTGGCCGCCCGTCTCGGTCGCGACGACTCGGCCAAGGAGGCGTCCGCGATGATCACGGCGCCGCCCGCACCGGAGCACGCCGACACCGGACAGGTCCACTCCGCGACGGCGCGCAAGCTTGCCGGCAAGCGCACCCCTCGGGAGAAGGAGGCGGCCGCCGAGCGTGAGGCGGCGCGCAAGAAGGCGGCGACCAGGTCCTCCCCCCGCAAGGCCGCCTCCAAGAAGGCCGCAGCGACGAAGAGCGAGGCCCGGACGATCAGCGCCACGCGGGAGACGTCGTGACCCCTGCCCCCGCTCCGGCTCCGGAGGTCACGGTCGCGCCCGACAAGGCTCGGCTGGCGGCAGCCATCGCCGAGCGTCTCCTCGGTGCGACCGAAGCGGCCCTCGCCGCCCGTGGTCGCTGCCACCTCGTGCTCACGGGCGGGTCGATGGGCTCGGCCCTCGTCGCGGCGCTGTGCGAGCGGCCCGACCGGGACCGGGTCGACTGGAGCCGGGTGGACATCTGGTGGGGCGACGAGCGCTACCTGGCTGCTGGGGACCCCGACCGCAACGACTCCCAGAACGACGAGGCCGGACTCTCGGGTTTCGGGCTCGACCCGTCCCGCGTGCACCGCGTCGCCGGGCCGGACACGTGCGCGTCGGTCGAGGAGAGCGCCGAGGCGTACGGGGCGCTCGTGCGCGAGGACGGCTCCGGTTCCTTCGACGTCGTGCTCCTCGGGGTGGGCCCTGACGGGCACGTCGCGTCCCTCTTCCCGCACCACCCCGCCCAGCGCACGACGGATGCGATCGCCGTCGCGGTGCACGACTCCCCCAAGCCCCCGCCGGACCGTGTCTCGCTCACCTTCGAGTGCCTCGAGCGCACCCGCGAGGTGTGGTTCGTCGTGGCCGGTGCGGACAAGGCCAAGGCGGTGGCCGCCGCCCTCGCGCCGGAGGCGGACCGCTGGGACGTCCCCGCGTCGGGCCCACGCGGCAGCGAGGCCACCCGCTGGCTGCTCGACGCGGATGCCGCAGCGCGGCTCCCGGCCGACGGCTGAGCCTCGGACCACGGATCCGGCGACCGACCACGCGACGGAGCCCGTGACCCCTCGAGGGGTCGCGGGCTCCGTCGGGTCGCGCACCGGTCCCTACTGGATCAGGCCACGGCCGCGAAGGGTCGACAGGGCCTCGTCGAGGATGGCGGCGCCGTCGGCATCGCTGCGGCGCTCCTTCACGTAGGCGAGGTGAGTCTTGTAGGGCTCGACCTTCGGCGCAGCCGGAGGGTTGGCCTGGTCCTGCCCCGCGGGGAGGCCGCACCGCGGGCAGTCCCACGTCACGGGAAGCACCATGCCGGGCTCCTCGGCGAAGCTTGGACGGGTCTCGTGCCCGTTGGCGCACCAGTAGGGGACGTGCACGCGGGGAGCGGCGTCTCCGCGCTCGGCCTCGCCCATCGGTCCGGCGCCGACTCGGCTTCCTCGGATCGCGTTGCCACTAGCCATGATGTGGTCCTTTCAGCTGACGAAACGGGCCAACAGGCCCAGACCGACGATGGAGGTGGCCCAGACGACGGCGACGGCGACGGTGAACCGGTCGAGGTTGCGCTCTGCCACGGACGAGCCGCCGAGCGAGGTGGACATCCCACCACCGAACATGTCGGACATCCCACCGCCCTTGCCCTTGTGCAGCAGGATGAACAGCGTCAGGACCAGGCTGGCCAGCACCAGCAGGGCCTGAAGCACGATGCGCACCGCATCCACGTGGTCACTCCATCTTGTCGGGGGTGGTTCGGCCGGGTGGTCCGACCCGCCTCACCCGGAACCCTCCGGGAGAGCGCGCGGGCCTCGGCTCGGGCAAGGATACCTGCCCGCACCCGGAACGACCGAACGCACGGCCGAACGCACGCCCGGAGGCGGACGCGCGTCCCGGACGATCCAGGCGATCGGGCCTCAGTCGTTCAGCTCGTCGCGAGGTGGTCGCGGTAGCGACAGATCGAGGCGAACTCCGCTGGATCGATCGAGGCCCCGCCGACGAGGGCGCCGTCGACGTCCTCCTTGGCCATGATCGACGCGACGTTGCCGGACTTGACGCTTCCGCCGTAGAGGACACGGATCCCGTCGGCGATGTCGCCGCTGTAGAGCTCCGCGAGCAGGGTGCGGATGGCCGCACAGACCTCCTGGGCGTCCTCGGGCGTCGCGACCTCACCGGTGCCGATGGCCCAGATCGGCTCGTAGGCGATGACGATCGAGGCAACCTGCTCCTTCGTCACCCCGTCGAGCGCAGCGCGCAGCTGGGCGACGACGTGCTCGACCTGCCGGCCCTCCTTGCGGACGTCGAGGCCCTCGCCGCAGCAGAGGATCGGGGTGAGGCCATGGGCGTAGGCCGCCCTGACCTTCGCGGCGACGACCTCGTCGGTCTCGGCGTGACCCTCACGCCGCTCGCTGTGCCCGACCGCGACGTAGGTGCAGCCGAGCTTGGCGAGGAAGGCGCCGGAGATGTCGCCGGTGTAGGCGCCCGACGGGTGCGGGGACAGGTCCTGCGCCCCGTACCGCAGGTCGAGCTTGTCCCCCTCGACGAGGGTCTGCACCGACCGCAGGTCGGTGAAGGGCGGCAGGACGGCCACCTCGACGGCCGCGTGGTCGTGCTTGGCGTCGCGGAGGGTCCAGTCGAGCTTCTGGATGAGGTGGGTGCCCTGGAGGTGGTCCAGGTTCATCTTCCAGTTGCCGGCCATGAGCGGCACGCGGCCGCCTGTGGTCCGGGGCTGGTTCTTGTCTCGGGCCATCAGGACGGGTCCTCCTCGTCGAGCACGGTCAGTCCGGGCAGCGCCTTGCCCTCGAGGTACTCGAGGCTGGCCCCGCCGCCGGTGGAGATGTGGCCGAAGTCGGTGTCGGCGAAACCGAGCTGGCGCACGGCGGCCGCGGAGTCACCGCCACCGACCACGGTGAGGGCGCCCCGGCTGGTCACGTCGACGAGGGCCTGCGCCAGCGCCTTCGTCCCGGCGGCGTAGGGCTCCATCTCGAACGCTCCCATCGGGCCGTTCCAGAAGACGGTGCGGCAGTCGGAGAGCTTCTCCGCGAAGAGCGTGCACGACCGCGGGCCGATGTCGAGACCCATCCGGTCGGCCGGGATCTCGTCCGCCTGGACGACGTCGTGCGCCGCGTCGGCGCTGAACGAGGTCGCGGCGACGATGTCGACGGGCAGGACGATCTCGACACCCAGCTGCTCCGCCTGCGCGAGGTAGCCCTTGACGGTGTCGATCTGGTCGGCCTCGAGCAGGCTCGTGCCGACCTCGTGGCCCTGGGCCGCGAGGAAGGTGAAGACCATGCCGCCCCCGATGAGGAGCCGGTCGGCCGTGCCGAGCAGGTTGCCGATGACGCCGAGCTTGTCGGAGACCTTCGCGCCCCCGAGCACCACGGCATACGGACGCTCCGGCTCGGCCGTGAGCCGGCGCAACACGTCCACCTCGGTGGCGACGAGGTCCCCCGTCGCATGGGGCAGGATGCGCGGCACGTCGTAGACGGACGCCTGCTTGCGGTGCACGACCCCGAAGCCGTCGGAGACGAACACGTCGGCGAGCGAGGCCAGCGCGGCGGCGAACTCCGCACGTCCCTCCTCGGTCTTGGCCGTCTCCCCCTCGTTGAAGCGGAGGTTCTCGACGACGAGGACGTCCCCGTCACCGAGCGCGGCGACGGCCGCCCTGGCGGCCGGTCCGACGGTGTCCTCGGCGAAGGCCACCGGCGTGCCGAGGACCTCCCCGAGCCGGGCCGCGACGGGGGCGAGGGAGTACTTCGCCTCGGGCGTGCCCTTGGGACGGCCGAGGTGGGCGCACACGACGACGCGCGCACCCTTGCCCGCGAGCGCGGCGATGGTGGGCGCCGACGCCCTGATCCGGCCGTCGTCGGTGATCGTCGTGCCGTCGAGCGGCACGTTGAGGTCGGAGCGGACGAGGACGCGCTTACCGCGCAGGTCCCCGAGGTCGCCGATGGTCTTCACGTCGTGGTCCCCTTCACTGGGTCGGTCGAGGTGCTGCTGGCCGGTCGGGCCGGTCGGGTGGTCCCGACCCGCCGACGGGGCCGACTCAGAGGCTCTCGCCGACGGGCGTGTCGAGGTCGACGAGACGGGTGGTGTAGCCC